>JAABQG010000047.1 GCA_011391595.1 Hydrogenophaga sp.
CGTGACCGCGCCGTCAAGCTCGCCCCATCCACCGTGGGCACCGTGCTCGAAGAGAAGTTCACGGAAGAAGAGTTGCGTCAGGTCATCAGCGTGATGGAAAACCCCGCCTGGCTGAAATTCCAGCAGCTGGGCCCCGAGATGCAGAAGCCCTTGATGGAAAAACTGGTCACTGAAACCCGCTCCGTCATCGAACCCAAGGTCAAGGTGCTGGAGCAGTCGATTGCAAAACGCCTGGGCATCACCGAACCTGCCGCCAGCGCGGGCACCCCGCCGACGGCTGTGAATCCCGCCGGCCCGTTCAAGACCACCAAGCCCGCCCCCACCAAGTAAACGTTTCACCGGTGCCGGGGCCAGCGTCACCGGCCACCGGAACGCCAAAGGGCATGTCGACGACCGGCATGCCCTTTTTATTTGCCTGACGTTCAAAGGCATCCAGCGACATGGTGCTTTCTGATCACTATCTATTTGATAGCTATCAATGACCCTCCGACGCTGGAGAGTCGCCAAAAAAGCTTGGAGTCCTGACAAAAATGACGCTTAACGCCCCCGGCGCTTGCCGCCACCGACCGGACTGCCCGGACGGGTGCCGCCGGTGGCCCTGGGCGGCAGGCCGGTGTGCTGGGTCAGCAGGCGACCTTTGGCGGCGGCCGCCTTGGGCTCGGCCACGGTCGAGTTCTTCCGTCGCGGGCTCTGGTAGGCGCCGTCGCCCAGCGGCTGCCAGGTCGGAATCAGGTGCTGCTTGCCGTTGCCGATCAGGTCGGCGCGGCCCATCGCTTTCAGCGCCTCGCGCAACAATGGCCAGTTGGCCGGGTCGTGGTAGCGCAGGAAGGCCTTGTGCAGGCGGCGGCGCTTTTCACCGCGCACGACGTCCACCTTCTCGCCGCGCTCATCCCGGTGCACGCCCTTGAGGGTGTTCAGGCCGGTGTGGTACATCGCCGTGGCGGTGGCCATGGGGCTGGGGTAGAAGGTCTGCACCTGGTCGGCGCGAAAGCCGTTTCTCTTGAGCCAGACCGCCAGGTTCATCATGTCTTCATCGGTGGTGCCGGGGTGGGCGGCGATGAAGTACGGGATCAGGAACTGCTTCTTGCCAGCCTCAAGGCTGAACTTGTCGAACAGCGTCTTGAAGCGGTCGTAGCTGCCGATGCCGGGCTTCATCATCTTCGTCAGCGGGCCCGCTTCCGTGTGCTCCGGTGCGATCTTCAGGTAGCCGCCGACGTGGTGCTGTACCAGTTCTTTCACGTACTCGGGGCTCTTCACCGCCAGGTCGTAACGCAGGCCGGAGCCGATCAGGATCTTCTTCACGCCCTTCAAGGCCCGCGCCCGGCGGTACATGTGGATCAGCGGGCCGTGGTCGGTGGTCAGGTTCTGGCAGATGCCGGGGTAGACACAACTGGGCTTGCGACAGGCGGCCTCGATCTCAGGCGTGCGGCAGCCCAGCCGGTACATGTTGGCGGTGGGGCCGCCGAGGTCGGAGATGGTGCCGGTGAAGCCCTTCACCTTGTCGCGGATATCCTCGATCTCCTGGATCACCGAGTCTTCCGAGCGGCTCTGGATGATGCGGCCTTCGTGCTCGGTAATGGAACAGAAGGTGCAGCCACCGAAGCAGCCGCGCATGATGTTGATCGAGAAGCGGATCATCTCCCACGCGGGGATCTTGGACTCGCCATCATGGCTGCCGTTCACATCCGCGTAGTCCGGGTGCGGGCTGCGCGCGTACGGCAGGCCGAACACCCAGTCCATCTCGGCGGTGGTCAGCGGGATCGGCGGCGGGTTGATCCAGACGTCGCGCGCGGTGACGCCCTCCCCGTGCGCCTGCACCAGCGCGCGGGCGTTGCCGGGGTTGGTCTCCAGGTGCAGCACGCGGTTGGCATGGGCGTAGAGCACGGCATCGGCGCGGACCTGCTCGTAGCTGGGCAGGCGGATCACCGAGCTGCTGCGCGGCGGGCGTTTGCTCTTGACCGCCGGGTTGGGAATGAAAGTCAGGGGTTGAACGCCATTTTCAGCATCAAAT
The DNA here is from genome assembly GCA_011391595.1 of Hydrogenophaga sp. Taxonomy (GTDB): domain Bacteria; phylum Pseudomonadota; class Gammaproteobacteria; order Burkholderiales; family Burkholderiaceae_C; genus JAABQG01. The sequence continues at coordinate 2,012 of JAABQG010000047.1, forward strand.
CGGCCTTTCTCCAGCGCAGAACGGTCACCAGGCGCTATGGAAACGGTAGTATCCTGGCGCTCGCAGCTGGCGCCCTTTGACGCCGCCTGCTCCGCCGTGGTCTGGTAAGGGCTGACGTGGTCTTCGACATGGCCGGGGGTGTCGACCTCGGTGGAATCGATCTCGAACCAGTCGTGGCGCGATTCGTCGTCGGTGCGGCGCACGAAGGCCGTGCCGCGCACGTCGGTGATCTGCTGCACCGGCTCTTTCGCGGCCAGCCGGTGTGCAATCTCGACCAGCGCGCGCTCGGCGTTGCCGTAGAGCAGCAGGTCGCACTTGGCGTCCACCACGATCGAGCGGCGCACCTTGTCGCTCCAGTAGTCGTAGTGCGCGATACGGCGCAGGCTGCCCTCGATGCCGCCGAGGATCAGCGGCACATCGTTGTAGGCCTCGCGGCAGCGCTGACTGTAGACGATGGCCGCGCGGTCGGGCCGCTTGCCGCCGATGTCGCCGGGGGTGTAGGCGTCGTCGCTGCGGATCTTGCGGTCCGCCGTGTAGCGGTTGATCATCGAATCCATGTTCCCGGCGGTCACGCCCCAGAACAGGTTCGGCTTGCCCAGCGCCTTGAACGGCTCGGCGCTGTGCCAGTCGGGCTGCGCGATGATGCCCACGCGAAAGCCCTGCGCCTCCAGCACGCGGCCGATCACGGCCATGCCGAAGCTGGGGTGGTCCACGTAGGCGTCGCCGGTGACCAGGATGACGTCGCAGCTGTCCCAGCCGAGTTTGTCCATCTCCGCGCGGCTCATCGGCAGGAACGGGGCCGTGCCGAAGCGCTTCGCCCAGTAGGGGCGGTAGCTGGCCAACGGCTTGGCGGCGCGCAAAAAGAAAGAGACGTCGACGGGGGCGTTCATGCGGTGTGGGCGCGCTGAAAACGCGATGATCCGGGAGAAAGGGACCCTGGATTTTACGGTTTCACCCCCACCGCACCCCTTCAAAGGTCTTTGAGCGCGGCCGCCACCTGGGCCTGGAACACACCGGGGTCGCCCAGCGCGTGGGCGTTGAGCAGGACCAGCTTGACCAGGAACAGTTCGGACTTTTCGGGTCCTGCCGCGTCGATGGCGGTGGCCAGTGCGTCATAGACCTGCTCCAGGCCGGGGACGGAAAGCGTCTTGGGTGTGCTCATGATCAGGCTCCTTGCCCGGCCAGGGCGGTTCTGAGGGCGGATTGCAGTCGGCTGGCGTCCAGGCTCATCCAGCGCGCGCAGACATGCTGGTCAGGGCGCAGCAGGTAGGCCGCGCCGCCGGCCCGCACGCCGTAGCGTTGGCGGAAGTGACCGTCGGCATCGGCCAGTGTCAGGTCGGCACCCGCCACGGGGGCCGCAGCGCCCACCGCCACCACACGCAGCGGCACGCCCTTCGATCGCGTCTCGGCCACGACCTGTTGCAAGGCTTCGGGCATGGCCGCAGCTTCAGTGAAATACAGCAGGTCGAAACCGCCACCGAGGTGATCCAGCAGGTAGTCGTCAGCCCCCAGACGGATGTTCTGCGGCGGCGCGCCGTGGCCAGGCCCAGCCTTGAACAGCAAGTTGTCGTCACCCGGGCTGTTCAATGGCGACTGCGTGTACTCGTGCGGCCGCGAGGTGCGCCAGTGGTAAAGCGGGCCCACAAAGGGCTGGCTCAGCGACAGCGACAGCACCGCGTCGCGCAGCAGGCGAAAGCCGCGCGTGGGTGGCGTCATGAAGCGGGTGCTCTTGCCCGCCTCCTCGATGATTTCCCAGGCTGCGGCGACACGCTCGCTGCTGTAGCTCTGCAACAGGGCCTCGGGCGCCACGCCCTGAACCACAAAGGCCAGCCGCCAGGCCAGGCCCTGGGCGTCCTGCCAGCCGGTGTTGGCGCCGCGCACGCCGAAGATCGGCAGCATGTGCGCCGCGTCGCCGGTGAACAGCACGCGGCCGTGCACGTAGTCGGGCAGCGTCAGCGCGCGGGCCGAATAGACCGAGCACCAGTCCATTGCCCAGGGCGTGCCGCCATGGCCGATCATGGCCAGCTGGGCGTCGATGCGCGCCTTCAGCGATTCGGGGGCCAGCGCCTGCTCGGGCGTTTCATCAGCGGGCAGCTGGTAGTCCACGCGCCAGATGCCGTGCGGCTCGCGGTGCATCAGGATGGTGTTGCCGGGGTTCCAGTCGGGGTCGAAAAAGGCCAGGCGCTCGGTGGGCAGCGGCAGGTCGATGCGGATGTCGGCGATGACGAAGCGACCTTCGTAGGAGGCGCCTTCGAGCTTCAGGTCCATCATCGCGCGGATGCCGGAGCGTGCGCCATCGGCGGCGACCAGCCAGTCGGACTCCAGCAGGTACGGGCCCTCGGGCGTGTCCACCTCGACGCGGGCGAAGCCATCGTTGTGGTCCACGCGGGTCACGCGGTTGCCCCAGCGCATGTCGATCAGCGGGTGGGCCAGCACGGCCTCGGTCAGGTACTGCTCCAGGTACTGCTGCTGCAGGTTGATCATCGGGAAGAAGCGGTCGTCCGGGTCGTGCGGCGCTTCCATGCGGTACACGCGCTGCCCGCGGTAGAACGAATTGCCAAAGCGCCACGGCAGGCCGCTGGCGGTGATGGGGCGGTCCACGCCGACCTGCTGCAGTATTTCCATCGAGCGGCGGGTGAAAACGATAGCGCGGCTGCCTTCGGACACCTGCAGTTCGGATTCGAGCAGCACGCAGGGCACGCCCAGGCGCGCCAGCTCCAGCGCGGCCACCAGACCGATCGGGCCGGCACCGACGATGACGACCTTCTTGCGCGCCTGGGGCGGGTGCGCCGAAGGCAGCCAGGGCTGGTGAACCTGGTAGGTGTAGTAGATCGAGCGCCGGGGTTCGGCATGGGGCTGGTGCATGGATGTCTCCGGTATTTTCTCGACAGGCGCAGGACAAGCCTGCCAGTGCCGCTGAGTGTAGGAAAGGCGGCGCCCCGTGGCTGTCCCCAAAAGGGAACAGGCGCCCTGCCCTGGCGCTGCGCCGGCATCACGCGCCGGCGTCAGGCTGCATCAGCAGGCCCAGCAGTTCGCGTTGCCCGGAAATGCCGAGCTTGCGGTAGACGCGCTTGAGGTAAGTCTGCGCGCTGGACACCTCGATGCCCATGCGGTCGGCAATGCCCTCGGTCGTGAGCCCGCCGAGCAGGCCCCGCACCACGTCCTGGTCGCGCTTGGTCAGCGTCGGGCAGCGGCGCAGCAGCCGCGCCAGCATCAGCTCGGCCAGGTCGTGGTTCAGCGCCTGTCCGCCATAGTGCAGGCGCACCGCCTGCACCACCAGCGGCGCAAAGGCCTCGACCATGCGGATGGCCGCATCGTCAAACGGCCCGTGCTCGATGCCCCGGTAGAAATTGACCGACAGCCAGCGCTCGCCCTCATGCAGCGCCAGAATCGCCAGCCGCTCCGCGACCTGCGGCAATTCGTAGCAGATGGCACGGTATTCGGCGTGGGCAATGTCTTGGCCCTTTTGCCGGTGGAGAAGGATGTGGGGGTTTGCAGGGCTGGCACTGCGCGCCGCGGCGAGTTCAGCCTGCATCACGCGCACACTGCCGTCCAGCGGGTAGAACCGCGTCACGTAATCCTGTGAGATACGCGGCAGCGCCTGCGTGCGTGCCCGATCACCGACCGCCACGATGCGCGGGCGTCCGCTGCCCTCGTAGGAAAAGATCGCGCACTGCGCCAGCGGCACCCGACTGCCGAGCAGATGCAACAGCGCCTCGGCCACCGCATGGCCCCCGGACAGGCCGAGCTTCTGCAGCAGCCCGGTGACCTGCGTCAACGGAACATCAAACGCCGCACCGGTTTGAGGCGCCAGCGCCCAGTAGTTGGTCATCGTCAGCTGAATTTACCGTACAGTCGCTGCCCATGCATCGCACCATCTTCACCACCCCGGTCGTCAACACCTTGCTCCGCGGTCTGTCCCTGGCCTTTCTCAAACTCACCGGCTGGAAGGTCGAGGGCAGCCTGCCGCCGGATTGCCCCAAGTGCGTGCTGATCGCCGCGCCCCACACCAGCAACTGGGACCTGCCCTACACCCTGATGGTGGGCTTTGCACTGCGCCTGAACCTGTACTGGATGGGCAAGGAGAGCATTTTCAGGCCGCCGTTCGGCGGGGTCATGCGCTGGCTCGGCGGCATTTCGGTCGACCGTGAAAAATCGACCAATCTGGTGGCCGCATCGGTCGAGGCCCTGCGCGCGGCCGACGGCACAGTGCAACTCACGGTGCCGCCCGAGGGCACGCGCAGCAAGACACGCTACTGGAAAACCGGCTTCTATCACATCGCCCAGGGGGCCCAGGTCCCGATCGTGATGGCCTACATGGACTATGCGCGCAAGGTTTCGGGCCTGGGCCCGGTGTTCCATCCGACAGGTGACATCGAGCGCGACATGGAGACCATCAAGGCCTTCTACGCGCCGTTCAAGGGCAAGAACCCCGACCAGTCGGGCAGCTGAGACCGTGGGTCAGGGCGTGCGCGCCAGCGTGTGGCTGAAAGCCGCCGGCCTGAGCTGCAAGCGCCGGCAACTGACGGCGGCCCACTCGGCACTCATGTCGCCATAGCGGCTGGGGCTGGAAAACGCCAGGCCACTCCTGTCAGGGCTGGGACCGGTGCGCCAGGGTCACTGAACCTTCCAGCAAGGTAAAGCTCACGATCGGCGCGGTGAAATCGCTGAAGGGAGCGCCCAGGGAGATATCACCATGCCCGTGCAGCACGCATTCGCCGCGGCGCAGCGCCAGCTCGCTGGCAGCGCCGGCAAAACGCACCCAGGTACCAAAGCTGCTGAGATCGGTCAGAACAAAGTTGTTGCTGGTCCAGTCGATACGCGCATGCCGCCGCGATACGCGCGGGTCATTCACGCCGAACTCGACATCGTTCAGCCGTCCGAGGTGAATCGGCAAGTCAGAGGACTGGTAGGCTGCGCTGACGTTCAGCCACGACAACTCGATCCGTCCCAGCGTGTTTCCGCCAGGAGGTTCCAGCGAGCCCAGCGGTGCCGAGATGGTCTGAAATTCTGTCGATTCGCCCGCATTCCAGCCAATCTGGCAGACGGGGCGCGGATCGGCCAGGCCACGGATGCTGATCGGCCCCAGCGCCTGAAATCGCACGCCGGCCGCAGGGCGCAACGGTTCGACGACCTCCTGGGTGGCCCATATTTCGCCCGGCCCGGCCAGATCGCACAGGCGCGAAGCCAGGTTGACGGCTTCGCCGTAACAGTCGTCATCCACAAGGACGATTTCACCGCTGGCCATGCCCACCTTCACATGCATCAACAATTTGGGTGGCCAGCTGGCGATGCGATGGTGATGCAGGCGTTGCAGATCCACCATGGCCTCGACCGCGTCGGCCTCGCCGTCAAAGACGGCAAGAACCCCGTCGCCGAGCGTCTTGATGACCCGCCCCCGATGCGACTCGCAGGCCTCGCCCATCAACTGCGTCAACCGCGTCACCGCGATCGTTGCCTTTTCGTTGCCCAAAGCCTCGAATACGCCGGTGCTGCCTGTGAGATCCGAAAAAATGACAGTGGCAAAAGTGCCCATGCAACAAGTGACTTTCTAATTTGTAACGCCCTAGTTTAGGGCAATCCTGATGAATTTGGCCCTTGAACATGCTTGTTTCGGACCAACTCGACCCGCGCAGTCCCAAGCATCGCGCCAAAGGTTCCAGATGACACGCAATACACGCGTTTCCCCTTGCGCAGAGCCGATGAGTTGCTACAAGTTGTTGCAAATGTGCCACGAAAAGCTTGCCATGAGGACTGTCTCGCTCTAATCTGAAACACCTGTTTCGCAAGAAACACAGATTCGATCACTATGAAAACGCTTACGCGGTCCCTGAAAAACAGTCTGTTCAATCTGTTCAGCCCCACCGGCGCGACGGCCGAGCCACCGCGTCGGCAGCGCGTGGAGCAACTGCGGGTGGCGATGCTGGACACGCTTGGCAAAGCCGGTTGCGAAGACCACGCCAGGCTGGCAAGCAAGCTACAGCACGAGGGTGATGTGCTTGGACTCTGGTACAGCCGTAGCGAACTCATGGCTGCCCTCGCCGACATGCACGGCGAAACGCGTGCTCGCCAGGAAATCGCCTATCTGAGCGAACGGTTCAGGGGCTTGCTTCCGCAAGCCATGCTGGCTGAAAAGCACCTCGGCACGCACTGATCACACTGGCGGGTTCCTGCGCGCCGCTGCACCGTCTGGCAATCGCACTGGCTCATTGCCGGCGCACTCTCACCACCCGCATTGATTCAAGGCAGCGCCAATGCAAATTGGCCGAGCGGCCGGCGCTGCACGAGGGGTTTTCGCCAATTCAGAGGTGGCCCCACACCATCAGCGCGTCGCGCCCTTCGACCAGCAAATCCACTTTCGCACCGACCGGCAGCAGCACCTTGGTTGGCACATGGCCGTATGGCAGGCCGGTGAGCACTGGCACCTTGAGCTGGCCACGCAGCCAGGTCACCACGGTGGCCAGCTTGTAGCCCTTGTCGTGCGGTGCCAGCCGGATGCCGGTGAACTGGCCGAACACGATGGCCTTCTGGCGCGCCAGCACCCCCGCGTGCAACAGCTGCGTGAGCATGCGCTCGATGCGAAACGGATGCTCGTTGACGTCCTCGATGAACAGCACGCCGCCCTTCACCTCGGGCCAGTACGGCGTGCCAAGCAAAGAGACCAGCACCGAGAGGTTGCCACCCCACAGCACCGCATTTCTGATCGATTTCTGGCCACTTCCCAGCGTCGAACGGCCATCACCAGCTATTGTTTCAGGAGTTTTCGACGCCTTTTCCAGCGGCAGCCGCCAGCCCGCGCCCTCCCCCTGGTCCTGCACCAGGTCGTCGAAGCAGGCTTCCATGATGTCGTCGGGATCGCCCTCGACACCGAAATCCTCCCCCAGCGCCGGGCCGGCCCAGCTGATGGCGCCGGTCTGCGCCAGCAAGGCATTCTGCAGCGCGGTGAAGTCGCTCTGGCCGATGAACTGCGTGCCACCCTCGATCGCCTTGGCGACCTTCTTGTACGCGATGCCCGGCAGGATGCGCGTCAGGCCGTAGCCGCCGCGCGAGATCAGCGCGACGTCGGCGCCGCTGGCCGCTGCGCGGTGGATCGCGGCGATCCGGGTGGCGTCATCGCCGGCGAAGCGCATGTGCACGGCGAGCGCGGCTTCGTCCACCTCCACCGCATGGCCCAGCGCCGTGAGCCGCTTCACGCCGCGGCGAAACGCAGCCTTGTCGCGCACCGCGCTGGACGGGGAAAAAATGTAGATGTGGGCCATAAATGGGGGTCAGATTCCAATTACCGGGTCGTGAAATGGGCCAGCGCAGCCGTCGCAATGGCTTCGCCATGCTCCTGCACGAAATGGCCGGCCTGCGGCAGCAGCATCGGTTCCGGGCAACCGCGGATCACCTGCTGCAGCGCGCGCATCACCGGCTCGCCGAGCACCGGGTCCTGCGCGCCGATGGCCATCAGGGTCTGGCCGGTCCACTCATCGCGCCAGAAGTCGCGCGCGGCACGTGAAATCGCTGCGCCATCGGAGTTCATGCCGTCCGGCACCATCGGTGGGAACGCGCGCAGCGCGGCACGATGGCCCCGGTCCGGGAACGGCGCGTTGTAGGCGGCGCACTCGTCGGCGCTCATCTGCGGGTTGCCGCGCCCAAACAGGCGGCCCACGTCGAACTCCGGGTTCTTCGCGCACATCTCGCGCCACGCGACGAAGCCAAGCGACAGCGGGGCATCGCCGGTCGCCAGCGTGGTGTTCATGACCAGCAGGCCCTGGTAGCGCTGCGGCACCGCCATCGGCAGGGTCAGGCCGAGCAGGCCGCCCCAGTCCTGCACCACCAGCACCACGTTCTTCAGGTCGAGCCGCTCGATGAACTCCAGCAGCACCTGGCGGTGCCCGCTGAAGGTATGGAAGCTGTCTTTCTTGGGCTTGTCGCTCTTGCCGAAGCCGATCAGGTCGGGCGCCACGACCCGGTCGCCCAACGCGGCAAACACCGGGATCATCTTGCGGTACAGGTAGCTCCAGGCCGGATTGCCGTGCAGGCACAGCCAGGTGCGCGGCGCATCGGCCGGCCCTTCATCCAGGTAATGCAGGCGCAGGCCGGCCAGGCTCGGCAGGTCGCTCAGGTAATGGGGCGGCCAAGGGTAGCCGGGCAAACCGGCAAAGGCGGACTCCGGCGTGCGCAAGGCGTCTTCACGCAGGGGGTGTTCGGGTGACAAACGCTTCTCCTTGAAAAATGTGGTGAGCAAGGCGCCGCAGGCAGCGGCCAGATCGGCGTCTGCCAGGGCTTCCACCCGGGTCTGGTGGTTCAGCCGGGGCTCGCCAAACAGGTTCAGCACCGAACCGGCCGCACCGGTCTTGGGGTCGGGCACTCCATAGACCACGCGCGCCAGCCGTGCATGCAGCATCGCGCCACCGCACATGGCGCAGGGCTCCAGCGTGACATACAGCGTGCAACCGTCGAGCCGGTAGTTGCCCAGGTGCCGCGCCGCGGCCCGCAAGGCGACGATCTCGGCATGGGCGGTGGGGTCGTGTGCGCCGATCGGGGCGTTGCGCCCGCTGCCGATGACCAAGCCGTCCTTGACCACCACCGCGCCCACAGGCACCTCGCCGGCTGTCGCGGCGGCGAGCGCTTCAGCCAGCGCCAGGCGCATACAGCGGGAGTCGGTGGATGAATCGCTTGTCAATCAAGGCCCCTGGTTTTCGGTCATTTTCGCTCGAAAACAGCGCCAAGGCCATCGCTTCGCCTGGGAGGCAGCCCCAGGTTCGTGCGGCACGCTCGGGGCTAATGCCGGTTCAGCCGGGCCTGGAATTCCAGCAATCGCCTGCGGCGCCGGGACTTTGCTGCGATCGTCCAGACCAGGTACGCCAGCAACCCGGAACTGAGCCCGCCCACGACCGCAAATACCGCCAGACCCAGGAACAGCGGCTTGCCCACCTCGGCAATGGTATCGGCCCAACTGCTCTCGCCCTGCGCCTTCGCCTCGCCCCCCGAGCCGCTTGCCAACACTTCCAGTGCTTGGGGATCAACCGCTTCGCCGAGCAACGCCATGCCGGTCTTGTAGGCCATCAGGCCAATGGGCACATAGGTGAACGGGTTCGACACCAGGGTGGAAACGGCCGCCACCGGCAGGTTGGCCCGCAGCACCACCGCGAAGATGGCCGCACCGGCAATCTGCATGACCGGGATCAGAAAACCGAAGAACACCCCCACGCCCACGCCAATCGAGACGGTGCGGCGGTTCAGGTGCCACAGCCAGCGACGGCGCAACAGCGGACCCAGCCAGCGCAGGCCCGGTTTGGACTTCAGGCTTTCTTCGGTGGGAATTTGTTTCCGGATCCAGTCGCGCATTGAGCCATCCTACCCAAAAGAACAAACCCGGACCCTGTCACGGATAAGCCGCATCGTCATCCCGTCGCACCGACGGCGACCAGGGGCACCCCCCATTCCTGGGCTGGATCGACACCTGCCAGAGCGGCCGTTTCGTCGTCAAAAAAGGCACCAATGCCGCACACCCCGAGCCCGAGCGCCTGCCCGCTCAGGTACAGGCGCTCACCCACCAGACGCGCTTCGATGAACGCATGCGGGTAGTCGCGCGCCGCGCCTGCGGGGTCGACCGTAATCAGCGGCAACGGATCGCCCTCGACTTGCGCCGCCGCAACGATGTGGGCCGCCCGCTGCGGCGCCCCGCGCAATGAGGCGGGCTGGTGCAGGGTCCCGGTGATGCCGATTCCCAGGTCGTCCGTGATCGGCGCAGGAGCAAGGCCGGGGGCAGTTGCCGCAGTTGGACCGGCCCCGCATGCAGCAGGACCTGGGCGAGCACGCCCTCCTCGCGCTCATCCACCTGCAGGAGCCGGGCCAGAGCCGATTCGTCGAACGCGCCCGACAGCGTCGTGCCCGCGCCCAGCGCGGCGGCCACCTGGCAGAGGTTTTCCAGCGCATGGCCCAGATCGGCAAGCACATAGCGCAGGCAACGGTCGCCGTGTTTGTGACCGGTGCGCCGCCAGACGGCGGTGGCGATCACGGCGGCCAGGGCTTCGGCGGGCAAAAGCGCCGCATCGGGCGCGGCCTGCGGACCGATGCGGGCCAGCCCGTGGCCCTGGGGCCGGTAGTGCCACAAGCCCGCCTGCAGGCCGGGAAGCGCCCGAACGGCGACATAGAACTCGGACGAAAAAGTGCCCCGGACGAGGGCGCCGTGCGCAGGTCGATGCCCGCCGATTCGGCGCTGATGCCGGCGGTATGCCATTACAAGGTGGACAGGCCCTCGAGGCTGAAGAGGTCGCCACCGGTCGGGGACCGCGCCGGCGGCGGCAGCGGCAGCGGCACCACGGTCACGCCTGGCGTCTGTACCGGCTTGGAGGGTGGTGGCGCCAGCCCCCAATACAGGCCGGGCGCCTTACGGATCAGGCCGGCTCGGGAATGGGACGAATGCGCATGAAACGCCTCGACCAAGGCCAGGCGGTCCGGGGCGGCATCCGGACCGGCCCCGCCAACGACCAGTTTCACCTCGGTGCGCCCGTGGCGCAGGCCGAGCAGATAGCCCAGACCGAGCGCGCCCGACAGGCCCAGGGCGCCGAGGCCTCCAAGCAGCGCAAAGCGGCGAGCGCCCATCTCCGGCGCGGTTGGCGCGCGTGGCGGCGGAGCGCGCAGGTGCCGCCACAGGGCCCGGGCATTGAAGGCCAGATGCACGGCCAGCACCACCAGCAGAACGTACCCCGACAGGTAGTGCCAGTCGAAAACCGGCAAATGCTGGTTGGAAACCCAGAACAGCCCCAGCCCGGCGGTCAGCAACAGGTACAGCAGCAGCACAACGCTGAAGGCCGCGTTGAGCTTCGCCCGCGACGGCAAACGCCCGCGCCACGCACGCAAGCCCACCCAGCCGAATGCAACGAAAGCGGGGAACAGAACCCAGAGCCATTTGCTCATGGAACGCAAGCTTGCGCGAGGTGGCCACCAGGCGCGCGCACGGTCCCGAATCTGGAGTTGCTGATGGCACGCCGTGCCTCGGCATAACGGGACTATAACGGGACTACTACTGAAAAAATAGCATCACTGCGCCATTTCGCGCTGGGAACGGCCGTATTTGGGCATGAAACCGGCGGAGCGCCGCCTATTTTTCGTCCTGCATCGGGCGCGGCTGCTGCATCAGGCCGTCCACCGCCTGCTTGTACTGTTGCTGCACCTGCTGACTCTGTTCCCGGACGGTGGTGGCGGGCGCGGAGGCCGCCCCGCCCGGCACCGCTGGCGCCAGCGCCGGCACGCGCTGCGAGGTGCTGTCGAGCTGTTTCTTGACCACCACGCCGACGATGGCCAGCGCCAGCAGCAGGCCCACCAGGCCGAACACCCCCTTCATGTCGAACCTCCTTCGTTGGCCGGCGGCACCATCCCCAGCCGGTCCATCCACCGCCCCAGCGCCCGTTCATCCTCGCTGCCACCCGCATAGCCCTGGCGCATGGCGGCATGGGCTTCCGGGCGGTGCTGGTTCAGCTTGAGCTTGCACTGGAGCCGGGTCACGGCCAGCTCGAAGGCCACGATGCCCGCCAGCATCTTGTGGGCAAACTCCTCGCCGAGGGCACGCCACTGCGCCGCATAGGGCGGCTCATGGTCGCCAATGAGCTTCTTCAGCAGCGCATCCTTGGCCGCCGGTTCCTTGATCAGGGTCGCCTGCACCGTGCAGTGCACAGCCAGATAGTTCCAGGTGGGCACGCGAGCCAGGTCCGGGTACACCTGGGGCGACATATAGGCATGGGGCCCGAGGAACGTGACCACGGCCTGCGGCCGCGCCTGCAGGTAGCGCCAGTGCGGATTGGGCTTGGCACAGTGCCCGAGCAACACCCGCTGCCCGTCCCGCTCCACCAGATGCAGCGGCAGATGGGTCACAAAGGGCAGGCCTTCGTCGTCCACGCTGATCAGGCTGGCAAACGGACGGGCGCGGATCAGCTCGGTGGCGATCGCTTCGTCTTTGGCCTCGAACTGGCGTGGCAGGTACATGGCGGTCAGCCTTGGAGGACGGTGAAGATGCAGAGTTTATTGCCGTCGAGGTCGCGAAAGTACCCGGCGTAGAAATTGCCTTCCCGAAGCCCGGGCGCCCCTTCCTCGCGACCGCCCAGCGCCATGGCTTTGGCGTGCATTGCGTTCACCGCCTCGCGGGTGCCGAAGGTCAAAGCCACCATGCTGCCATTGCCCACCGTTGCGGGCTGGCCGTCAAAGGGCGTAAGCACCGCGAAACTGGGTTTGTCCCAGGACACGCCCCAGGCCATGCCCCGCTCGCCGAAATCGATCAGCCGGTGCACGCCAACTTCCTTGAAGAGTTCGTCGTAGAACGCCACCGCAACCGCCAGCTGGTTCGTTCCGACCGTGGTGTATCCGATCATGCTGCTGCTCCCGAGAAGACGTCTCACTGAACGCCACATTCTGCCAGCCGAATCGCGAGCGGCCTCATGCGGTGACCCGTACGCGCTGGAAAGTTGACGCGCGGCGCGAGGGCCGGCGCTGCAGCCTAGGAGCCTTCGATCGATGCTTCCCCGCGCAGATGCTGCGCGAACCAGTGCGCGGCGACCGTGGCGGCCTGCTCCAGCGTACCGGGCTCCTCGAACAGGTGCGTGGCACCCGGGATCTGCACCAGCTTGCCCGCAGGCCCGATCTGCGCCAGCGCCTTCCGGTTGAGCGCCAGGACCTCGGTATCCAGGCTCCCGACGATCAGCAGGGTCGGGCACGTCACCCGTTGCAGCGCCTGCGCGCCTGCCAGATCCGGCCGCCCGCCGCGCGACACGACAGCGTCCACCGGCGGTCGCAGCGCCACTGCTGCCTGCAGCGCCGCCGCCGCGCCGGTACTCGCGCCAAAGTAACCCAGCGACAGAGCCGGCGCCTGCGCGCGCAACCAGTCCGTCACGCCCAGCAAACGCTGGGTCAGCAGATCAATATCGAAGCGGCGCTCGTAGTCCTGATCCTCTTGCTCCGTCAGCATGTCGAACAGCAGCGTGCCGATGCCGGACTCATTCAGCACCTGTGCGACGTACCGGTTGCGAGGGCTTTGGCGGCTGCTGCCGCTGCCATGGGCGAACACCACGAGGCGTTGCCCGTCGCCGGGATGCAGTTCGCCTTCCAGCGTGACATCGGCCAGCCTCATATGGACCGCACCGCCCTTGAGACCCGTGCTGGCAGCGCGAACCTGTGCTGGCACTGAAACCGTCCCGGGATTGTCTGCAGCGACGTGGCCAGGCTGGCTGGCGCGAAGCACGTCGATCACCTCTGCATCATCCACCTGGTCGAAATGGCGATAGAACTGCCCGACGGCCTGAAAGTCGGCCGGCGTGTGCAGGCAGACCACTTCGTCGGCATACGCGCCGATCTTGTCCAGCACATCAGGGGGCGCCACGGGAACCGCGCAGATCAGCCGTGCCGGTTTGCGGCCGCGCAGCGCGTGCAGTGCGGCAATCATGGTCGAGCCGGTGGCCAGGCCGTCGTCCACCACGATGACGATGCGCCCGGCCGGATCGACCGGCGCGCGCCCCGGCGTGTACTGCGCACGGCGGCGACGCAGGACTTCGAGCTGGACCCGGCTTTCGGACTCGATGTATTTGAGCGTCGCCGGATCCCCGCCGGCCCAGGGGTTGCGGTACACCCAGCCGCTCTCGTCCACCGCGCCGAGGGCAAATTCGGGGTTGTAGGGCGCGCCGATCTTGCGCACCATGACCACGTCCAGCTCGCCCTGAAGATCGTCCGCCAGTGCACGGCCCATGGGCACGGCGCCGCGCGGAATCGCCAGGATCAACGGCGAGCGCCCCTGGTAAGCATGCAGTGCCCTGGCCAACCGGTGACCGGCCTCGATTCGATCATGAAACAACACGGTTCGTCCTCCTCGCCTAAGGGTTGCGCCGGGCCGCCGCCGCTTTCAGCCTGGCCTTATTCCCACTCGATTGTGGCCGGCGGGTTGCTCGACACGTCGTCGGTCACGCGGTTGATCCCGCTCACCTCGTTGATGATGCGACTGGAGAACTTTTTTAGCAAGGCATAGGGCAGCTCGGCCCAGTCGGCGGTCATGAAGTCGCTGGTCTGCACCGCGCGCAGGGCCACCACGTAGTCGTAGGTACGGCCGTCGCCCATCACGCCCACGCTTTTGACCGGAAGGAACACGGTGAAGGCCTGGCTGGTCAGGTCGTACCAGGTCTTGCCAGAATTCGGCTCGATCGTGGAGCGCAGTTCCTCGATGAAGATGGCGTCGGCGCGGCGTAGCAGGTCGGCGTACTCCTTCTTCACTTCGCCCAGGATGCGCACGCCCAGGCCAGGGCCCGGGAACGGGTGGCGGTACACCATGTCGTGCGGCAGGCCCAGGGCCACGCCGAGCTCGCGCACTTCGTCCTTGAACAGGTCGCGCAGCGGCTCCAGCAGTTTCAGACCGAGCTGCTCGGGCAGGCCGCCGACGTTGTGGTGGCTCTTGATCGTGACGGCCTTCTTGCTCTTGGCGCCGCCGGACTCGATCACGTCGGGGTAGATCGTGCCTTGGGCCAGCCATTTCGCCCCTTTGTGGCCGCCCGTGCCCGCCTTGAGCCTGGCCGCCTCGGCCTTGAACACCTCGACGAACTCGCGCCCGATGATCTTGCGCTTGGCTTCGGGTTCGCTGACGCCGGCCAGGTGCCCCAGAAACTGGTCCGCCGCGTCCACCCGGATGACCCTGGCGTGGAGCTTGCCGACGAACATGTCCATCACCATGTCGCCTTCGTTCAGGCGCAGCAGGCCGTGGTCGACGAAGACGCAGGTGAGCTGGTCGCCGATGGCGCGGTGGATCAGCGCGGCCGCAACCGATGAATCGACGCCGCCGGACAAGCCCAGAATGACCTCCTCGTCGCCGACTTGGGCGCGGATCTTTTCCACCGCTTCGGCAACATGGTCGCGCATGACCCAGTCGGGCGTGGCCCCGCAGATCTCGAGCACGAAGCGCTCCAGCAGCGCCTGGCCCTGCACGGTGTGCGTGACCTCGGGGTGGAACTGCACGGCGTAGTAACCCCTCGCCTCGTCTGCCATGCCGGCAATCGGGCAGCTGTCGGTGCTGGCCATGAGCTTGAAGCCAGGCGGCAACTCGGTGACCTTGTCGCCGTGGCTCATCCAGACTTTGAGCATGCCGTGGCCCTCGGGCGTGGTGAAGTCGGCAATATTCTTGAGCAATGCCGTGTGGCCGCGCGCCCGCACTTCGGCGTAGCCGAATTCGCGGGTGTGGCCGCCTTCAACCTTGCCGCCGAGCTGTTGCGCCATGGTCTGCATGCCATAGCAGATGCCCAGCACCGGCACGTCAAGCTCGAAAACGGCCTGCGGCGCACGGTCGGTGCTGTCTTCATAGACGCTGGCGTGGCTGCCCGAGAGGATCACACCCTTGAGTGCGCCGTCCTTCGCATATTCGCGCACCCAGTCGTCGGTCACGTCGCAGGGGTGGACTTCGCAGAACACATGGGCTTCGCGCACGCGCCGGGCGATCAGCTGGGTGACCTGGGAGCCGAAATCGAGGATGAGGATTTTCTGGTGTTGCATAAGTCAGGCGAGCTCTACGCGTGTCTTCAACCCAGGAACGCCGCGGGACCGGCTTTGCCGGACCGCTGACGTTGCCCCCTGCAAGGGGGGTGGTGCAGCGACACGCAGTGCGCGCAGCCTGGGGGTGAGCAATTATTCCGCCCGGTAGTTGGGCGCTTCCTTGGTGATCTGCACGTCGTGCACGTGGCTTTCGCGAATGCCGGCGGTGGTGATCTCGACGAACTCGGCGCGTTCGTGCATCTCAGCAATGGTGCCGCAGCCGCAATAGCCCATGCTGGCGCGCAGGCCGCCGGCCATCTGGTAGATGATGGCGACGACGGAGCCCTTGTAGGGCACGCGGCCTTCGATGCCCTCGGGCACCAGTTTGTCGGCGTTGGGGTTGCCGGTGCTCGATTCCTGGAAGTAGCGGTCCGCGCTGCCCTGCTGCATCGCGCCGATGGAGCCCATGCCCCGGTAGCTCTTGTAGCTGCGACCCTGGTAAAGGATGACCTCGCCGGGCGCCTCTTCGGTACCGGCGAACATGCCGCCCATCATCACCGTGCCCGCACCAGCCGCGATGGCCTTGGCGATGTCGCCGCTGTAACGGATGCCGCCATCGGCAATCAGCGGCACCCCGGTGCCCTTGAGCGCCGTGGCGACGCTGTCGATCGCCATGATCTGGGGCACGCCCACGCCCGCCACGATGCGAGTGGTGCAGATGGAACCAGGGCCGATGCCGACCTTGACCGCATCCGCGCCCGCCTCGACCAGCGCCAGCGCGGCAGCGCCGGTGGCGATGTTGCCGCCGATGACCTCGATCTCGGGATAGTTGCGCTTGACCCAGCGCACCCGCTCAATCACGCCCTTGCTGTGACCGTGCGCCGTATCGACCACGATGGCGTCCACGCCGGCCTTGACCAGCGCGGCCACGCGTTCTTCGGTGCCCTCGCCCACGCCCACCGCCGCGCCCACGCGCAAACGACCCGTGGCGTCACGCGCCGCATTCGGGAAATTGAGCTGCTTGGTGATGTCCTTCACCGTGATCAGGCCCTTGAGCTCAAAAGCATCGTTGACCACCAACAGGCGCTCCAGCTTGTGTTTGTTCAGAAGGGCCTTGGCTTCCTCGGGCGTGGTGCCGTCAGGCACAGTGACCAGACGCTCACGCGGCGTCATGATTTCACGCACGGGCTGGTCGTAGCGGGTCTCGAAACGCAGGTCGCGCCCGGTGACGATACCCACCACCTTGCCGCCATCGCACACCGGAAAGCCCGAAACGCCGAGTTGCGCAGACAAGGCGATGACCTCGCGGACCGTGGTGGTCGGGGTGATGACCACAGGATCGCGCAACAGGCCGCTTTCGTAGCGCTTGACCTTGGCCACCTGGGCAGCCTGCTCGGCCGGCGTGAGGTTCTTGTGAACGATGCCGATGCCGCCCTCCTGGGCGATGGCAATGGCCAGGCGCGCTTCGGTGACGGTGTCCATGGCGGCGGACACCAGGGGCAGCTTCAGCTCGATATTGCGGGAAAACCGGGTGGCGAGAGAGGTGTCCTTGGGCAGGACCTCGGAGAATGCGGGCACCAGCAACACATCGTCGAAGGTGAGCGCTTTTCCTAGAAGGCGCATGGGAAAGCTCCAAAAAACCGATTGTACCCGTGGTACTGGTGTTTACCCTTCTCGATGCACCGCAATGCGCCCGCGTCACGGAAACAAAGCCGAAGTTTGTCCGGATCCGGTTCACTTGCGGGCGCAGCGGCGCTAAACTGGCAGCATGAAACTCAAACGTAAAGTAATTCTGGGGGTGCTATGCGTCGCCTCCATGGCGGCCATGGCCCAGTGGCAGTGGATTGGCCAAGACGGCCGCAAGGTCTTCAGTGACCGGCCGCCGCCGTCCGATATTCCGGAGAAGAACATCCTCAAACAGCCGGCCGGGCGCCCCACTCCCGAGCGTGTCGCGGGCCCTGCGCCCGATGGCGCCCCATCAACGCCTGGCAACGCCGCTTCTGCAACGAACATGGCTCCACGCCTGGCGGGCAAGGACAAGGAACTCGAGGAGAAGAAGAAACAGGCTGAACAGGCCGAGGTCGCGAAAAAGCAAGCCGAGGAAGAGAAGTTCCAGAAGACACGGGCTGAGAACTGCAGTCGCGCGCAGCAGGCCAAAGCGGGCTTTGATTCAGGCGCCCGCATCGCCACGACCAACAAGGCCGGCGAACGTGTCATCCTCGACGACGAGGCCCGAGCCGCTGAAGCAAAGCGCCTTCAGAGTGTCATCCAGTCAGAATGCAAATAGGCGGCGGAGCCGCTCGGGCCCTGTCGGCCTGAGGCGCGTGATCAGTCACCTGCCTTGCCCCCGTCGCGCTTGTGCGCAAAAAGGCCAGAGGTACGGGCACCCTGCTTGCGAAAGCGTTCGCGTCGCGCCACTTTAGGATCGACTTGCAAAGGCCGGTAGATTTCAATCCGGTCCCGTTCCCGCAAGACCTGGCTCGCAGAGGCCTTCCTGCCCCAGACGCCAACCATCGCGTGGCTCAGATCGAGTTCGGGAAACGCCGTCAGCAGACCGCTGGCCTGCACGGCCTGCCGCACGGTTGCCCCGTCTTGCAGATCCAGCATTTCTTCGAAGACCTGCCGCGCGCCCGGTGAATAGACGATGCTGACCCGGATTGGCATGGCTCAGCCGTAAACCTGCTCGGCACGCTTGACAAAGGCATCGACCAGGCTGGCCGCAATCTTGTCGAAAACCGGCCCCACGACTGCCGCCAGCGCCCGGTTGTCAAAGCCGTAGTCCATCTTGAACTCGACCCGGCAGGCCCGCTGTGATCCATCGCCAAGAGGCACAAACTGCCAGCCACCGTCGAGCCGGGAGAACGGCCCCTTGAGAAGTCGCATGTGGACCACGCGCCCCGGCACATGTTCATTGCGTGTGGTGAAAACCTGCCTGATACCGCTGAAGGTGATGCCCATCTCGGCCACCATGCCGGCATCATCCTGCTCCACCACTTTCCCGTGGTCACACCAGGGAAGAAACTCCGGATAGCGTGCCACGTCCGTGACCAGCGCATACATCTCTTCGGGGCTGTACCAGATCAGGACGGACTTGTTGACGTTTTTCATAGAATGCACGACTCGAAGCGGATTGTAAGTTTGCCTTGCACGTCTGTTGACAACTTCTGCAGACACCCCCACATTGATTCATGGCTACCAAAAAACCCGATCCCGCCAAACGCATTGCCGAGAACAAGAAAGCCGCGTTTAATTACTTCATCGAAGAGCGTTTCGAGGCAGGCATGGTGCTCGAGGGCTGGGAAATCAAGTCGCTGCGCGAGGGCAAGGTGCAACTGACCGACGGCTACGTGGTGGTTCGCAACGGTGAACTTTTCATCATCGGTTGCCAGATCAACCCGCTGAACACGGCGTCCAGCCACGTCAACCCCGATTCGGTGCGCACCAAGAAGCTGTTGCTGCACAAGGAAGAGATCAAGCGGCTGATCGGCAAGGTGGAGCAAAAGGGCTACACCCTGGTGCCGTTGAACCTGCACTGGAAAAACGGCCGCGTCAAATGCGATATCGGACTGGCCAAAGGCAAGGCCGAGCACGACAAGCGCGACACCATCAAGGACCGCGAGGGCAAGCGGGAGGTGGAGCGCGCCATGAAATCGCGCAACCGCTGAACCGGGCCGCGAGCCCAGCCGGTGTCAAGCGGAGCGGCCGGCGCTCAGGAAAGCATGCGCAGCGGATGGGCGTGCGCGGGCCACGGGCTGACGAAAAACGGTGCCACCATCTCCGGCGTCACATCCTCGATGCGCCGCGGGTTCCAGCGGGGGCTGTGGTCCTTGTCCACCGCGAGTGCACGGACCCCTTCCACCGTCTCGCTGCCGCTGCCCGATCGCCCAAGGTGCACGGTGTTGAAGCAGTGCCGTACCATGTCGCGTTCCATGCGCAAATCATCGGCAAGCCCCATGGCGCGGGCGCGACGGACCTGTTCCAGCACCACATGCAACATCAGTGGCGAGCGCTTGCGCAGCACGGCTGCCGTGCCCTGCGCCCAGGCGCTGGCGTCGGCTTCCAAGGCCTCCAGGATGGCCGGCACCGTTTCCCGACCAAAAAATGAGTTTATTTGCTGTATTGCCATCGTCGGACGGTCGTTGTTTGCTGCGAAACTGGTAGCAATCCAGTGCTCGACGGCCGCGCTCGATTCAAAGGGTGTCGCCCCAAGGGTGTCCCACAGGATGGGCAGGCGTCCGGAATCGACGCAACCGTCGGCCAGGCCCACGGCCACCGCCTCGTGCCCGCCCAGCGTGTGCCCGGTGAGTGCCAGGTATTCGCCCACGTGGCCTGGACAACGGCTGAGGAAATAGCCGCCACCCACGTCGGGAAACAGGCCAATGTGGGTTTCCGGCATGGCCATCTTTGTGCGCTCGGTCACGATCCGCACGCTGCCCCCCTGGCTGATCCCCATGCCGCCGCCCATGACCACCCCGTCCATGAAAGCGATGTACGGCTTGGGATACTTGTAGATCAGGTGGTTGAGCGCGTACTCCTCGGTGAAGAAGTCCTCCAGCTCCGGGTTGCCGGCCAGGGCCGCGTGATGAAAGAAGCGGATGTCGCCGCCCGCGCAGAAGGCGCCGAAAGGCCCTTCCTTGCCCATGCCGCGCACGGCCACGGCCAGCACCTGCGGGTCCTCGCGCCAGGCGAGCAAGGTCACGGTCAGCTCGCGAATCATGGCCAGCGAAAGTGCGTTCAGGGAACGGCCCCGATTCAGCGTGATGAATCCGATCCGACCCTGCAGTTCAATAATCACATCAGGCATTTCTTTGTTTCCATCCAAGTAATTCATTGACCACGAGCGCACCGATCACAAGAGTTCCCCCGGTCAACACCGTGGCACCGGGCGCCTCACCGGCACCCACCCAGGCCAGCGCGATGCCGAAGACCACTTCCAGCAAGGCCAGCAGAGAAACCTCGGGCGCCTTCAGCACCCGCGCGCACAGCACCGACAGGACGCAGGGGATCGCCAACTGAACCATGCCCAGCAGGGCCAGCCAGGCAATATCGGTGCGCGTGGCCTCCATTGGAAAGGCCAGCGGTAGCGTGACCAGCGCAGAGATTACCGCGCCGACCAGGACCGATGGCACCAGATCGATGGACTCCCCGTGCGCCTGGCAGCGCTGGACGATGGTCCACTGGATGGCGCCGGCGACCGGCACACAAAGCGCCACCATCGCCCCGATGCGCTGGGCATCCTGCCCCAGCTCGACCTGCGCGCCATACATCCAGGCGATGCCCGCACCCGCCACGGCAATCGCCACCCAGGTGCGCGCAGGCAGGCGGTGGCCGATGAAGATGCGCGCGGTCAGGGCGGTCAGCAAGGGACCTATCGCCAGGGTGATCAGCACGTTGGCCACGCTGGTCAGGGTGAGCGCCACCATGAAGGCCGTGAACATCACGCTCCAGCACAGGCCGGAGAGCCAGAATGCGAGGCTGCGCCAATGCATCCGGGCGAAGACCCCGCGCCCTTGCCACAAAGGCAAGATCACCAGCAACGAAATCGCCGTGAAGAAGCTGCGCCAGAACGTAACTTCAAAACTGCGCGCATGTTCGAGCTGGCGCGTGACCACACCGGCGATGGACCACATCAGCGCGACAGCCACCATGACCACCACCGCCTGGCTATGGCTGAGCTTCATGCCATGAGCACGGGTGAGTACCGGGAACCGGGCGCCTGCGGTGTCATGTTCCACGCTGGCAATCGATTGCGGGACACCCTCTCAGCGCGAGGCGCGCTTGCGGTCGCTTTCCTTCAGGTGGCGCTTGCGCAGGCGGATCGACTTGGGCGTGATCTCGACCAGTTCGTCCTCCTCGATGAACTCCACGCCGTACTCCAGCGTGCAGTCGATCGGCGGCGTGATCTTGATGGCGTCTTCCTTGCCGCTGACACGGAAGTTGGTCAGCTGCTTGGTTCGCGTCGCATTGACCACCAGATCGTTTTCGCGGTTGTGGATGCCCACGATCATGCCTTCGTACACCGGATCGTTGGCGCGCACGAACATGCGGCCGCGGTCGTCAAGCTTGCCCAGCGCGTAGGTGAAGATTTCACCCGCGTCCATGGAAATCAGCACGCCGTTCTTGCGCCCGCCAATCTCACCCTTGTGCGGCTCGTAACTGTCAAAAATATTGCTGATGAGTCCGGTGCCACGGGTCAGGTTCAGGAATTCGTTGGTGAAGCCGATCAGGCCCCGCGCCGGAATGCGGTATTCCAGACGCACCCGGCCCCGGCCGTCCGGCTCCATGTTGCTCAGCTCCCCCTTGCGCTCGCCCAGGGCCTGCATCACGCCGCCCTGATGCTGCTCCTCGATGTCGGCGGTCACCATCTCGATCGGCTCGTATTTCTCGCCATTCACTTCCTTGAATACCACCCGCGGCTTGCTGACGGCCAGCTCGAAACCTTCGCGGCGCATGTTCTCCAGCAGGATGGTCAGGTGCAGTTCGCCTCGGCCCATGACTTCAAAGATGCCTTCCTCGTCGGTTTCCTTGACGCGCAGGGCGACGTTGTGCTGCAGCTCCTTCTGCAGGCGGTCCCAGATCTGACGGCTGGTGACGTACTTGCCCTCGCGGCCGGCCAGCGGGCTGGTGTTGACGCAGAAGTTCATGGTCAGCGTCGGCTCGTCGACCTTCAACATGGGCAGCGGCATCGGAGTGATCGGGTCGGTGATGGTCACACCAATGCCAATCTCGGCGAGGCCGTTGATCAGCACGATTTCGCCGGGACCGGCTTCCGTGGTCTGCATGCGCTCCAGGCCCTCGAAGGTCAACACCTGGTTGACGCGCCCCTTGACGGGTTTGCCATCCGGCCCCTCCATCACGATCACGTCCATCATCGGCCGGATCGTGCCCTGGCTGATACGCCCGACGCCAATGCGACCGACGAAGGTCGAGAAGTCAAGCGCGGAGATCTGCAGCTGCAGCGGCGCATTAGGATCGCCCTCCTGGTGCGGCACATGCTTGAGGATGGTGTTGAACAGCGCCGACATGTCGGGGCCCCATTGCTCGCCTTGCCCGCCCTCTTCCATGGACGACCAGCCATTGATGCCCGAAGCGTAGACCACCGGGAAGTCAAGTTGTTCATCCGTGGCACCAAGCTTGTCAAACAGATCGAATGCGGCATTGACCACGAATTGCGGACGCGCACCGGGCTTGTCCACCTTGTTCACGACCAGAATGGGCTTGAGGCCCAGGGCCAGCGCCTTCTTGGTCACGAAGCGGGTTTGTGGCATGGGGCCTTCCTGCGCATCGATCAGCAACACCACACCATCGACCATGGACAGCGCGCGCTCCACTTCGCCGCCGAAGTCGGCGTGGCCAGGGGTATCGACGATATTGATGTGCGTGCCTTCCCAGGTCACCGCGCAGTTCTTGGCCAGGATCGTGATGCCGCGCTCTTTCTCGATCGCGTTGTTGTCCATCACGGTATCGACCACTTTTTCATGGCTGGCAAAGGTGCCGGACTGGCGCAACAGCTGGTCGACCATGGTGGTCTTGCCGTGGTCCACGTGGGCGATGATGGCGATGTTGCGAATTTGCTTGCTCATGGGATTCTCCTTATGCCGCGCACAGGGCTTGCGGCGAACTTTTCAAAATCTGCTCAACTTCGGGCGGACTCAGCAGCCGCCCCGGGATCAACTCACCCGAAACAATCTGGGCCGTGCCCAGCAGCGCGCGGGGCAGCGCTCCGTATACCGCGACATGGGGCTGGTCAGGCCAGGTGCCGCGCCGGCGCAAACCGCTGAGGAACCG
>JAABQG010000048.1 GCA_011391595.1 Hydrogenophaga sp.
CGGCCGCATCGGCCACGGCGTCGAGCTTATTCACGGCAAAGACGATGGAGGGCACGCGCAGCAACTTGCATAGCAGCGAGTGGCGGCGAGTCTGCACCAGCAGCTCCAGCGCCGGGTTCTGCCAGTCGAGCTTGGTGGCGTCCACCAGCACCACGGCGGCATCGGCGCTGCTGGCGGCCGTCACCATGTTGCGGGTGTACTGCTCATGGCCGGGCGCGTCGCCGATGATGAACTTGCGGTCTTCGGTGTTGAAGTAGCGGTAGGCCACGTCGATGGTGATTCCCTGCTCGCGCTCGGCGGACAGGCCATCGGTCAGCAGGGCCAGGTCCGTCTCGCCCTGTCGTTGCACGCCGGCAAGGTGGTCCTGCAGCACCGCCTTGCTATCCACCAGCAGGCGGCCGATCAGCGTGCTCTTGCCGTCGTCCACCGAGCCGCAGGTGATGAACTTCAGGGCGGTTTGGGTGTCTTTTTGACCACTTCCCAGCGTGGATTGGTCTTTGTTTGCTATCAAGGTAGTAGTGATCATGGCGAGATGTGTTTCAAAGCGTGGGCGGGAAGGGCCGGGGAAGCGGCTCAGAAGTACCCGTCTTTCTTGCGTTTTTCCATTGAGGCGTCGCTGGTCTTGTCGTCCATGCGCGTGGCGCCACGCTCGCTGACGTCTGCGGCCAGGGTTTCGATCACGATGTCGGCGGCGGTGGCCGCCAGGCTCTCGACCGGGCAGGTGCAGCTGATGTCGCCCACGGTGCGAAAGCGCACGTCACGCAGCACGACCTGCTCGCCGTCCTTCGGCGCCGTGAGTTCGGTCACCGGTACCAGCAGGCCCTTGCGGTCGATCACTTTACGGCGGTGCGTGTAGTAGATCGAGGGCAGGCCGATCTGCTCGCGCTCGATGTATTGCCACACGTCCAGCTCGGTCCAGTTGCTGATCGGGAACACGCGGAAATGTTCGCCCGGGGTGAGGCGGGTGTTGAACAGGGTCCAGAGCTCGGGCCGCTGGGCCTTGGGCTGCCACTGGCCGAAGCTGTCGCGGTGGCTGAAGATGCGCTCCTTGGCCCGGGCCTTCTCCTCGTCGCGGCGCGCGCCGCCGATCAGCGCATCGAAGCGGAACTCCTCGATGGCTTCCAGTAGCGTGACCGACTGGTGCACGTTGCGGCTCTCACCGGGATGCGCCAGGCGCACGGTGCCGCGCGCCATGGAGTCCTCGACGCTGCGCACGATCAATTCGGCCTGCAGTTCCTTCGCGCGCGAGTCGCGGAAATCGGTGACCTCGACAAAGTTGTGGCCGGTGTCGATCATCAGCAGCGGGTAGGGCAGGCGGCCGGCGCCGAACGCTTTCTCCGCGCACTTGAGCATCACCAGCGAGTCCTTGCCGCCCGAGAACAGCAGCGCCGGGCGCTCGAAGCTGGCAGCCACCTCGCGCAGGATGAAGATGGTTTCTTCTTCGAGCGCGTCGAGGTGGGCGTTGCTCAGGTGACGGGGGTGCATCGGGTGCGGCGCAAGGGCCGCGGCAGCTTCGAGCAATTCGGTTTCGGTACGGGCGTTCATGCGGGGGCTCTCTCTTGTTGTTTGACGTGCAGGTCGCCCTGCGCTACGTGAAGGCCGCACTCTTTGGCGGCTTCGTCTTCCCACCACCAGCGGCCGGCGCGGAAGTCTTCGCCCACGGCGATGGCGCGGGTGCAGGGCGCGCAGCCGATGCTGGGATAGAACTGGTCGTGCAGCGGGTTGAAGGCGACCTGGTTCAGCGCGATGTAGTTCCAGACGTCACCCCAGGTCCAGTTGGCCAGCGGGTTGAACTTGAGCAGGCCCTTGGTCGTTTGCTCGGCGTTGTCGATCAGCGGCACCTCGGCGCGCGCGCCCGACTGCTCGCGGCGCAGGCCGGTGATCCATGCGCTTTTGCCGGCCAGCGCGCGGCCCAGCGGCTCCAACTTGCGGAGGCCGCAGCAGGCCTTGCGCAGCTCGATGCTGCGGTACATCGCGTCGGCGCCCTCGCGGTCGACAAACTGCACCACGGCGTCGGCCACGGGACGATAAATGGTCAGGGGTGCCTGCGGATGCGCGGCCTGCTGCGTCTGGAGCCGGTCCAGCAGCGCCAGCGTCTCGGCATACAACGCGCCGGTCTCCAGCACGAAGACCGGAATCGGCAGGGCGTGGCGGTTGATCAGGTGGGTGATCACCATGTCCTCGGCGCCCAGGCTGCTGGCCTGGGTCGCCGCGCCGGTGTCGGCGGCCTGGCGCAGCAGGGCCACGGCTTCGGCCACGCGCCCATCGAAGCTGGCGGTGGCGCGGGCGTACAAGGCGATCGCCGACGCCTGTGCGGGTGCGCCGGGCAGGTCGCTGAGGGTGTGTGCGCTCATGCCGGCCCCCGGGCGAACAAGGGCGCGGGCGTGACCGCATCACCCTGGTAGAAGGCGCTGAAGCGCTCGAACTGGCGTTGCGCGGCGCTGGGGTCCACGCCCGCGCGAAGGACGGCGGCATCAAAGCCGGAGCGCTGCATCTGCACCAGCTGGTCGATCAGTACGTCGCCGGTGGCGCGGATCTCGCCCTGGAAGCCCAGGCGGCGGCGCAGCAGGAAGGCTTGGCTGTAGGCGCGGCCATCCGTGAACTTTGGGAAATGCAAGTCGATTCGGCTCACGCCCGCAAGATCGAAGGCCCGCGGATCGGCATCATTCGGCATTTCAACGGTTTTCTGACCGTTTCCCAGCGTCGAATGGTCATAATTAGCTATGATTTTCATACTATTTTCGTTCCTGGGTGACTCAGGCCGTGGCTTCCTCGGCCTGGCGCGCGGCGTTGGCGGCGATCTTGAAGGGCTCGTGGCCGACGCGGCGCAGGGTGCTGATGAAGGTCTCATGGCCCTGGCGTAGATCGCGATAGGTGTCGAGTACGGCCTCGATCACGTCGGGCACTCCGGCTGCCGAGAACGAAGGGCCGATCACCTTGCCGGCCACCGGCGCACCCGACAGCTTCGAGCCGTCCGAGCCGCCGAGCGTGACCTGGTAACACTCCTTGCCGTCCTTGTCCACGCCCAGGATGCCGATGTGGCCGCTGTGGTGGTGGCCGCAGGAGTTGATGCAGCCGGAGATGTGCAGGTCGATCTCGCCCAGGTCGTGCAGCTCGTCCAGGTCCTGGTAGCGCTCCATGAGGGCGGCGGTCAGGGGAATCGAACGGGCGTTGGCCAGCGCGCAGAAGTCGCCGCCGGGGCAGGCGATCATGTCGGTCAGCAGGCGCACATTGGAGCGGGCAAAGCCGGCGGCGCGCGCGGCGCGCCAGAGTTCGGCCAGCTGGTCGCAGCGCACCCAGGGCAGCAGCAAGTTCTGGTCGTGGGTCACGCGCAGCTCGCCGGCGCTGAACTGTTCGGCCAGGTTGGCGGCAATGTCGAGCTGTTCGGCCGTGGCGTCGCCGGGTGCCTGGCCCAGGCGCTTGAACGACAGCGTGACGGCGCGCAGGTCGGGGTCCTGGTGGGGCGCCACGTTCTGCTTGAGCCAGCGCGCGAATTCGACGTCGTTTTCAGCGTCGGCCCGCAGGATCTGCGACACCTTCAGGTCGGCGGTTTTCTCGGCACGGTGAAACGCCGGCGGAACGAAAGAGGCGCGCACGCGGTCCAGCTCCGCCTGCGGGATGGTGTGTGGCGCGCCGTCGCGCTCCACGATGTCGCGGTATTCGGCCTCGACCTCGTCGATGTAGCGCTGGCCTTCGGCTTTCACCAGGATCTTGATGCGCGCCTTGTACAGGTTGTCGCGCCGGCCCCAACGGTTGTAGACGCGCACCACCGCTTCCAGGTAATTCATGATCTGGTTCCAGGGCAGGAACTCGCGGATCGTGGTGGCAATCACCGGCGTGCGGCCCATGCCGCCGCCGACCAGCACCTTGAAGCCGAGCTCGCCCGCCGCGTTGCGGATCAGGTGCAAGCCCACGTCGTGCCAGGCGATGGCGGCGCGATCCTCGCAGGCGCCGCTGATGGCGATCTTGAACTTGCGCGGCAGGAAGGCGAACTCGGGGTGCAGCGTGCTCCACTGGCGCAGGATCTCGGCAAACGGGCGGGGGTCGGCCAATTCGTCCACCGCGATGCCGGCGCGCTCGTCGCTGGTGATGTTGCGAATGCAGTTCCCGCTGGTCTGGATGCCGTGCAGGTTCACGCTGGCCAGCAGGTCCATCACGTCAGCGGATTTCTCCAGGGGAATCCAGTTGAACTGTACGTTTTGGCGGGTCGAGAAATGCCCGTAGCCGGATTTCAGGCGGGGCGCGGGAAAGTCGCTGATGCGGTCCTGCGTGGCTTGCGCGTCGGCCAGCAGCGCCGGATCGGGCCGGTCGTAGTCGCGGGCAATCTTTGCCAGCACGTGCACCTGCGCGCTGGACAGCTCGCCGTAGGGCACGGCCACGCGCAGCATGGGCGCGTAGCGCTGCACGTACCAGCCGTTTTGCAGGCGCAGCGGGCGGAATTCATCGTCGCTGAGCTTGCCGGTTTGCCAGCGCTCGAACTGGTCGCGGTACTGGGCGGCGCGCAGTTTGACGAACTGGCGGTCGAAGTCGGTGTAGTGGTACATGGCGGGGCTCGGAAAGGAAATCAGATCAGGACGAGCTTGGTGCCGGCATAGGCCAGCAGCAGCGACAGCACAGCGCGGATCAGCCGCTCGGGTGTGCGCGTCATCAGGTGCGAGCCGACCCAGATGCCAGGCAGCGAGCCCACCAGCAGCTTGGCCAGCAGCGGCCAGTCGACCGAACCCAGCGAAGCGTGGCCCAGCCCGGCCACCAGCGTCAGCGGCACCGCATAGGCGATGTCGGCCCCGACGATGCGCGGCAGCGGCAACAACGGGTACAGCAGTAACAGCACGGTGACGCCGATCGCGCCGGCGCCGACCGAGGTCAATGTGACCAGAAAGCCGATGACGGCCCCGAACACCAGCGGCAGAGCCCAGTGGCGCGGGCGGGTGGCTTGCGCCAGTTGACTGTCGGGCAGCGAACGCGGAGCCTGCTTGCCGCGCACCGCCTTGAACAAGGTGGCGGCCGCCGTCAGCAGCAGCGCCAAGCCCAGCGTGGTGGTCATCACGCGCTGCACGGCCGGGTCGGCCGGGCCGACGCTGTGCAACACGTACAAGGTCAGCAGCGCGGCCGGGATGCTGCCGGCGCACAGATGGGCCACCACCCGCCAGGGCACCAGGCGCTGGCGCGCCAGGCTCACGGTGCCGCCCATCTTGGTGAACGCGGCGAAGAGCAGATCGGTGCCGACCGCCAGGTAGGGCTTCACGCCGAAGAAGAAGATCAGGATCGGCGTCATCAGGGAACCGCCGCCCACGCCGGTCAGGCCGACGACGATCCCTACAAAGAAGCCGGCAAAGATGAAAGCAAAATCATGCATGACCGCGACTCTATGGGCTCGTTATACATAAACAAACTATTTATTAGTTGTTGATATATTCTTTTAGAGCATAAGAGGCCGAAAGAGGCGGTGGCTGGGCGACTGTGTCAACGGTGGTGACAGAATTGCGTTGTCACGTTGGCGACAATCATTTCGCTGGTGCTGCTACATTACGCAGCTTTTGGAGGTTCGATGAAGCAATACGTCGTTGGGAGTCTGGCCCTCGCAGCCTCGGTGGTGTTCGCGCAGGGCGCGCCCATCAAGATCGGGGAAATCAACAGCTACTCGGCCATCCCGCAGTTCACGCAGCCCTACAGGCAGGGCTGGCAACTCGCGGTGGAGGAGGTCAACGCCGCCGGCGGGCTGCTCGGGCGCAAGGTCGAAGTCATCAGCCGGGACGACGGCGGCAAGCCTGAAGAAGCGCTGCGCCACGCGGTGGAACTCACATCAAAGGAGCAGGTCGATGTGCTCGCCGGGGGGTTCCTGAGCAATGTGGGCTTGGCGCTGGCCGACCACGCCGCCAAGAGCAAGCGGGTGTTCGTCGCAACCGAGCCGCTGACTGACGCGATCGTCTGGGACAAGGGCAACCGCTACACCTTCCGCCTGCGCCCTAGCACCTGGATGCAGGCCGCCATGCTGGTCGAAGAAGCCGCGAAGATGCCAGCGAAACGCTGGGCGACGATTGCGCCCAACTACGAATATGGCCAGAGCGCGGTCGCCAGCTTCAAGGAGTTGCTGAAGGCCAAACGCCCCGATGTTGAATTCGTTGCCGAACAGTGGCCGGCGCAGGGCAAGCTGGAGGCGGGCAGCACACTCAGCGCCGTCATGAACAGCAAGCCCGACGCGATCTTCAACGTCACCTTCGCGGCCGACCTGGCGCGGCTGGTGCGCGAAGGCAACCAGCGCGGCGTGTTCCCCAAGGTGCCGGTGGTTTCCATGTTGTCCGGTGAGCCCGAGTACCTGGATGTGCTCAAGGACGAGACGCCCAAAGGCTGGATCGTCACCGGCTACCCCTGGGACCAGATCGACAGCAAGGAGCATGCTTCCTTCGCGGCCAATTACTACAAGAAGTACAACGAGAACCCCAAGTTAGGCTCGGTAGTGGGCTACGCCGCCATGCAGGCGATCTTCGAGGCGATCCGCAAGGCCAAGAGCACCGACAACGAAAAGCTGGTGGTGGCCCTGCGCGGCCTGAAGTTCAGTACACCGTTCGGGCCGGCCGAGTTCCGCGCGATCGACCAGCAGTCGACGATGGGCGCCTATGTGGGCAAGCTCGACGTGCGGGGTGGCAAGGGCACCATGGTGCAGTGGCGTTACGCCGACGGCAAAAACTACCAGCCCACCGACGCCTACGTGAAGGCCCGCCGCCCCGCGGAGGCGATGAAGTAAGTTGGCGCCGTCGGTCAACGAAAAAGAGCCCCGCGCTGCAGGGCTCTTTTGTATCGGGCGGTCGTCAGATTGACGAACTCGGTTCCATGGGGTCCCCGACGTTTGGCAGTGCCCGAGGCTCACGTCCCGGTGCGTCGGTCGCTTCGACCAGATCTTCGTAGTAGTGGAAAGCGTGGCAGCTTCTGGCCCAATGCCGGTTGGTGGCTTTGCGGGTGCCCACGCCCACCAGCACACGGCCTGCAGCCCTGATCTTTTGCGCCAGCGCCATGAAGTCGCTGTCGCCGCCGACCACCACGACGGTGCCAATTTGGCAGAAGCGGCCCATGTCCTCGGCCGCGTCCAGACACAGCCGGATGTCCGCGCCGTTCTTGGTCGCGGCACCGGGCGGGAACAACTGGATCAGCTCCATCGCGTTCTGGAGCAACGCGTCACGATAGCGGCCAAAGAACTGCCAGTTGCAGTAGGCGCGATTGATCGCGACGGGGCCGAGAGACGCTGCCAGATCCATGATGGCTTGAACGTCGATCAGCGGTTCCTGCGCCTTGAAGCGACCATCCGGTTTGCTGTAGGAGCCTTCGCCGAAACGCGCTTCCGAGAGGCTGGCGTGGAGGTTCTCGAAATCCCAGTACAGGGCTACAGACGGCTTTTCATCACGGGTGCTTCGGTTCAAATTAACTCCTGGAAAAAAATCGACTGTTCGCCAGGAGGGCTGGTGAATGCCGAAAAACAAAAGCCCGGAACCAGTCCGGGCTTTGTCTCTTTGCTTTGCGCTTCATGCTTTGATGTCGAGACCGAGATTTCGCCATGGGCAGGTGCTGGAACACCGTGAAACCCGCATGAATCCTGGCTTTCTGGCGGAGCAGGCGGGATTCGAACCCGCGGAGGGCTATTAACCCTCACACGCTTTCCAGGCGTGCGACTTAAACCACTCATCCACCGCTCCAGAGCCTTAAATTATAGCATTCAGGGCCTCGTTCACCGCTTGAGCGGTGCCCTGAAGCTACGCAGCAAGCCGCTCAGGGCACCCGGGTGCCCTGCACCATCTTCATGGCCGACACGAGCAGCGCCGACACTTCGGTCATGTTGCTCGGCACGATCAGCGTGGTGGTCGCGTCAGCAGCGACCTTGCTGTAGGCCTCGACCGCCTTCTCGGCGACCTTGAGCTGCACGGCTTCCGCGCCGCCCGGTTGCCGGATCGCCTGGGCGATGCGTTCGATCGCCTTGGCCGTGGCTTCCGCCACGGCCAGGATGGACTGGGCGTCGCCCTGGGCCTTGTTGATGACGGCCTGCTTCTCGCCTTCCGAGCGGGCGATGAAAGCTTCACGCTCGCCGGTGGCGATGTTGATCTGCTCCTGGCGCCGGCCTTCCGAGGCGGCGATCAGTGCGCGCTTTTCGCGCTCGGCGGTGATCTGCTGCTGCATGGCGTGCAGGATTTCCTTGGGCGGGGTCAGGTCCTTGATCTCGTAGCGCAGCACCTTGACGCCCCAGTTCAGGGCCGCCTCGTCGATGGCCTGAACCACCTGCGCGTTGATGATGTCGCGCTCTTCAAAGGTCTTGTCGAGTTCCAGCTTGCCAATGACGGAGCGCAGCGAGGTCTGCGCCAGCTGCGAGATGGCGGTGATGTAGTTGCTGGAGCCGTAGCTGGCGCGCATCGCGTCGGTCACCTGGAAGTACAGGATGCCGTCCACCTGCAGCTGGGTGTTGTCGCGCGTGATGCAGACCTGGCTGGGAATGTCCAGCGGGACTTCCTTGAGCAGGTGCTTGTAGGCGACCTTGTCCACAAACGGGATCACCAAGCTCAGTCCCGGGGTCAGCGTGCCGTTGTATTTTCCGAGTCGCTCCAACACCCAAGCATGCTGCTGGGGGACGACCTTGACCGACTGGGTGACGAAGATCACCGCG
This sequence comes from Hydrogenophaga sp., assembly GCA_011391595.1. Classification (GTDB taxonomy): domain Bacteria; phylum Pseudomonadota; class Gammaproteobacteria; order Burkholderiales; family Burkholderiaceae_C; genus JAABQG01. Next base: position 8,648 of record JAABQG010000048.1, read on the forward strand.
ATCACGAAGAGAACGATTGCGACTTCCATTGATTTCTCCATTTGTTCCGACAGGCCCGGCGGGCCAATACTCACACTTTGCGCACAACCAGCCGGCTGCCCACCACCTCCACGATGACGTAAGTGCCCGGCAGGGGTGCGGCACCCGGCATCAGGGAGATTTGCCATTGTGCGCCCCGATACTTCACCTCGCCGGTGCCATCAGGGTTCAACGCCTCCACATGAACCGTCTCGCCCACATCCAGATTCACATCGTGATTGGCCCCAGCGGGCGGGGCGGAAGGCATCTTCTGCTTGTACGCGCGCCAAGCCACGACGGAGCCACCGCCAACCATCGCCGCCACCACCACCTCGACGGTGAACGTGGCGCCGAGATGCGCTGCAATGGCCGCTGCGGCCATGCCCGTGGCCAGCATCAGCAGGTAAAACGTGCCGGTCATCAGTTCCGCAGCGACAAGGGAGCCGGCAATCAGCCACCAGACAGTCGAATCGGTCATTTGCGTCCCCAGTGTCTTGTCATGACCACATTTTGGGTCCAATGCGGCCAAGCGCAACAACCCGGTCACTGAATTTCCTTACACTTCGCGCCTGTTTTGCATTTTTCTCCCGTCAGTTCGCCTGTCAGGCCGGAGCCCATCATGAAATTCCGCTTCCCCATCGTCATCATCGACGAGGATTACCGCTCCGAGAACACCTCGGGCCTGAGCATTCGCGCGCTGGCCCAGGCCATTGAGGGTGAGGGATTCGAGGTGCTGGGCGTCACCAGCTACGGGGATCTCTCGCAATTCGCCCAGCAGCAAAGCCGCGCCAGCGCTTTCATCCTGTCAATTGACGACGAAGAGTTCACCCCTGGCCCTGACCTGGACCCGGCCGTGCTGAACCTGCGCCATTTCATTGAGGAAGTGCGTCGCAAGAACCTCGATGTCCCGATCTACATTTATGGTGAGACCAAGACGTCACGGCATATTCCCAACGACATCCTGCGTGAGCTGCACGGCTTCATTCATACCTTCGAGGACACCCCGGAATTCGTGGCACGCCACATCATCCGCGAAGCCAAGAGCTACCTGGAAGGGCTGCAGCCGCCGTTCTTCAAAGCACTGCTGGACTATGCCGAGGACGGCTCCTACTCGTGGCACTGCCCGGGGCACTCGGGGGGCGTGGCCTTCCTGAAAAGCCCGGTGGGCCAGATGTACCACCAGTTCTACGGCGAAAACATGCTGCGGGCCGACGTCTGCAACGCCGTGGAAGAGCTCGGCCAGCTGCTCGACCACGACGGCGCCATTGGCAAGAGCGAACGCAACGCCGCACGCATCTTCAATGCCGACCATTGCTTCTTCGTGACCAATGGCACCAGCACCAGCAACAAGATGGTCTGGCACCACACGGTGGCGCCGAACGACGTGGTGGTGGTCGACCGCAACTGCCACGTCTCCATCCTGCACGCGATCATCATGACCGGGGCGATTCCGGTGTTCCTCAAGCCCACGCGCAACCACTTCGGCATCATCGGGCCGATCCCGAAAAGCGAGTTCGAGCCAGCGGCGATCAAGGCCAAGATCATGGCCAACCCGCTGATCCGCGAGCACCTCAAGGGCGTGGATGTCAGCACGATCAAGCCGCGCGTGCTGACCTTGACGCAGTCCACGTACGACGGCGTGCTCTACAACACCGAGACGGTCAAGAACATGCTGGACGGCTATGTGGACAACATCCACTTCGACGAGGCCTGGCTGCCCCATGCCGCGTTTCACCCGTTTTACGGCACCTACCACGCCATGGGCAAGAAACGCCCGCGCCCGAAACAGGCCGTGGTCTATGCCACGCAGTCGATCCACAAGCTGCTGGCCGGCATCAGCCAGGCCAGCCATGTGCTCGTTCAGGACTCCCAGACGGTCAAGCTGGACAAGCACCTCTTCAACGAGGCGTACCTGATGCACACCTCGACCTCTCCGCAGTACAGCATCATTGCCAGTTGCGATGTGGCGGCAGCGATGATGGAGCCGCCCGGCGGCACGGCGCTGGTCGAGGAGAGCATTGCCGAGGCGCTGGATTTCCGACGTGCCATGCGAAAGGTCGACGAGGAATACGGCGACGACTGGTGGTTCAAGGTCTGGGGGCCGGACAAACTGGTGGATGAAGGCATTGGTCGCGCCGACGCCTGGGTCATCAAGGGGGAGTCCGCCAAGGCCAAGGCCGGCGTCAACTGGCACGGTTTCGGCAAGATGGCCACAGGCTTCAACATGCTCGACCCGATCAAGTCAACCATCGTCACCCCCGGCATGGACCTGAACGGCAAGTTCGCCAGGACGGGCATTCCGGCCAGCATCGTGACCAAGTTTCTGGCGGAGCATGGCGTGGTGGTGGAGAAGACCGGCCTGTACAGCTTCTTCATCATGTTTACTATCGGCATTACCAAGGGCCGCTGGAACAGCATGCTCACGGCCCTTCAGCAGTTCAAGGATGACTATGCCAAGAACCAGCCGATGTGGCGCATCCTTCCCGAGTTCTGCCAGAAGCACCCCCGCTACGAAAAAATGGGATTGGCTGACCTGTGCCAGCACGTGCACCAGTTGTACGCCAAGTACGACATCGCGCGCCTCACGACCGAGATGTACCTGAGCGACCTTGCGCCGGCCATGAAGCCGGCCGACGCGTATGCGCACATTGCGCACCGCGATACAGAGCGCGTTGAGATCGACCACCTGGAAGGGCGTGTCACCGTGGGTCTGGTCACACCTTACCCGCCGGGCATTCCACTCCTGATTCCCGGCGAGGTTTTCAACCGCAAGATCGTCGATTACCTCAAGTTCGCCCGCGAGTTCAACACGCAGTGCCCTGGCTTCGAGACCGACATTCACGGCCTCGTCGAGGAAGAAGGGCTGGATGGCGTGCGTCACTATTTCGCCGATTGCGTGAAATGAGTGCGGCCCGCCAGGAGGGTTTCCATCTCGCCATTTCTTGACGGGAATGGCATCTGGCCACCGGCAAGTCGCCACTATTTGCTATGAATACAGGACTTCACCGGGCGTCTGCCCTGGCAGCGGGCGTCCAGTCTTCACGGACTCGCAAGAAACTGGCAAAGCGGGGAACACCCTTGTCGGTCGTGCCGCGGTAGCGGTAAGTCACCCACGTGCCGACCGCCGGCGGTGCCGCGCGTTGGGCGTCAGTAAAGCCGGTGCCCAGTTTCAGCTGAAGACCGCTGTGGGTCTGCACCAGCAGCGCGCCCAGGCGGCCCGTGTGCTTGCCCTGGCCGGACACGTGGGCGATCACCCGGGCCTCCGCGTCGTCATAAGGCTTGTACTTGAGCAGATCGTCGTTTCGCGTGGCGCGGTAGAGCGAATCGCCCCGATGTAGCATCACGCCCTCGCCACCGGCTTTCACGGTCTGGCGCAACAGCGTCTGCAGGGCGGCATCGCTGGCGACTTTGCGCTGCGCCACGGGCTGCACCCAGGGTACATCCAACTGCGCCAGCAATTGCTGGTAAGCCGTGATGCGTTCCGTGAAGGTGGCGCCATGGGCGGGCAGATCGAATACCATGAAGCGCATGTCATGCCAGGCCGCGTCGATCGGAGTTTGCTGGCGTGCCGTGGAGACCGCGTGGGAAAAGCGTCCGCGCCCGGCCCAGAGTTCGCCGTCCAGGGGCACGTTGGGCCATCCGGCCGTGAACCATTCCGGCGCGGCAATGCGTTCGCCCCCACGCGTCCGAAGCAGTTTTCCATCCCAGTAGCCGCGCACACCATCGTATTTTTCACTGACCCAGTAGTCTGCGAGCCGCGTGACACCGGGGCGGTAGACGTTGGCCAGCATCAGCGGCGGGGCATCTCCTGCCGCCGCCAAGGCACCTGTGCCGGCATTCGGACCCAGCGCCGCCAATGCAAGCAGCGAGAGAATCTGGCGGCGCTGCATGTGACAGCCTATTTGACGCTATCTAATAGATAGCTGGAAAAGTCCAATTGGCGTTGGGATCGGACCAATTCGAGCACTGACCTGGCCTCAGACGCCTGCGCTGTCGCGCGAGGCGCCCGCCGTCTGGCTGAAACCACCATCCACATACGAAATCTCGGCAGTGACACCGCTGGCCAGGTCGCTGAGCAGGAAGGCTGCGACGTTGCCCACATCCTCGATGGTCACGTTGCGGCGCAGGGGCGATGCTGAAGCCACCATGCCCAGGAGCTTGCCGAAGTCCTTGATGCCACTGGCCGCCAGCGTCTTGATCGGGCCGGCGCTGACGCCGTTGACGCGGATGCCGCGCGGCCCCAGGGACTCCGCCAGGTAACGCACTGACGCTTCGAGAGAGGCCTTGGCCAGGCCCATCGTGTTGTAGTGCGGAATGATGCGCAGTGCGCCCAGGTAGCTCATGGTCAGCAGTGAGGACTTCGGATTCAGGTAGGGCAGCGCGGCTTTGGCCATGGCCGGGAAACTGTAGGCGCTGATGTCCTGCGCAATGCGGAAGTTCTCCCGTGTCAGGCCGTCGAGAAAGTCACCGGCAATGGCTTCGCGCGGCGCGAAGCCGATGCTGTGCACGAAGCCGTCGAAGGTGGGCCAGCTTTTCGCCAGATCGCTGAACATCTTGTCGATCTGCTCGTCGCTGGCAACGTCGCAGTCAAAGATCAAGGATGAGTTGAATTCGGCCGCGAACTCGGTGATGCGGTCCTTGAATCGCTCGCCGACATAGCTGAAGGCCAGTTCGGCACCCTGTTCATGGCATGCCCTGGCAATGCCGTAGGCGATGGAGCGGTTTGACAGCAGCCCAGTGATCAGCAGTTTCTTGCCTGCGAGAAAGCCGGTTTTTTGGCTCATGTAGGAGTCTCCGAAAAAAATCTGTGCAGAATTGTCGCATGCGAGGATTCTTCTTTGGCTTGTTGTTCTGGGTTTGCGGTCCCGTTTGGTCGGCCCATGCCTACGCCCAGTTCGGCGACATCAAGTACCTGCCGGGCTTCCAGCACTTCGACTACGTCAACCCGAAGGCGCCCAAGGGCGGCGAGATCGCACTGGTGCCGCCCACCCGCCTGTCCAATTTCGACAAATACAACCCCTTTACCCTGAAGGGCAGTGCGCCACCCGCCCTGGTCGGCCTGGTCTTCGAGACCCTGCTGACCGGGACGCTCGATGAGCCGACCACCGCCTACGGTCTGCTGGCCGAGGACGTTTCCGTGGCGCCGGACCGGCTTTCGGCGGTCTTTCGCTTGAATCCCGCCGCCCGCTTCTCCAACGGCGATCCGGTGCTTGCCGCCGATGTCAAGCATTCATTCGAACGGCTGGTCAGCAAGGAGAGCGCGCCGCAGTACCGGACGATCTTTGGCGAGGTGCTGGGCGCCACGGTGCTGGACGAGCGCACCATCCGCTTTGACTTCAAGCGCGCCAATGCCGAACTTCCGCTGATTGTGGGAGGCCTGCCGGTGTTCAGCCGCAAGTGGGGGGTGGAGAACGGCAAGGCGAAGCCGCTGGACCAGATCATTACCGACATGCCGATTGGCAGCGGCCCCTACCGCATCGGCAAGGTCAACTTCGGGCGGGACATCACCTATGAGCGCGACCCGGACTACTGGGCGAAAGACCTCAACGTGCGGCGCGGCCTGTTCAACTTCGACCGCATCACCTACAAGATCTACAAGGACAACACAGCGCAGCTCGAAGCCTTCAAGGCCGGCGAGTTTGACTACATCCAGGCTTTTATCGCCCGCGAATGGGCGCGCGCCTACACCGGCAAGCCTTTTGACAGCGGCCGGCTCATCAAGAAGGAGCTGAAACACGGCAATGCCGGGGACTTCCAGGGTTTTCAGTTCAATGTCCGGCGCGACAAGTTCAAGGACCCGCGCGTGCGTGAAGCGATTGGTCTGGCCATGGATTTCGAGTGGCTTAACCGGCAGCTGTTCTACAACGCCTACACCCGGGTCCGTGGCTACTTCGTCGCGAGCGATTTCGAGGCCACCGGCAAGCCCGGCGCGGAAGAGCTGGCGCTGCTGGAGCCTTTGCGCGCCCAGTTGCCGCCGGAGGTCTTCACCCAGGACGTGCCACAACCGCCCGTGACCAGCCTCGATCCGGCCTCCGGCCGCACGCTGCGCGACAACCTGCGCCGCGCCCGCACTCTGCTGGCCGAGGCGGGCTGGACCTACCGTGATGGTGCGTTGCGCAACGCAAAGGGCGAGGCCTTCACCATCGAGTTTCTGGACAACTCCGGATCGATGGGGCGCGTGGTGACGCCCTTCGCCAAGAATCTTGAAAAGCTCGGCATCACGGTGAATTACAAGGTCATCGACTTCGCGATCCTGCAAAAGCGCATGGATGTGTTCGATTTCGAGGTCATCAGCAGCCGGGCCGTGGGCAACGAGGCCCCGGGCACCGAACTGCTGGAGCGTTTCGGCTCGAAGGCCGCCGACGTCGAAGGGTCCGCCAATGTCATCGGTATCAGGAACCCGGCGGTGGACGCGCTGCTCGATAAAGTGATTTCGGCCCAGACACGGCCCGAGCTGGTCGCCCGGGTGCGCGCGCTGGACCGCGTGCTGCGCTTTGGCCATTACGTGGTGCCGCACTGGTACGGTGGCGTGCACCGCGTCGCCTATCGTGCCGGGCGATTCGAGCAGCCGGCGGTGACACCGCGCTACTACCAGCCCGAGAGCTGGATCACCAGCACCTGGTGGGCTACCGAGGCCAATCGCGACGAATTGCGTCGCGGCTCGGCTGGACAGACAAAGAATTGAAGATGCCAGCCTATATCCTCAAGCGCCTGCTCCTCATGATTCCGACGCTGTTCGGCGTGCTGTTGTTGACCTTCGTCGTGATCCAGTTCGTGCCCGGCGGGCCTGTTGAGCAGATGGTGTCTCAGTTGCAAGGGCGTGATTCGGGCGGCGAGGGCGCCGCGGCAAGTGGTGCGGGCTATCGGGGGCGTCAGGGAGTGGACGCGGCACGCATTGCCGAGATCAAGGCGCTGTATGGTTTTGACAAGCCCGCGCCGGAGCGTTTCTGGCAGATGCTCAAGCAGTTCGCGCGCTTCGACCTGGGCAAGAGCTTCTTCTATCCCAAGGACGTGTGGAGCCTGGTCAAGGAGAAGCTGCCGGTGTCGATCAGTCTGGGCCTGTGGACCTTCTTTCTGAGCTACCTGATCTCGGTGCCGCTGGGCATTGCCAAGGCGGTGCGCGCCGGCAGCCGTTTTGACGCACTGACCAGTCTGGTCGTGCTGGTGGGCTACGCAATTCCGGGGTTCGTGCTGGGCGTGGCGCTGCTGGTGATCTTCGGCGGGCAACTGCAATGGTTCCCGTTGCGCGGGCTGACTTCGTCGAACTGGGAACAACTCAGCTGGGGCGCGAAGGTGGTGGACTATCTGTGGCATATCACGCTGCCGATCACGGCCAGCGTGCTGGGGGCGTTCGCCGTGACCACCATGCTGACCAAGAACGCGTTCCTGGAGGAAATTCGCAAACAGTACGTGCTGACGGCGCGGGCCAAGGGTCTTTCCGAGCGCCGCGTGCTCTGGAAGCACGTGTTTCGCAACGCCCTGATCCCGATCATCACCGGCTTTCCGGCGGCCTTCATCGGTGCGTTCTTTGCCGGCTCGCTGCTGATCGAGACCCTGTTCTCGCTGGACGGGCTGGGCCTTCTGAGCTACGAATCAGTAATGAGGCGCGACTATCCGGTGGTGCTGGGCACCCTTTACCTTTTTACGTTGATCGGGCTGGTGACCAAGCTTATCAGCGACCTTTGTTATGTCTGGGTGGACCCGCGTGTCAAGTTTGACTAGCCCCCCCCAGACGGCCCCGGGCGGTCCCGCGGGCGTCGCGACGGTGTCCCTTTCGCCCGGTCGCCGCGCCTGGCAGCGTTTCCGGCGCAACCGCCTGGGCTTTCGAAGCTTTGTGATTTTCTGCACCTTGTTCGTGTTGAGCCTGGGCGCAGAGCTGATCTCCAACGACAAGCCGCTGATGGCCCGCTACAGCGGTGCGTGGTTTCTCCCGATTGTGAAAAGCGCCCCCGAGACAGCCTTTGGTGGTGACTTTGAAACGCCCACCGATTTTCTGGACCCCTTCATCCGGCAACAATTCGCAAAGCCCGGCAATTGGGCACTGTATCCGCCCAACCCCTACCACCACAGCACGATCGACTACTTTGCCAAGGCGCCCAATCCTGCACCGCCTTCCGCCGACAACTGGCTGGGCACGGATGACCGCGGGCGTGACGTGGCCGCGCGGCTGATCTATGGCTTTCGCATTTCGGTGCTGTTTGCGCTGGCGCTCACCGCCATCGGCACCGTTCTGGGGGTCATCACAGGTGCACTGCAGGGCTTCTTCGGCGGAAAGACCGACCTGGCATTCCAGCGCTTCATCGAGATCTGGGGCTCCATGCCCGAGCTCTACCTGCTGATCATCTTTGCCGCCGTGTTCGATCCGAGCATTGGCCTGCTGCTGATTCTTCTGAGCCTGTTCGGCTGGATGGGGCTTTCCGACTATGTCCGCGCCGAGTTCCTGCGCAACCGGCAGCTCGACTACGTGCGCGCCGCGCGGGCGCTGGGGCTTTCCAACTGGCAAATCATTCGCCGCCATGTGCTTCCCAACAGCATGACGCCGGTGGTGACCTTTCTGCCCTTTCGCATGAGCGGCGCAATTCTGGCCCTGACCTCACTGGACTTCCTGGGCCTGGGCGTGCCGCCAGGCACGCCTTCACTGGGAGAGTTGCTTTCGCAGGGAAAGAGCAACATCGACGCCTGGTGGATCTCGTTGTCCACGTTTGCCGTCCTGGTCATCACTCTGCTGCTGCTGACCTTCATGGGTGATGCGCTGCGCGACGCACTCGATCCGAGGAAGTCCGACAAATGAAGCACCCCGCACCCCTGCTGGAGGTCTCTGCCCTGCGCGTTGCCTTCGACGGCAAGGAGGTCGTGCGCGGCATTGATTTCTCGATCCAGCCCGGCGAGAAACTTGCGCTGGTGGGAGAGTCGGGGTCTGGCAAGACCGTCACGGCATTGAGCTTGCTGCGCCTGGTGATGAACGCGCAGATCTCAGGCGCCGCCGGGTTTCTAGGGCGTGACCTGCTCGCATTGCCCGAGAGCGAACTGCGCGCCGTTCGGGGCAGCGAGATCGCCATGATCTTCCAGGAGCCGATGACGGCATTGAACCCTTTGTTCACCGTGGGGGAGCAGATTGCCGAGGTTCTGGAACTGAAGCAGGGCCATTCAAGGGCCGATGCATCACGGATTGCCGTCGACTTGCTGGCGGAAACCGGCATCACCGAACCACAGCGACGCGCACAGGCGTTTCCGCACCAGCTCTCGGGCGGGCAGCGCCAGCGCGCCATGATTGCCATGGCCCTGGCCTGCAAACCTCAACTGCTGCTGGCCGATGAGCCCACGACGGCGCTGGATGTCACATTGCGCGCCCAGATCCTCGATCTGCTCACGGCGCTACAGCGACAGAACGGCATGGCGGTGCTGTTGATCACGCACGATCTCAATCTGGTGCGGCGCTTTGCCGACCGGGTCGCCGTGATGGAGAACGGCCTCATCGTCGAGCAGGGCAGCGTGGCCCAGGTCTTTGCCGACCCGCGACACGCCTATACGCGGCGGCTGATCGACAGCCAGCCGGTGCGCGATGTGCCGTCCAGGCGCCACGACGCGGCAGTCTTCGACCCCGTGATGCAGGCGAAGGCGCTGCGGGTCAGCTATCCCGTACCCGTTGCCGGCGTGCGGGGCTGGTTCCGCAAAGGGGAGTTCGTGGCGGTTCAAGGCGCGGACTTCGCGATTCACCCCGGCCAGACCTTGGGCGTGATCGGCGAGTCAGGGTCCGGAAAATCGACGCTGGCGCTGGCAGCACTGGGCCTGCTGCCTTTCCAGGGAGCGCTCCAGGTCGGCGGTGGCGCGTGGCACAAGGGCGCAGAGGCTGACAAAGTATTGCGCCAAGCTGTGCAGGTGGTGTTTCAGGATCCGTTTTCATCACTTTCGCCGCGCATGACGATCGAGGAAATTGTCGGCGAAGGCCTGCGGGTGCATGCACCGACGCTTTCCACGGCTCAGCGTCAGGCGCGCGTGTTGACGGCGCTGGACGAGGTCGGGCTGACGCAAGCGCAGTTTCCGGCGCTGCTCACACGCTATCCCCATGAGTTCTCGGGCGGCCAGCGCCAGCGCATCGCCATCGCAAGAGCGCTGGTCGTCGGGCCACGCCTGCTGGTACTCGATGAGCCCACCAGCGCGCTGGATGTCACGATCCAAAAGCAGGTGTTGCAGTTGCTTCAGGGCCTGCAGCACGAACTCGGTTTGAGCTACCTTCTGATTACACACGACGTGGATGTGATCCGCGCCATGGCGCACGATGTGATCGTCATGAAGGACGGCGTGGTGGTGGAATCCGGCTCTGTGGAGCAGGTTCTGGCGGCGCCACGGCATGAGTACACGCGTGTTCTTGTCGCTGCTGCCGTCTGAAACGCCGCAGACAAGCGGATGCCGAGCCCCGGAGGGCGCAAATTGCCTTGAAAATCAAGCCACTTGCAAGGTTTTCAGGCTATAATTCAAAGCTCACGACCAAACGGGCGGGTAACTACCGCCCGTTTTTTTTGGCCGATTGGTTTTAGATCCCCGTCTTTGGATTGCAGCAGAACAAGTGGCGCTACAGCAAACAGTTGAACAGACCGTCACCGGTCTGGGTTACGACCTGGTGGAGATTGAACGTTCCTCCGGGGGGCTGTTGCGCATCACGATTGACTGGCTCTGGGAGCCAGGGGTTGCCGAGGAGCGGTTCATTACGGTCGAGGACTGCGAGAAGGTCACGCGCCAGCTGCAGTTCGCGCTGGAGGTGGAGGGTGCCGAGTATCGGCGGCTGGAGGTGTCATCCCCGGGGATCGATCGCCCGTTGCGGAATGAAAAGGATTTGCAGCGTTTTGCCGGGGCCTTGGTGGACATCACCCTCAAGGCGCCGGTTGGCAAGGAGCTGGGAGCGGCGTCTGGCGGGCAGATCAGCGCCAACCGCAAGAAGTTTCGCGGCACGCTGGAGCGAACTGATTCCGGCGGTGTCGCAGGGTGGCAAATCGTCTGGCGCGATGAGCCTGAGATCAAGCCCGGTCAGCGCGTCAGCCGGAAAAGAGTGCCTGCCCCGTTGCAGGCCTTGGGCTTTACGCTGGACGAAGTGCGGGAAGTGCGTCTGGCGCCGGTGGTGGATTTCAAGGGGCGCAGGCTCGTTGATGCCCCGCAGGCGTATTGAATTAAAGACTTTGGACAGGAGAGCTGTGGCATGAATCGCGAAATGTTGATGTTGGTCGAAGCCATCTCGCGCGAGAAGAACGTCGAGCGTGATGTGGTGTTTGGTGCGGTGGAGTCTGCCTTGGCGCAGGCCACCAAGAAACTCTACAAGGGTGAAGTGGATATCCGTGTCGCGGTGGACCGCGACAGCGGCAACTATGAGACCTTCCGCCGCTGGCTGGTCGTGCCCGATGAGGCGGGTCTGCAGAATCCTGATGCGGAAGAGCTGTTGATGGATGCGCGTGATCGCATCGCCGATGTGGAGGAGGGCGAGTACATCGAGGAATCGGTGGAGTCCGTGCCGATCGGGCGAATCGGCGCGATGGCAGCCAAGCAGGTGATCCTGCAGAAAATTCGTGATGCCGAGCGTGAAATGTTGCTGAACGACTTCATGTCGCGGGGCGACAAGATTCTGGTCGGTACGGTCAAGCGCATGGACAAGGGCGACATCATTGTGGAGTCCGGCCGCGTTGAGGGGCGTCTTCGCCGCGGCGACATGATTCCCAAGGAGAACCTGCGCAGCGGGGACCGCGTGCGCGCCATGATCATGGAGGTCGACCTGACGCTGCGCGGCGCGCCCATCATTCTGTCGCGTTCAGCCCCCGAGTTCATGATGGAGCTTTTCCGCCAGGAAGTGCCCGAAATCGAGCAGGGCCTGCTGGAGATCAAGACCTGCGCTCGTGATCCGGGTTCGCGCGCAAAGATCGCCGTGCTGTCCCACGACAAGCGGGTCGATCCGATCGGCACCTGTGTCGGTGTGCGCGGTACCCGCGTCAATGCGGTCACGAACGAGCTCGCTGGTGAACGTGTCGACATCGTGCTGTGGAGCGAAGACCCTGCCCAGTTCGTGATCGGCGCGCTGGCGCCCGCCAACGTGTCCTCGATCGTGGTGGACGAAGAGCGCCATGCCATGGATGTGGTGGTCGACGAGGAGAATCTTGCCATCGCCATCGGCCGTGGCGGCCAGAATGTGCGCCTGGCGTCCGAACTGACCGGCTGGAAGATCAATATCATGGATGCCGCCGAGTCGGCCCAGAAGCATGCCGAGGAATCCGACACGATCCGCAAGCTGTTCATGGAAAAGCTTGATGTCGACCAGGAAATCGCCGACATCCTCTTTACCGAAGGCTTTACCAGCCTTGAAGAGGTGGCCTATGTGCCGATTCAGGAAATGCTGGAAATCGCCAGTTTCGACGAAGACACGGTGAGCGAATTGCGCTCCCGCGCCAAGGATGCCTTGCTGACGATGGAAATCGCTCGCGAGGAAAGCGTCGAAGAGGTCTCGCAGGATCTGCGAGACCTGGAGGGCCTGACACCAGAGCTTATTGCAACGCTTGCCGAAGGTGGCGTGCACACCCGCGACGAACTGGCCGATCTGGCCGTCGACGAACTCACAGAACTCACCGGCCAGTCCGAGGACGAAGCCAAGTCATTGATCATGAAGGCGCGCGAGCATTGGTTCGCGGGTCAAGAGTAATGGTCATGGAGGCAAGAACCGAATATGTCCAGTACCACCGTAGCCGAGTTTGCAAGTGAACTCAAGAAATCGACCGAAACCCTGCTTGACCAGCTGAAGTCTGCGGGCGTGCCCAAGGGGTCGGCCGCTGATGCGCTGACCGAGGGCGACAAGCAGAAGCTGTTGAGCTACCTACAGGCCAGCCATGGCACAGCCACGGCCGATCGCAAGAAGATCACCCTGGTGAAGAAGTCCACCAGCGAAATCAAGCAGGCTGACTCCACCGGCAAGGCCCGCACCATCCAGGTGGAGGTGCGCAAGAAGCGTACCTTCATCAAGCGTGATGATGATGTTGCCGTTGCGGCCGAGTTCTCCGCGGCAGAGCCTGAACAGGAGACTTCGGGCGCGCCCTTGATTGACGAGGCTGAACTGTCTCGCCGCGAGGAAGAGGCGCGCCATCAGGCAGAGTTCATCCGGCGCCAGGAAGAAGAACTCTCGGAGCGGCGTCGCCAGCGCGAAGCCCAGGAAGCACGCGAACGAGAACAAATCGAACTGGCGGAGCAGGCCGAAAGAGCGGCGGCTTCGTCAGAAGCTGAACGCGAACAGGCGGGAACTCCAGCTGTCGAGGCAGCGTCGTCCGTGGCGCCGGTGGCCAAGGCCGCTGCGGAACAAGGCGCCGAAGCCCGCGAGCGTGCTGCCGTGGCTGAAAAAGCCAGGGAGGCGGCACGCGCCAAGGTGGCAGCCGAATCGAGAGCCCGCGCCGATGAAGAGGCCGTGCGCGCCAGCGAACTCAATAGCCGGCGCAACAAGGCGCTCGCTGAAGCCGAGGCCATTCGCGCCATGATGAGCGCGCCCAAGCGGGTTCTGGTTGCACACAAGCCCGAAGTTGCAAAGCCTCTGGCGAAGCCCGAAGACGCCAAACCCGGCATGAAGGGCACCCTGCACAAGCCCGCAGGCGCGCCTGCGGGCTCGGCGGTTCGACCGGGAGCGGCTCAGGCCGCTCCATCAAGCAGCACCACGCCGGGAAACAAGGAAGTCAAGTCCGCCAAGCTGTCTTCCAGCTGGGCGGGTGACCCCGCCAAGAAGAAAGCGATTCCAACCCGCGGCGACGCGAGTGGGGGCGTGGGGCGGCCTGGCAATAACTGGCGCAGCGGGCCTCGTGGCCGGCGCGGCAATGATCGCGATCGCGGTGATTTCCATGCGCAGGCTGCACCCGCCGAGGCGCGCACGCTGGAAGTGCATGTGCCCGAGACCATCACGGTGGCCGAACTGGCCCACAAGATGGCGATCAAAGCTTCCGAGGTGATCAAGCAGCTCATGAAGCTGGGTCAGATGGTCACGATCAACCAGCCGCTGGACCAGGACACCGCGATGATCCTGGTAGAGGAACTCGGACACAAGGCCGTCGTGGCCGCACTCGATGATCCGGAGGCATTCACTGACGAAGAGGTGTTGCAGCAAAGTGCGGAATCCTTGCCGCGCGCTCCTGTGGTCACAGTCATGGGTCACGTTGACCACGGCAAGACTTCGCTGCTTGACTACATCCGCACAGCCAAAGTCGCAGCGGGTGAAGCCGGCGGCATTACCCAGCACATCGGTGCCTACCATGTGGAAACTCCACGCGGCATGGTGTCCTTCCTGGACACCCCGGGTCACGAGGCCTTCACGGCCATGCGGGCTCGCGGCGCAAATGCCACGGACATCGTGATCCTGGTGGTGGCCGCCGATGACGGCGTGATGCCCCAGACCCGCGAGGCCATCAAGCATGCGAAAGCGGCGGGCGTGCCCATCGTGGTGGCGATCAACAAGATCGACAAGCCCGGTGCCAACGCCGACCGTGTCAAGCAGGAACTCGTGGTCGAGGACGTGGTGCCCGAGGAATTCGGCGGATCTTCACCGTTTGTGGCGGTATCGGCCAAGACCGGGCAAGGTATCGATGACCTGCTCGAGCAGGTTCTCCTGCAGGCTGAAGTGCTGGAACTCAAGGCACCCGTTGACGCCATGGCCAAGGGCCTGGTCATCGAAGCCCGCCTCGACAAGGGTCGCGGCCCCGTTGCCACGGTGCTGGTCCAGTCGGGTACGCTCAAGACCGGAGATGTTGTGCTGGCAGGCCAGACCTATGGCCGCGTGCGTGCCATGCTGGACCAGAACGGCAAGTCGATCAAGGATGCGGGCCCCTCTGTTCCTGTTGAGATCCAGGGCCTGACCGAGGTGCCGCAGGCTGGCGACGAGTTCATGGTCCTGACCGATGAGCGCAGGGCCCGGGAAATCGCGACCTACCGCGCGGGCAAGTTCCGCAACACGAAGCTGGCCCGGCAGCAGGCGGCCAAGATGGACAACATGTTCTCCGACCTGTCCGCAGGCGAGGTCAAGACGGTGCCGATCATCATCAAGGCCGACGTCCAGGGCTCGCAGGAGGCGCTCGGGCAATCACTGCTCAAGTTGTCGAACGACGAGGTCAAGGTCCAGCTGGTGTACTCCGCCGTGGGCGGCATCAGCGAGTCCGACGTGAACCTTGCAATCGCGTCAAAGGCACTCATCATCGGCTTCAACACGCGCGCCGATGCCGGCGCGCGCAAGCTGGCCGAAAGCAATGGCGTCGAGATTCGCTACTACAGCATCATTTATGACGCCGTGGACGAGCTCAAGGTCGCGATGTCCGGGATGCTCGCGCCAGACAGGCGCGAAGAGGTCATTGGCACGGCGGAAATTCGCACGGTGTTCGTGGCGACCAAGATTGGCACGGTGGCCGGTTGCATGGTCACCTCCGGCAGTGTCAACCGCAGCGCGCATTTCCGCCTGCTGCGCGACAACGTCGTGATCTACACCGGCGAACTTGACTCGCTCAAGCGCATGAAGGACGACGTTCGCGAAGTCAAGGAAGGCTTCGAGTGCGGTATCAAGCTCAAGAACTACAACGACATTTCTGTCGGTGACCAGCTTGAGTTCTTCGAGATCAAGGAAATCGCCCGGACGCTGTAAGGCGCACCGAACCGATGGACTGACCTATGCCGGCAAGGAAATCCTCCACGCCCAATCGCGCCTTCAAGGTCGCGGACCAGATCCAGCGCGACCTGGCTGACCTGATCGCGCGTGAGCTCAAGGATCCCCGCGTCGGCATGGTGACGATCCAGGCGGTCGAGGTTACCCCGGACTACGCGCATGCCAAAGTCTTCTTCAGCGTACTGACGGGTGACCCGGTCGAAACCGCGCAAGGACTCAATGCCGCCGCCGGGTTCCTGCGCAGTGGCTTGTTCACACGCCTGCATATTCACACGGTACCGACACTGCACTTCGTTTATGACCGGACGACAGAGCGTGCTGCCGACATGAACGCCCTGATCGCCAAGGCCGTTTCCTCCCGCGCCAAGGACGACTAGGCATGCGCAACGCCGGGCCGCCCCAAGGTGCGCAAGCCCCCTTGGGGGGCAGCGATTTACACGCAGTGAATGAGCGTGGGGGCACAGTTACTGCGCCTCGCACACGGGTGCAACGGCGCCCTGTGCATGGGGTGCTCTTGCTGGACAAGCCACTGGGCCTGTCGAGCAACGACGCCCTGCAGAAGGCGAAATGGCTGTTGCGCGCCGAAAAGGCCGGACACACGGGCACGCTGGACCCCCTGGCCACGGGCGTGCTTCCCTTGTGCTTTGGCGCGGCAACCAAGTTCAGCCAGATCCATCTCGATGCCAACAAGACCTATGAGGCCGTGGTCCGCTTCGGCGTCAAGACATCGACCGGCGACGCCGAGGGCGAGGTGGTCGGCGAGTGGCCTGTGACGCACACCTCGGCCGACCTGGCCGTCGTACTTCAGCGATTCACCGGAGTGATCCGGCAGGTGCCGCCGATGCACAGCGCGCTCAAGAAGGACGGCCGCGCGCTGTACG
>JAABQG010000049.1 GCA_011391595.1 Hydrogenophaga sp.
CCCGCCGGTCAAGGCGCCGCAAGGCAACGCCCGCAGTCTTCCCAAGCATCTGCAGAAATCCGCGGAGCCGGAACGCAGCATGATCGTCATTGGCGGGTGCGAAGCCCATGTTTGCCTGCTGCAGACCGCGCTGGACCTGCTGGAAGACGAGTTCGACGTCTGGGTGGTGACCGATGCCTGCAGCTCACGCACCGAGCGCAACCGCGACGCCGCCTTCGACCGCCTGGCCGGCGCGGGCGCTGAGCTGGTGACGACCGAGATGGTGGCCTTCGAGTGGATTCGCACTGCCGAGCACCCGAATTTCAAGGCGGCGCAGGCGCTGATCAAGTAGACCGCCGGCGGACTCAATCGGTCTGGCAGGGCGAGACAAGTGTCTTTGTGAACGGCTTCATTCACTGGTTTGTCAGGTTTCTTCGCGGCCTTGCCCTGGCGCTGTCCTTGGGCTGTGCGGCGTCTCCCGGCCTGGCGCAGACACTGTCCGACGCGCCCGCCAACCAAGCCATGGCCACCCTGGTGGTCTATGTCCGCGATGGCTGCCCTCACTGCGCGGATGCCAAGATCTTCCTGGAACAGCTTGCACGGGAGCGGCCGCAGTTGCGCATCGTGTTCCGGGCGGTGGACCAGGACTCTTCCGCGCGAGACGAACTGATGGCGCTGTCCCGCGCTGCGGGTGTCTGGCCGCCGGGTGTTCCGACGTTTGCCGTTGAGGGTCGGGTTCTGGTGGGTTTTGGCGAGGCCCGTGAAAGCGGCCCGGCGGTCCTGGCCCTGATTGATCAGGGAAGCGTGGCCCACAGCAAGGTCGAAACCCGACTCTTTGGCACCCTCAGCGCGTCACAGATGGGCTTGCCACTGTTCACGCTGGCGCTGGGCTTGCTGGACGGCTTCAATCCGTGCGCCATGTGGGTCCTGCTTTTCCTGCTGTCCCTGCTGGTGCGCCTGCAGGACCGGCGCCGGATGGCCCTGGTGGCTGGCACTTTTGTGCTGGTCAGCGGCGCTGTGTACTTCGCGTTCATGGCGGCCTGGCTGAATGTCTTTCTGGCGGTCGGCCTGTCCACCCAGGTGCGCTGGGCGCTGGCCGCCGTCGCCCTGCTGGTTGGCGCCGTCAATGTGAAGGACTTCATGGCGTTGGGCAAGGGCGTCTCGTTCTCCATTCCGGAATCCGCCAAGCCGGGCATCTATGCGCGTGTGCGCGCCGTGCTCAACGCCGAGGCGCTCCCGGGTTCGCTATTGGCGGTGGCCGTGCTGGCCGTGGTGGTGAATTTCGTGGAGTTGCTGTGCACCGCCGGTCTGCCTGCCATCTACACCGCCGTGCTGACCCAGCAGGGCGTGAGTCCGGCGGCGCACTACGCTTACCTGGGCTTGTACATCCTGGGCTATATTGCCGACGACGCGCTGATGGTGACGGTGGCGGTGGTGGCCTTGGGCAATCGCAAGCTGACGGAGCACACAGGGCGATGGCTCAAGCTCCTGAGCGGGCTTGTGATGCTGGCGCTGGGCATTGTCCTGCTGTTGCGTCCGGAATGGTTGATCTGAAATCGCAGGAAGCCGCAGGACGCCAGCCCTCTGGTTTCCCGATGACCTGCGTCAGATTCCAGCAAGCACATCATGAATAATTATGAATTCAGAAGTGGGGTCCGCAACATCATCGAATTGCGGACGGTAAAACCTTGCGATGGCCGGGCACCGAGGAGACACACATGACGAACTACGCAGATTTTCATCGCCGTTCGATTGAAGACCGCGACGGTTTCTGGAGCGAGCAGGCCGCGCTGGTCGACTGGCAGACACCGCCAAAGCAGATTTGCGACTACTCGAATCCGCCCTTCGCCCGATGGTTCGTCGGCGGCACCACCAACCTGTGCCACAACGCGGTGGACCGCCACCTGAAAGACCGCGCCGACCAGGCCGCGCTGATCTTCGTCTCCACCGAGACCGACCAGGAGAAGGTCTATTCCTTCCGCGAACTGCACGCCGAAGTGCAGCGCATGGCGGCGGTGCTGAAGGACCTGGGCGTGCAAAAGGGCGACCGCGTGCTGGTCTACATGCCGATGGTGGCCGAAGCGGCGTTTGCCATGCTGGCCTGCGCACGCATCGGGGCGATCCATTCGGTGGTGTTCGGCGGCTTTGCGTCAGGTGCGCTGGCCTCGCGTATCGAAGACGCGTCGCCCAAGGTGATCGTCAGCGCCGACGCCGGTTCGCGCGGCGGCAAGGCGGTGGCCTACAAGCCACTGCTCGACGAAGCCATCCGCTTGTCTTCGCACAAGCCTTCGGCGGTGCTGCTGATCGACCGCCAGCTCGTGGCGATGGATCTGGTCGGTGGGCGCGACCACCTGTGGACCGCGCTGCGCGACAAGCATATGCATGCCACCGTGCCCTGCGAGTGGGTGGACGCCACCCACCCCAGCTACACGCTCTACACCTCCGGCACCACCGGCAAGCCCAAGGGCGTGCAGCGCGACACCGGCGGCTACGCCGTGGCGCTGGCCGCGTCGATGAAGCACATCTACTGTGGCAATGCGGGCGAAACCTATTTCTCCACCAGCGACATCGGCTGGGTGGTCGGCCACAGCTACATCATCTACGGCCCTTTGATCGCCGGCATGGCGACCATCATGTACGAAGGCCTGCCGATCCGCCCGGATGGCGGCATCTGGTGGAGCCTGGTCGAGAAGTACAAGGTCACCGTGATGTTCAGCGCACCCACGGCGATCCGCGTGCTGAAGAAGCAGGACCCGGCCTTGCTCACCAAATACAACCTGTCGTCGCTGCGCGCGCTGTTCCTGGCCGGCGAGCCGCTGGACGAGCCCACGGCGCAGTGGATCAGCTCGGGCCTGGGCAAGCCGATCGTTGACAACTACTGGCAGACCGAGACCGGCTGGCCCATCCTCAGCATCTGCAAGGGCGTGGACGACGCATCGACCAAGTTCGGCTCGCCCGGCAAGGCGGTTTACGGCTACAACGTCAAGCTGCTGGACGACCAGACCGGCGCCGAACTCACAGAACCCAACCAGAAGGGCGTGGTCGCCGTGGAAGGGCCGTTGCCACCCGGCTGCCTGCAGACCGTCTGGGGCGACGACGAGCGCTTCGTCAACACCTACTGGAAAACCGTGCCCGGCCGGCTGGTCTACAGCACCTTCGACTGGGGCATCCGCGATGCCGACGGCTATTACTTCATCCTGGGTCGCACCGACGACGTGATCAACGTGGCCGGCCACCGCCTGGGCACCCGCGAGATCGAGGAGAGCATCGCCCGCCATCCGAACATCGCCGAAGTGGCCGTGGTCGGCGTGGCCGACCAGCTCAAGGGCCAGGTCGCGATGGCCTTCGCCGTGGTCAAGGACGCCAGCCTGCTGACCAACGACGCCGCCCTGCTCAAGCTCGAGGGCGAGATCATGAAGATGGTCGATGGCGACCTCGGCGCCGTGGCCCGCCCGGCGCGCGTGCGCTTTGTCACCGTACTGCCCAAGACGCGCAGCGGCAAGGTGCTGCGCCGCGCGATCCAGGCGGTCTGTGAAAGCCGCGACACCGGCGACCTGACCACGATGGACGATCCGGCGGCGCTGCAGCAGATCCGGGACCTCGTCACGGGCTGATCCGTCCGGGCTGCGCAGTTTCTTCAGGCGCCTCTTTGCGGTTCGGCAATGGGGCGCTTTTCCTTGTCCGGACCCGCGCGAACCTGCGACGGTGCAACACCCTCCCAGCGCTTGAACGCCCGACGAAAATTGGCCAGGTCGGTATAGCCCAGCGCCCAGGCAATTTCCTGGATACCGAGGGCGCCGGCTTTCAGGTGCTCCAGCGCCAGCCGGTGGCGGACGTCGTCCAGGATCTGCTGGAACGATGTGCCTTCTGCCATCAGCCGGCGGTGCAGGGTGCGCGATGTCAGGTGAAACAGACGGGCCGTGACCTGCAGTGACGGAAAGCCGTTCTGCTTTTCCAGCATCAGGCGTCTCACGCTGGCACCGAGGCTTTCGTGTGGGCCCAGCTTGTCGAGTTCGCGCTGGCAGATCAGTGCGGCCTCGGCAAAGGTGGTGGGGTCGGTCATCTTCAGGGGCAGGTCGACCGCCTCCAGGGGCAAGGCGAAGCCGGTCCAGGCCTGTCCATAGCGCACCTCGCACCGGAACAGGTCATGGGCCAGCGCGACGTCGCCCGGCGCGTCAAAGCCAAAGGCCACCCGGTTCACGTGGCGTGAACCCGGGGTGACGGCGTCCACCAGGTTTTTGACGCTCAGCACCACGGCCTCCAGCAAGGGGCGGCGGATGTCACCCAGCGGAATCACCTCCTTGAACACGATCCGGAACTGGTCCCCGTGCAGTTCATGCCCCGTGGTGACCAGCGGCGTGCGCAGCCGCATGAAGCGCTCGAACATTTCCACCACCTGGCGCACGGTGCCGCTGTTCAGGGCGGCGTAGCCCAGGACGCCGTGCGCGTTCACACCCAGGCGCTCACCGACCAGAAGGCCCAGCGCGGGTTCGCGCGTGATGTCCAGTGCGTCCAGGATCAGCTTGCGGAAGGTCGCAAAGGGGATGTCCAGCGTCACGTCGGCCAGTTGCGCCTCGGTCATCTGGTTCTGCGCCAGCCAGCGCGCCCGGTCCCCACCCATGCTGCCGATCTGATCGGCAATATGGCGCAGGTAGTAGATCGGCAGCGTGAAGTTTTGCAGTCCCGGAGTGCGCATGCGCTTGAAGCCCGGCCGGAACGGCGCCCAGCCAACGGGCGGATTGTCAATAAATGACCTGTGAATGTCAACGCTGAACCTCGCGCAGCGAAGGGCCAGGCCCTAATATCCTGTGCATCAGGTCCGCCCCGTCGTTCTGAGGAAGTTGCATGTTCCAGTTTTCTGCGCCGAAACGCGCCGTCACCGCGTTGATCAACACGCAGCCCATCACCGTGGACCCCGGTGAGACGCTGCTGCAGGCTGCGCTGCGCCAGGGCATCGCCTTCCCGCACAGTTGCCGGGTGGGCGGCTGCGCCAGTTGCAAGTGCCGCCTGCTCGACGGGCGGGTGAAGGAACTGACCGAGACCAGCTACATCCTGTCGGACGAAGACTTCGAACAGCACACGATCCTGGCCTGCCAGAGCGTGCCGCAGTCCGATGTGCGCATTGAAGTCGATCTGCAACCCGCGTACGCGGCGCACAGTGTGACGGGCCGCGTCGTCGCGCAGGACCGGCTGACGCACGACATCACCCGCCTGAGCGTCAAGCTCGACGATCCCTTGCCTTACCGCGGCGGGCAGTACGCGCAGATCGCCATCGCCTCCCTGCCGGGCGTCCGCCGCAACTACTCGTTCGCTGCGGCGTCGCCGCCTGACGGGCCGGCCCGTTTTTTCGTGCGCAAGGTGCCGGGCGGTGAGTTCTCGACCTACGTGAATGACCACGACCTGCTGGGCCACGCCGTGACCGTCGAGGGCCCGCACGGCGACTTCTGGCTGCGCCCGTCCGGGGCGCCGCTGTTGCTTGTGGCTGGAGGCAGCGGTCTGGCGCCGGTGCTGGCGCTGCTGCAGGAAGCGGCCGCTGCAGGCGTCGCCCGTTCCGTCACCTTGCTGTTTGGCGCCCGCGCGCCCAAGGACCTGTACGCGCTGGACGAGATCCATGCCCTGGCACGCGACTGGCGCGGCAGCTTCCGCTTCGTTCCGGTGCTGTCCGAAGCCCCGCCGGGGGCTGAATGGGCCGGTGAGCGCGGTCGGGTCACGGAAAAAATTCCCGGCTTGCTGGAAGAAGGCGCGCACGCCTACCTGTGCGGCCCGCCGGCCATGATCGACGCCGCCGTCGCGCTGCTGGGCCAGCGAGGCGTTGCGGGCGAACACATCCATGCGGACCGGTTCACCACCCGTCAAGACATTGCAGCCGCCGGTGCCCCGCGCATCGTGCCGACCGCTGCACCGGTGGGGCCAGCGTCCGGCGTATCCACCGCAGGCCTGCTGGACTACCTGAAGTATTTCCTGTTCCACGCCGTCGGCCTGATGGCCGTGGCGAGCATCCTGGCCGGCGGCGCCTGGGTCACGGCGGGCCTTGTGATTTTTACGGCGTTTTATCTGGTGGGCGATGCCGCCTTCGGGGACGATGTCCGCACACCGCATTTCAGCCACCCCGTCATCCTGACCGTGCAGCTGTGGCTCGCCTTGCCCTTGCTTTCACTGATCGTCTTTTCCGCGCTCTGGAGCGTCAGCCCCGGTGACCCGCTCGGTTTTGGTGCCTGGGTGACGGCGCTCACGGGTTACGACGTGATCGCCGCGCGCGACAGCACGGCACCCGGCCACCTGCTGGCGCTGTGGCTGCAAACCGGGCTGATGATCGGCATGATCGGCACCATCACGGCGCACGAACTGACGCACCGCACCTGGGACAAGGTTTCCATGTTCATCGGGCGCTGGCTGCTGGCCTTCAGCTTCGACACCATTTTCTCGATCGAACACGTCTATGGGCATCACCGCTATGTGTCCACCGTGGGTGACCCGGCCACCGCCCCGCGCGGACGCAACGTCTACCACCACATCGTCGCCTCCACCGTCACGGGCAACGTCAGCGCCTGGCACATCGAGACGCAGCGCCTGGCGCGCATGGGCCAAGGCGTGCTGTCATGGCGCAACGCCGTGATCCGCGGCCATGGCATGAGCCTGCTGCTGGTGGCGGCCGCCTGGGGCATCGGTGGGTGGCGCGCCGCGCTTTTCTTCACCCTGGCCGGCCTGTGGGGCAAGGCGCTGCTGGAGATCGTCAACTACATGGAGCACTACGGCATGGTGCGCAACCCGGCCACGCCGGTGCAGCCACGTCATTCGTGGAACACCAACAAGCGCATCAGCTCGTGGTCGATGTTCAACCTCACACGCCATTCGCACCATCACGCGCAGGGCGAAGTCCCGTACCAGGAACTGCGCCCGTTCCCCGACGCGCCGATGATGATCAGCGGCTACCTCACCACCATCGTCATCGCGATGATTCCGCCACTGTGGCACCGGCTGATGACACCCAAGGTGCTGGCCTGGGACCGCGACTACGCCACGGCTGAAGAGCGCGCGCTGGCGGCAGCGGCCAATGCCCGCAGCGGGATTGCCGCGCTGCAACGGGCGGGCCAGGCAGGGTGAGACCGCGCGCCGTGGTCAACGAACCGGGCAGGCCGGCGGCCCGAAGTCTGTCGCGGGACTGCGAAATTGATAGCTATTTATGTCCATCCGACGCTGGACGTCGGCCAATCGGACTTAAAAATGCGTCATAAAACCAGCCGCAGCCCTCAAGGCCCCGGCTTTCCGCGCTGCGGCGGATACCGCCACCAGACTGCCGCCACCAGCAGCCCGAACAGCGTGTACGCCAGGGCAAAGACCCACGCCGGCGCCTGGTAGAACAGGATGCGCTGCACCCAGTGCTGGATGAAGCCTTCGCCGTAGGGTGCCGTGCCCGACAACGTGCGCAGCCACGATTCCAGGGTGGTCAAGGGGCAGGTGATGTCGAGCCACGCTTGCGCCACGACCACCGAGATGGCAGCCAGGTGCGCGGCGCGAAACCACCAGCGGTTGACCCACCCCCAGGCCAGCCGGTTGCCCGCCACGATGAGCAGCAGCCCGCCAATGTTGAACAACACGATGCCCAGGTGCGCCAGCAGCACCGCATCGGCCAGCAGCGCGGCCAGGGGCGGGGAGGGCGGTGTGGCGTTCATACGGTCCTGGATGAAATCTCATGGGCATCCGGCGATGGGCATCCGGATTCTCGCGCTGGAAGGGCCGTGCGGCTCAGCGCGTGGCGGCCTGCGCCAGCACGAAGTCCGCGATCGGCGCGGTCGCCGACAGGTCGAACCGCGCCAGGCCCGGCGCCGTGACTGCGCTTTGCTGCGCGGCAGTCAAGGGCGTATCGCTGGCCACCGCCACGATGCCCGGCCATTCGGGCCACAGCGTGGGTTTACCCTCTGACGCACGCCAGACTTCCAGCTTCGGAAAGTCGCCATTCTTGAAGCCCTCGATCAGCACCAGGTCGCAAGCCTGCAGGCGGTCCAGCAGGTAGTCCAGCGGCGGCTCGTCGGCGCCGCGCAGTTCGTGCATCAGCGCCCAGCGGTCGTTGCCCAGCAGCAGTACCTCCATGCAGCCCGCCTCGCGCAGGCGAAACGAGTCCTTGCCCGGTCGGTCGATGTCGACCTGCTTCTTGTGGCTGTGCTTGATCAGCGACACCACCAGGCCGCGCGCGGTGATTTCAGGCACCAGCCGCTCCAGCAGCGTGGTCTTGCCCATGCCGGAATGGCCGGCGATTCCGAAGATTTTCATGGTGGGTACAGGGTGAAATGCCGCTCACTATGCCCGACAGGACAGATTCATACGGGGGGGGTAAAAATCCTAGCGCCCATTGATTTGGATCAATGGCTGTCTTTGCCAGAGGCAGAAAGTGCAGCCTATTGCAAAAAAAACGAAGCAATAAAACCCACCTCAGGAGCATGGCATGAGACTGACAAGACGAACTTTCATCATGGCGTCGGGCATTTCCGCCGGGGCGCTGATGACCGGCTGCGCGAGCATGGCGCAGGAGCCGCTGCACAGCGCACTGATCCCCCGCAAGGCCAAGCCCAGCAGCCCTGCCGTGGGGGACTGGGTGGCCAGCACCTGCCAGGGTTGCACGCAATGGTGCGCCGTGCAGATCTATGTCCAGAACGGCCGGGCGACCCGGGTGCGCGGCAACCCCTTGTCCAAGACCAACCATGGCTATTGCTGCCCGCGCGGGCACCTGATCCCGCAGCAGATGTACGACCCGGACCGCATCAAGGTCCCGCTGAAACGCACCAACCCGGCCAAGGGGCGCGGCATCGATCCGAAGTTCGTGCCCATCAGCTGGGACGAAGCGCTCAACACCGTCGCCGACAAGATGATCGAGTTGCGCAAGGCCGGCGAGACGCACAAGCTGACCTACATGCGCGGGCGCTATTCACCCACTTCGACAGATTTGCTCTACGGCACGATGCCCAGGATCTTCGGCACCGGCAACTACTTCTCGCACAGCGCGATCTGCGCCGAGGCCGAGAAGATGGGCCCGGGCCTGACCCAGGGCTTCTTCGGTTACCGCGACTACGACCTGGAAAAGACGAACTGTCTGGTG
This sequence comes from Hydrogenophaga sp., assembly GCA_011391595.1. Taxonomy (GTDB): domain Bacteria; phylum Pseudomonadota; class Gammaproteobacteria; order Burkholderiales; family Burkholderiaceae_C; genus JAABQG01. Next base: position 9,074 of record JAABQG010000049.1, read on the forward strand.
GCGTGGGGTTGCGACCCCCTGGCCTCCAACCGCATGGTGCCCAACACCATGAACCGTTTCCCGGACATCGTGAAGCGAGGCACGGTGATCGCCGTTGACCCCCGGTTGTCGAACATCGCCGCCAAAGCGCACGAGTGGCTGCCGCTCAGCCCGGGCACCGATGGCGCGCTGGCCGGCTCCATTGCCCATGTGCTGCTGACCGAAGGCCTTTGGAACCGCGAATTCGTTGGCGACTTCAAGGACGGCAAGAACCTGTTCGTCGTCGGCAAGCCGGTCGACGAGGTCGCCTTCGCCGAGAAGGAAACCCACGGCCTGGTGAAGTGGTGGAACCTCGAACTCAAGGACCGCACGCCCGCCTGGGGCGAAAAGGAAACCCTGATTCCCGCCGCGCAGATCGTGCGCGTGGCGCGTGCCATGGGCAAGGCCGCGCCCAAGGTCACGGTCTGGATGGGCCCGGGCGCATCCATGCACCCACGCGGCACCTATAGCGCGATGGCCGTGCATGCGCTCAATGGCTTGCTGGGCTCCATCGATGCCGAAGGCGGAGTCTGGCAGAGCGGCAGCGTGCCGATTGCCAAGTTCCCGAGTTCGGACAAATACGTGGACGAACAAGCCAAGGAAGCCAGCAAGGGCAAAAAGCTCGACGGTCGCGGCGCCAAGGACATGCCCGCCATGATGAATGCCAGGCCCGGCAGTGGCGTGGTGACCAACAACGTGGCCAACGGCATGCTCAAGGACCCCGGCGCCTGCAAGGTGTTCATCTCGTCATGGTCCAACTTCAACTTCTCGTGCACCGGTGCGGATCGCTGGGACAAGGCCCTGGCCAAGGTGCCGTTCTTCGTGCACATGGTGCCCAACGCGTCGGAGATGACGATGTTTGCCGACATCGTGCTGCCGTCGACCTTCAACTCGGCCGAAGGCTGGTCCATCGTCACCAACATGGGCAATGGCTACGCCTACGCGTCGATCCAGCAGGGCGCCATCAAGCGCCTGTGGGACGTGAAACAGGAAGAGACCGAAGTGATGTGGGCGCTGGCCGAAAAGCTCAAGGCCAAGGGCTTCGCCAACCTGTTCGACTATTACTCGAAAGAGTTCAAGGACCCCGAGACCGGCAAGGCGCCGACCACGGCGCTGGAGTTCAGCGAGATTGCCGCCAAGATGACCAGCGCGCCGATCTGGATGGCCAAGGAGCCGCTCAAGGGCGACGCCCCCATCAAGGGCTGGGCCGATTTCAAGAAGAAGGGCATGTTCAGCGGGCCGAAGTACGCACTCAAGCGCGGCTGGGGCGGCAAGTTCAACACACCGACGAAGAAGTTCGAGTTCTACAGCGAGGGATTGAAGAAGGGCCTGCTCGAACACGCCAAGAAGTACGAGACCACGACCGACGACATCCTGGCGGTGAGCGGCTACGTGGCGCGCGGCGAGGTGGCCTTTGTGCCGCATTACGAACCCGCGAAACGCCACGGCAGCATGCAGGACTATCCACTCACCTTCATCGACTACAAGTCGCGCCTGAACCGCGAGGGTCGTTCGCAAAACCTGCCCTGGTACCAGGAGTTCAAGAAGGTCGATCCGGGCGATGTGTCCTGGGCCGACGTGGTCAAGATGAACCCGGTGGACGGTGCCAAGCTGGGCCTGAAGACCGGCGACACGGTCAAGATCACCTCCATGACCGGCACCATCTCCTGCGAACTCAAGCTCTGGGAGGGCGTGCGCCCCGGCACCGTGGCCAAGTGCTACGGCCAGGGCCACTGGGCTTACGGCCGCGTGGCCGCCAAAGACTTTGCCAAAGCCATTCCGCGCGGTGGCAACAACAATGAAATTCTGGTCGATGACTACGACCGGCTGAGTGGTGCGACCGCCCGCAATGGCGGCTTCACTGGCGTGCGGATCCAGAAGGCCTGAGCGCCCACCAACCACTCAAGGAGAAAACTATCATGACAAGACTTGGAATGGTCATTGACCTCGCAAAATGCAACGGTTGTGGCGCCTGCGCCTTTGCCTGCAAGGCTGAGAACAACACCCGCGACCGGGGCCACAGCCAGAGCTTCAACTGGGCCGACTTCCTGATGAAGACCGAGGGCACCTTCCCGAACACCACGCACAGCGTGATTCCGGTGCTGTGCAACCACTGCTCGGACGCGCCCTGCGTCAAGATGTGCCCCGGCAACCCGGAGAAGGCTGGCAACCCGACAAAGTCCCCGGACGGCAAGCCCTGGAAGGCGCTGTTCAAGACCCCCGAGGGCATCACCCTGCACGATCCGGAACTGTGCATCGGCTGCGGCGAATGCCAGAAGAGCTGCCCCTACAGCCTTGAGAAACTCGGCGCATCCAGCCTGGATGGCGGCAGCTACAGCGTGATCAGCCTGAACCCGGCCGACGAGAACCCGCAACCGCGTTGGGCCGACAAGACCTCCGCGATCCCCGGTTGCACCACCTCGGGCGCCGAGGTCGCAGCCCTGGCTGGCGCCATGCCTCCGATGCTCAACGCATGGAAGGGCGGCGACCTGCAACCAGTACGCACGGATGACGTCATCGAGAAGTGCACCTTCTGCTACCACCGCGTGACGAACGGCCTGCAGCCGGCTTGCGTGGACGCCTGCCCGGCCCAGGCGCGCATCTTCGGCGACCAGGAAGACCCGAACACCCAGATCTCGATGCTGCTGAAGAACGAGAAGTCCTTCCGCCTGCAGGAAGACAAGGGCACCAAGCCCAACGTGCATTACATTGGCAAGTACAGCCCGCGCGCCTGAACGGCGCGGTGCCTGGGGCACTTCGGGGGCCGGTCAACCGGCCCCTTTTTTATGGGAAGAATGACGATGTCCGACTACAACCCCGACGAGGCCACCGCGCGCCAGGACCTGTGCCGTTTCCTGTCGGCCTGCTATTACGAGCCGGCGCCGGAATTTGCGGAGGAAAAGCTCTTTGACTCCATCGTGATCGCGGCCGAGCGCCTTCACCCGGACTTGGCTGCGGGCGCGCGACAGTTGCGTGAGGCGTTCGAGGCGCAGGACATCCAGACCCTGCTGGTGGACTACACACGACTGTTTCTCGGGCCGATCGATGCGCTCGCCAAACCATACGGCGCGTCGTGGCTGCCCGCCGCCGCGCCCGTCGAAGACAATCCGCCCCCTGCGGTCCTGGAGCTCTACAGCGAGGGCGGGTTCGACATCGACGATGCGTTCCAGGAACTGCCAGACCATGTGGCGGTGGAGCTGGAGTTTCTTTACCTGCTGAGCTTTACACAGAACCAGGCGCGCCAGGCCGGGGACAGCGATGCACTGGCCGCCTCGGAACAACTGCAGCAACGCTTCCTGGACGAGCACCTGGGGGCCTGGATCGGCCCCTTTTCCGCTGCCGTGCAGGCCGGCGCCGAGACGCCGTTCTACCAGGTGCTGGCCATGTTGACCGAGCGTTTCGTGCGCATGCAATCCGGCGTGCTGACGACGCACTGACCTGCAGCCAGTCGGGCTGGCTGGGGGCTTTCGCCATCGCGAGCATGCATCAGGGCTTGGACGGCGCCATCTGCGACATGTAGTCCGACACGGCCTCAATCTCCGCCGGGGTGTAGGGCTTGACGACCTTGACCATCTCTGCGTTGGAGTTGCCCCGGCTGCCGTCGCGGATCGCGATCACCTCGCGCAACAGGTAGCGGTAGTGCTGCGCCGAGACCATCGGATAGAACTTGACCGCATCGCCTTGGCCGCTGGCCCCATGGCATGCGGCGCAGTCCCGCTCGTACAGTTGCTTGCCTCGGGCCAGGTCGGTACCTGGGCCCTTGCCGATACTTCCTTCGAACGGCAGCGCCTGCAGGTAGGCCGCAATGTCGACCAGCTGGGTCATGGTGAAAGACGGGTCCACGACAAAAGGCTGCATCGAGGGGTTGCTGCGCCGGCCCGCGCGGATGTCGAGCACCTGTTTGACGACGACGCTGGCGTGTTGGCCCGTCAAGCGCGGAATGCTGCCATCGCTGCGGCCCGAGGCGTTCTTTCGATGGCACCCTTCGCAGGTGACAAATGCGGCCTTGCCGCGATCCACGTCGCCAGGCTTCGCGAGCAGGGTCGATAGCTGAGCGTCGGCACCGGGTGCCGCCGGTGTTTGTGCCTGTGCCACTGGCGTCAGCAGGGCCGCCAGCGTCACGGCGATCAGGAGGGTGGACAAGGTTTTCAAGCGAAATCTCCCAGGGGGTCAGATGGTGCGAATTTAAGCGGAAAATAGTCCAGAAGTCTTTGACCTGACCTGATCTGAACGGATATTTGATGAACTGCCTGACCACCGCCTGGAGCCAGCACGAGCCCGAGCTGCGTGGCTGGGCGCGCCACCGGCTGGGCAATGCGGCCGAGGCCGACGACCTGCTGCAGGACCTCTTCCTCAAGGCACTGCGCCAGGGCGAGCGCTTCTGTTCGGTGCAGAACGCCCGCGCCTGGCTGTTCGAGGTGGCGCGCAACACGCTGGCCGACCGGCTTCGCGTGGCGCGCGACACGGTCGAGCTCCCCGATGACCTGAGCGCGCCCGTCGATGAGACCGACACGGTCGAAACGCTGACCGCCTGTCTGCCGCGTGTGCTGTCCGAGCTAAGCCCGGAAGACCGAGAAGCCATTACCCAGTGCGATCTGCAGGGGGTGCCGCAGGCGGAGTTCGCGGCAGCCAAAGGGCTGAGCCTGAGCGCCGCCAAGTCGCGCGTGCAGCGCGCCCGCCAGCGCCTGCGCGAGCGCATGACGCTGGCCTGCCAGGTGAGATTTGACGACGCTGGCCATGTGAGCGACTTTGTGCCCCGTGAGGCGGTCTGAAAGCGCTTTACTTTCGATAGCATGTTATGACCATTCCACGATGGGTTGGTGCCATTTTTCCTTGTATTTCGGACTTTCTGCAGCTTTTGAGCGTCTTTCGGGGCTTCCATTCGTCTACACAGGCATGAGCACCGCAACCCAAACCCTCCAGCGCTGGCCCGCGCGCCAGCCGGTCGCCTTCCTGATCGTCGCCGCCATCGCCTGGCTGGCGCTGTACCAGGTGCTTGATCCGGCCGCCGAAGCGCTGGTGGCGGCCTTGCCGGTGGACCGGGCCAGCCACCTGGGCGGCGCCTTGCAGTTCTTTTTCTACGACACCCCCAAGGTGCTGATGCTGCTGACCGGCGTGGTGTTCGTCATGGGCATGATCAACAGCTACTTCACACCCGAGCGCACACGGGCGCTGCTGGCAGGGCGCAGCGAGGGCGCAGCCAACGTGATGGCAGCCAGTCTGGGTATCGTCACGCCGTTTTGTTCCTGCTCGGCGGTGCCGCTGTTCATCGGCTTCGTGCAGGCGGGCGTGCCGCTGGGGGTGACGTTTTCGTTCCTGATCTCAGCGCCGATGGTCAACGAGGTGGCGCTGACGCTGCTCTTCGGCCTGTTCGGCTGGAAAATCGCCCTGCTGTACCTGGGGCTAGGCCTGAGCGTGGCCATCGTCGCCGGTTGGGTCATCGGCCGCCTGAAGATGGAGGCCTACCTGGAAGACTGGGTGCGCGACATGCCAAGGACTTCTGCGCAGTTTGAGGATGCCGGCGCCACGCTGGCGGATCGTATCCAGGCCGGTTTTTCCTCGGTGCGCGAGATTGTGGGCAAGGTCTGGCCCTACATCCTGGGCGGTATTGCCATCGGCGCCGCCATCCACGGCTGGGTGCCGCAGGACTTCATGGCCAGTTTCATGGGCAAGGATGCCTGGTGGTCCGTTCCCCTGGCGGTGATCATTGGCGTGCCGATGTACACCAACGCGGCCGGCGTGATCCCCATCGTTCAGGCGCTGCTGGCCAAGGGCGCGGCACTGGGCACCGTGCTGGCCTTCATGATGAGCGTGATTGCGCTGTCGCTGCCCGAGATGATCATCCTGCGCAAGGTGCTGAAGATCCGGCTGATTGCCACCTTCGTGGCGGTGGTGGCCAGCGGCATCCTGCTGGTGGGGTTTGTGTTCAATGCCGTGCTGTGAGCGCAGCGGCTTCTTCAATCTGAGAACAGGAAACGTGATGAAAAACGGGATCGGGCAATGGCTGGGCGGTATGTTGACGACCCTGGCCCTCGGGACCGCACTGCCGGCCGCAGCGGTGGAGGTGGTTTTCAAACCCGTGGCCGATGGCGTGTACGCCTACGTGGGCGACATGGAGGGCCGCACCTATGACAACGAGGGTCTTAACGCCAACATCGGCCTGGTCGTCACACCGGCGGGTGCGGTGCTGATCGACAGCGGCGCCACGTTCCAGTCCGCCCGCAAGATTCATGAGGCGGCGAAGAAAGTCACTTCCCAGCCCGTCAAGTGGGTTATCAACACCGGTGACCAGGACCATCGATGGCTGGGCAATGGCTACTTCAAGGCGCAGGGCATCGAGACCATCGCCCACGCTGACGCCGAGGCCGACATGAAGGCCCGCGCGGGCGAGCAGATGGAAGGCCTGAAGGTGCTCAAGGAGCGCCTCGACGGCACGGTGCCCACGCTGCCTGCACGCCTTGTGAAGGACAAGGACACCCGGCTGGAACTGGGTGGCACGGTGTTTGAACTCAAGTACCGTGGTGGTGGTCACACGCCGGGTGACATGATGGTCTGGCTGCCGCAGCGGAACGTGCTGTTTAGCGGCGACGTGGTCTACGTGGATCGCACGCTGGGCCTGCACCCGGTGAGCCGCACCAAGACCTGGCTGCAGTCGTTCGCCGTGATCGACGAACTGAAACCGAAAATCATCGTGCCGGGCCACGGCAAGGTCACTGATCTGGCCACGGCCCAGGCCCAGACGCGCGACCTGCTGCTTGCGCTGCGCGCGCACATGAAGAAGGCGGTGGATGACGGCACCGATATCAGCGCCGCTGTGAGAAGCTTCAATGCCCAGCCGTTTGCCCACCTGAAGCACGCCGACGTGTGGATCCCGCAGCTCGCCAACATGACCTATCTGGAGATGGAGCGCGAGTAAGGCGCTGCATCCTGAATTTCAACTAACTTGATTCAAAGGAAACACCATGGACATCAAGGTACTCGGCACGGGATGTGCCAACTGCAGGAACACCATTGCCCTCATCGACCAGGTTGCCAAGGCCAAAGGCGTGGCCGTCGCACTGGGCAAAGTCGAAGAGTTGCGCGACATCATGGCTTACGGCGTTCTGAGCACGCCGGGCGTGGTGATCGACGGCAAGGTGGTGCATGCCGGCGGCGTGCCCAGCCGCGACAAGGTCGAGCAATGGTTCGCGGCAGGCGCCTGAGCGGCTGCAAAATGGGCGCATGAGCGATACGCACCATCACGCCCCGGCCAACTTCAACCGGGCGTTTGCCATCGGCATCGCACTGAACCTGGGCTTCGTGCTGATCGAGGCGTTCTACGGCTGGAAGGTCAACTCGCTGGCCCTGCTGGCCGATGCGGGGCACAACCTCAGCGACGTGGCCGGGCTGGTGCTGGCCTGGGGCGGGACGCTGGCGGTCAAGCTGCGCCCCAATGCACGGCACACCTATGGCTGGAAACGGGCCACGATCCTGGCGGCCTTTGCCAATGCGCTGCTGTTGCTGATGGCCATGGGCGCCCTGGTGTGGGAGGCCGTCGGGCGGCTGCTGTCGCCTGATCCTGTGGCCGCAGCGCAGGGCGTCACCATCATGGTGGTAGCCGGCATCGGCATCGTCATCAACACCGCCACGGCCCTGCTGTTCATGCGCGGGGGTGAGCGCGACCTGAACATTCGCGGTGCCTTCCTGCACATGGCAGCGGATGCGCTGGTGTCGGCCGGCGTGGTGGTGGCCGGGGCCTTGACGCTGTGGATGGGCTGGGTCTGGCTCGACCCGGTGGTCAGCCTGGCGATTGCGGCGGTGATCCTGATCGGCACCTGGGGGCTTTTCAGGCAGTCGCTGCACCTGCTGTTCGACGGGGTTCCCGACAGCGTGGACCCGCTGGCCGTTCGGGCGCTGCTGGCGGCGCTGCCCGGCGTCGCGCGGGTCCATGACCTGCATATCTGGGCGATGGGCACTTCGCATGTCGCGCTGACAGCACATCTGGTCATGCCGCAGGGTCACCCCGGCGATGCGTTTCTGAAAGATGCGGCTGACAGGCTGCATGCACGTTTCGAAATCTCCCACGTGACGCTGCAGGTTGTCCAGGTGCCGTTCATGCAGGCCTGTGATGACTTTGCCGGGGATGGCTTCCATGTGTGAACTTCTGGCCTTGTCGAGTTCGCGGCCCGCACGGCTGACGTTTTCGCTGCACACCCTGGCCTCGCACGGCGCCATCGACGGCACGTCGCCCGATGGCTGGGGCGTGGCGTTCTACCAGGGCGAGGATGTGGCGCTGTTTCGCGACGCGGCGCCCGCCGGTGACAGCGCCTTGGTGCGTTACCTGGAAACCGGCGGGCCGAGCACCCCGCTGGCGATCTCGCATATCCGCCGCGCGACGCAGGGTGTTGTGACGCTGGCCAACACCCAGCCCTTTGTGCGCGAGCTTGGCGGGCGCACGCATGTGTTCGCGCACAACGGGCATCTGCCAGGCATCTGGGACAGCGCCGCGATGACGACGGGCCGGTACCGGCCCGTTGGGCAGACGGATTCGGAACGCGCCTTCTGCGCCTTGATGGCGCGTTTGGGCACGCTGTGGGACGCGGCCAGCCCGCCCACGCTGCCAGCGCGCCTGTCGCTGCTGGCGGCTTTTGCCGCCGACATGCGTGCGCTCGGCCCGGCCAACTTCCTCTATGCCGACAGCGACACCTTGTTTGCACATGGGCATCGGCGCATCCATCGCGAGAGCGGCCGCATCGAACCGCCCGGCTTGTGGATGCTGCAGCGGCACTGCAAGCCGGGGGACCCTTTCCCCGACTGCCCCGCGATCGGTATGAATGGCGCAGCGCCGCAGACCGTGATGTTGGTCGCCAGCGTGCCGCTCACCGACGAGGCGTGGCGACCACTGGCGGAGGGTGAACTCGTTGCGATTCGCGCCGGCGAAGTGGTCGCAACCTCGCTTGCAGTGAGGGCTTGACGCGGCATCCGCTGGTCTGCGCTTTAATTCATGGGTGGCGTGCCGGGCAGCGCACCGGAACGACACGTCACACCGAGGAGGTCACCATGGACATGTCGGCACACCGTTTTACAGAGCTTTTCGCCCAACTGGGTTTGCCGGCGGATGAGCCCGCCATCCGGCGATTCATTGCCACCCATTCGCCGCTGGCGGCCGGCATCGAACTGGCCGATGCGACTTTCTGGACGGCCGGGCAAGCCAGCTTCTTGCGGGAAGAGATCGTTCGAGATGCCGACTGGGCGGAAGTGGTGGATCAACTCAATTCCGCGCTTCGCGCACCGCCTTCCCAGCGGGGCTGAACCGCCCGCCGCCGTCATTTCGCCCGGTCGCGTGGAGGCAACATCGCCTGCTGCTCAGGGCAAAATAAGTAGCAGACTATGACGATTCCACGCTGGGATACTGGCGTTTTCTCCATGAAATTGCACTCGGAAAGCTGTCTAGGCGCCCATCCACTGGCGCACTTCGGCCTGCGTGGGGATGCGGCCGCTGCTGACCAGCTTGTCGTTGATGACCAGACCGGGCGTCGACAGCAGGTCGTAGGCCATGATGGCCTTCATGTCCGTGACCTTGATGAACTCGGCCTCCAGACCGGCGCTGGCGGCCGCCTCGCGCGACACGGCTTCGAGCTTTTTGCAGTTGGCGCAGCCGGAACCGAGAATCTTGACGGTGAGCATGGGGTTTCTCCTTTCATTGACGGCGGGAATCACAGGGGTTGAATGGCGCGCTGCTGGCGATGTTGCAGCCAGGCCAGCGCGGCGGCCAGTGTGGCGGCAAAGGCAGCCAGTCCTGTGGCGAGCCACAGCGGGTTCGCCCCGTCCACCCAGGCGCCATACAGCAGGCCGGCGGTGATGCTGAAGACCGCCACCAGAGCGACGTAGGCGGCCGTCTTCGGGCGGCCGATCACGGCGGCGATCATCAGGATGCTCTGCAGGCTCAGTTCCGGGTCGGCCATCAGGTAGGCCAGCAGCGGGCCGGGGTGCATGCCCAGGTCCAGGAACATGCGTGCCACCGGCACTTCCACCAGCGTCGGGAAGTACATGAACACGCCGAAGACCACCGCCACGGCGTTGCCCTGCAGGTTGTTCTGGCCGGCCAGGGTCTGGATCCATTCGGGCTGGATCAGCTGGCGGATCACGCCGACCACAAAGACGCCGACCACCAGCAGCAGGAAGATCTGCTTCACGAACCGCCACGATTCCCACAACCAGGCCTGCCAGTCGTCAGAATTGAGCCGTCGGGCATATCGCAGCACGGCCCATAGCGTGAGCGCGACCGCGAAAACGCGGCCGGTGAGGGCGACTTGCAACCCGCCGGCATGCGGGGTGAGCCGCAGCGCGGCCACCCCCAGGGTGGTGGCAGCCAGGCCCAGGGCGATCCAGGTCCAGCGGTTGGCGCCTTCGACGATGTTTTCCAGGCCCTTCCAGGCGGTCGCCGCGATCAGGAGCAGCAGCACGATCAGCAGCGACCCCTGCACGCTCACGCCTTCTTCGCCCTTGGCCGCGTCGAAAGGCACCCATTGCGTGAGCGCAGCCTGCCAGCCTTCTGCCCAAGGCAGCGGCAGGTCGATGGTGGCCACGGTGGCTGTCAGCGGCCACAACTTCAATGTGCCGGCGATCAGCAGCGCCACCAGCGACAGCAGCACCCCGATGGCAGCCGGGCCGATGCGGGCCTTGTCGGCAAAGAGGGTGTCGGTCTGCGCATCGTGCGTGGCGTCGTCGCGCCAGAACAGCAGGGCCATCAGCAGGCCGATGCCGATGCCGAACAGCAGGCACAGCACGAAACGAGCGGCGGCGAACTCCGCACCCAGGATGCTGCCGGTATAGGCCAGGGCCATGATGTTGCCCGCCGGCGCGAAGAACAGGAAGGTGATGGCCGGACCCAGGCCTGCGCCCTTGCGGTAGATGCCGGCGAACAGCGGCACGATGGTGCAGGAGCAGACCGCCAGCAGAGAGCCTGCCGCCGCAGCAGCCGGGTACGACACATGGCGCGGGGTCGTGCGACCCAGAAAACGCGTGATGCTGGCCTTCGGAATCAGCGCGGCCATGGCCCCGGCGATGAAGAAGGCCGGCAGCAGGCACAGCAGCACGTGGGCGGCCAGGTAGGCGGCAAGATTGCCGGCGCCGCCATTCAACAGGTGCAGGACGTAGCTCATGAGAACGGGCTTGAAGGGAACTTGCTCTTAGTGTGTGCTTCCCGGGCTTGTGGCTTCGTGAGATGGGTCAAGCTTTGCGTGGGGCACCGGGCCTTCGGCGCCGATTTTTTCGTCCACCCCTCGCGCCGCCGACGCAAACCTGTCACCGAACCGTCATCAAACGGCAGGGAAAAACGGCGCACAATTCAAGGCTGTAAGCAAACGATCTACCGGCCATCGCCCAAGCCAATTTGGCGAATCAGCCGGTACGACGAAACCCATCTCGAAAGTCCATCCCATGCGTGCCATCAAGGAAGCCCGGAAATTCATTGAACAGGATCCGGACAACCCTTCAGCCCAGACCCTGTCCCGGCTCGTCCTGGCCCTCGAATCCGAGGCCGATTTTCCGATTTCCGACATCTACAAGCTCGATTTCGAGCGGTTTGCCCTGGCGCTGAAGATTCTCGACGAGTGGCGCCTTGACCGGTACTACGCCGGCAAGGCCCGCTTGTTTGACGTTTCCTTGCAAACGATAGCGATCAATCGCGTAGATCCGCAGACTTGAGGGATTCACACCGGAGAACGTGAATTCCGCTTTCACCCCGGACGAGGGCTGGCGCATCGGGCCGCTTCGAATCTCCAGCCAGGTGCGTGCCCGGCATCGCCGAATCCTGACGTCAAACCTGAAGCCTCATGTCAATGTCCTTCGACAAGGTATCGGAAATCCTGGTCAAGCAAAAGCGCGTGGAAGGCCTGGTTCACGGCCAGAGCATGCCGCGCCAGGATATTGTCGAGACGCTCGTGCAGCGACAGCATCTGGCGGAACTGCACAACCTGATGACGCAACTGAGCACCGGTGAGATTGGCAGCATTCTCGAAGCGCTGCCGCTTGATGATGCCAGCCGCCTCTGGGCACAGATCCCGCAGGAACGGGAAAACGATGTGTTGTGGGAGGTGTCCGATTCGCGCCGGGAGCAACTGGTCGGGAGCCGGGAGCCTTCGTTTGACCAGAGCCAGATCAATGCGTTCGAGTTGATTGATGGCAAGCTCAGGCAGTTCCCGATCGAGGGCCGCAGGAACCTTGAAGGCATCAAGGCGATCTGGATCGACCTGCTGGGCGCCACGAAGGCCGAGAGAGCCTATGTGGGCGCCCATTTCGGCCTTGCGCTGCCGGACCCGGGGGAGGTGACGGACCTTGAAGTCAGCTCGCGTTACCACATCGAGGACAACGGCGAGATCTATCTGCATTCGAATTTCCTTCTCGACAAGGAAGGCAACTCGCGCAGCGTGCCGGTTGCCTTCATCCTGCACCAGGGCATCCTTTTTTCGCTGCGCAACGAGGAACTTCCGGTCTTCCGGCTGCAGCGACGCCTGGCGCGAACGCAGGCGGGCTATGTTTCCGACAGCACGGACGTCCTGCTCGACCTGTATGGGGCGGACGTCGAATACTCGGCCGACTCGCTGGAGGACATCTACGCCACGCTCGGCAAGGTCGGACGCCAGGTTCTGAGTGAAACCATCAGCGACCTGGAGGCGGCCGCGATCCTCGGGGACATCGCCGAGGAGGAGGACTTGAATGGGCGCATCCGGGGCAACATCCTGGACACCCAGCGCGCCATCAACTTCCTGATGCGCAGCAAGACCCTGTCTGCCACGCAGCAAGACGATGCGAAGCAGATCTCGCGCAACATCGAATCCCTGAACAGCCACACCTCCTTCCTGTTCGACAAGATCAACTTCCTGATGGATGCCACCATCGGCTTCATCAACATCAACCAGAACAAGCGGATCAACCAGTTGACCGTCTTCGGCGTCGTTTTCATGCCCATCAACATCCTGGCGGGTATGGGCGGCATGTCGGAGTTTTCCATGATGACCCAGGGAACGCCCTGGCCCCTGGCTTACGGGGCATTCCTTGCTGTTTCAAGTCTGCTAGGTTTTGCCACCTATACCGCCCTGAAACACTTCGAGCGACGAAGAGTCAGCGCCAGGCACAACGCAAAGCCCAAATAACGCGGCATTGAAATACTGTTGTCATACAAACGACATACATTGAATCAATCCCCAATGCGCTTGCTTTCAGGTGCCAGGGAACTTCAAACGGAGGGTGAGGAAATGCCCAGGAACAAACAGCGAAAAGCGGTCGACACATGGGACGAGGCCGAATGCAGGGCAGTCATCGATCAGTTGTGGGCATTGCGTGCAAGCCTGCAGGGCTATGAATCCGGCCTGACGCCGCTGTTGCAGGGTGTCGATCCCGGGTACGAGTTCAGTGCGCGCAACCTGGCCCACTACCTCGCCCTGCGGCACAGCGACCAGCGCGCCTTGCAGGAGTGGCTGACCCGCGTCGGCCTGTCGTCCCTGGGGCGGGCCGAGTCCCACGTCATGGCCAATCTGGACAAGGTCCTGGGGATCCTGCACCGGTTGACGGGGCAGCCCTGGGAGTCCCATTCAGGGGACGAGCCCATCGGAATCAAGAGCAGCCGCAAGCTGCTGGAAAGGCATACCGCCGACCTGCTGGGCCCGACCCCATCGGGTCGGTCCGTGCGCATCATGGTGACGCTGCCTTCCGAAGCCGCCGGTGATTTCGGCCTGGTCCGGCGACTGGTCACTTCCGGAATGGACATCGCCCGCATCAATTGCGCCCATGACGGGCCCGCGGAATGGAAGGCGATGGCAGCCCACGTCCGGCGCGCGGCGAAATCAGCCAGTCGGCCGGTGCGCATCCTCATGGATCTGGGCGGCCCGAAGCTGCGAACGGGCCCTGTTGCGCAGGGTGCCGAAGTTCTGCGGCTCAAGCCATTGCGCGACGAGGTCGGGCGGCTGGTCACCCCGGCCCGTATCGGGCTGCGCCCGGCAGGGGCGACCATGCCCGTAGCGGGGGCTCCGGTGCATGCCGGGTTTGACGTCGCCTGGCTGGCTCACCTTGAGGTTGGCGATCATATTGATTTCAAGGATGCGCGGGGTGCCGATCGCAGGCTGCTGGTGGTCCATCAGGACGAGTCCGGCTTTCTGGCCGAGTGCGCCCAGACCGCCTACCTGGTGTCGCAGACCCAGCTCAAACGCAAGCGCAAGGGGCACTCACCGCGAATCACCGGGCTGGCCGACCTGCCGCGACAGGAGGGCCTTCTGCATCTGGAGCGCGGGGGCTCCCTGAGGCTGACGCGTGGGTCGGTCGAGGACCTTCCAGAAAAGGGCAAGGGCAAGGCGCAGCGTCCCGTGCCGACCGTGGCCTGCACCCTGCCTGAAGTCTTTGAACAGGTGTGCGTGGGTGAGCGGATCTGGTTTGACGACGGGCGCATTGGCGGGGTGATCAAGCGGGTCGAGCCTGACTGGCTGGAAGTCGACATCACCCACGCGCGCGACAGCGGCGAGAAGCTGGCAGGTGACAAGGGCATCAACCTGCCCGACAGCCAGCTCAAGCTGCCGGCTTTGACCGACAAGGACATCGAGGACCTGGCGGTGGCCGCCGAGGTGGCTGACATGGTCGGCCTGTCGTTCGTGCAGCAGGCCGCCGATGTTGAAACCCTGCGGGCCTGCCTGCTTCGGCTCGAGCGACCCGGCCTGGGTATCGTGCTCAAGATCGAGACCCGCCGGGCCTTCGAGAACTTGCCGGAGCTGCTTTTTGCGGCGATGGCCTGCAAGACGGCAGGCATCATGATCGCGCGCGGCGATCTGGCCGTGGAGTGCGGTTACGAGCGTCTGGCCGAGGTGCAGGAAGAAATTCTCTGGGCTGCCGAGGCGGCCCACATGCCGGTGATCTGGGCCACCCAGGTGCTGGAGACGCTGGCCAAGACCGGCCTGCCGTCGCGTGCCGAGATCACCGATGCCGCCATGGGCGAGCGGGCCGAGTGCGTGATGCTCAACAAGGGGCCGCACATCACGGAGGCCATGCGCACGCTGGACGACATCCTGCGCCGCATGCAGGCGCATCAGAGCAAGAAGCGGCCCCTCTTGCGGGCACTTCGGGCCTGGGGAATGCCCGGAGAGGCCAAAGCCGGGTGACCGCGTCCGCGCCAGGTGTGGTAGCGGGAGCGTTGCAGCGCGAAAAGCTCCACGAAGCCCCATGCCATGCTGGCGCTGATCATCCCCAATCGAGTGAGGGCGCGCGACATGTCAATCCCGTGTCGGGGGCGTGAATTTTTCACGGGAAGGGCTTTCGCGGGTCGGAGCGCACGGACTGCACCAGGTGTCGTCGAACAATCCATCGAGCAATTTCTGCAAGCCGAACATTTTCCAGAGCATGAAGAACCCCTGATGCAGAGTTTTGATGGGTCAAAGATACCGGTTCCATGTGACGGTTCTGCGTCAGTTAGCCAATTCTTGACTCCCGATTCAAAGCGCGGAGAGGTCTTTTGGCGTTGTGGCGTTGGTGTTGAGCGTCACCAATGACAAGCCCCCATGAACGTGCCTGAAAGCGCCTTGCCAGAGCTGCTCGCGCTGGAAAGAATCATCGAACTCGGCGCGCCTCACCTGGAAGTGCGTGTGCTTCGCCAGGCTTGCCTGGCGTCTGGTGTGAACCTGCCCATCTACGCCATTGCCCTGGGAAATCCCGCCCCTGACGTGCCCGCGGTCGGGTTCTTTGGGGGTGTGCATGGCCTGGAGCGAATCGGGAGCGAGGTAGTGATGGCCTACCTACAGAACGTCGTCATGCGGCTGCGCTGGGACATGACGCTGAACCGTCAACTGGAGCACATGCGGGTGGTTTTCATGCCGATTGTCAATCCCGGCGGCATGGCCTCGGGCACGCGTGCCAATCCGCGCGGAGTGGACCTGATGCGCAACGCACCGGTCGATGCCCAGGACAGGGTGCCCTTCATGGTGGGCGGCCAGCGGCTGAGTCCGGGCCTGCCGTGGTACCGGGGCCGGCTTGGGGAGCCAATGGAGACCGAGAGCCAGGCGCTGTGCGAGGTGGTCAGCGCCGAGCTGCTCGCGCGGCCGTTCAGCATGGCCCTGGACTGCCATTCGGGCTTCGG
>JAABQG010000004.1 GCA_011391595.1 Hydrogenophaga sp.
GTGCCGGTTTGGCACGGGGGGTGGCAGGTTTGCGGGCTTTGGGTTCGGTCATGAAGCGTGTTTTCCTTGAATTCAGGGGGTCAAATCAGCCGCAGGAAGGCTTGAGTGTGCGACCGGCAAAACCTCGACTTTGCGCCTGATGGCCTGCCTGCGGTTTGATGTTTGTCAAAACCTCGTCACTGATCCGTCACACCGGCCAGACCACGCCGTTGTCGTTCAGGATGGCGTCCAGGGGCACGTCGTGGGGCTCGGGTTCAAACTCGTCCAGATAGCCCTGGATGTAGCCCAGGCCGACCGTGAAGGGTCGGGGCTGCAACGCGGCCAGGGTGCGGTCATAAAAACCGCCGCCATAGCCCAGCCGGAAGCCACCGGGGCCGTAGCCCACACAGGGCACGAAGAGCAGCGTGGGCACGATGATCTCGGTGTCCTTCGGCTTGGGGATGCCATAGGCGTCCTCTTCCATCGGACAGCCGGGGTACCAGGCATGGAAGGTCAGGGTCTTGTGCTGCTTGTTGACCACGGGCAGGCCGATGCGGCGCAGCGCGGGCTCGTCGAGCAGTTCACCGTCTTCCTTCCAGCGGTGCAGCGCCGGCAGCGGATCAAACTCGCCCTTGATCGGCCAGTAGGCGCCAATCACCGTCTCGGGGCGCCCCACGAGCCAGATCCGCATCACACGCTGAAGGGTTTCTGCGCGGTCCAGCCGGTCCGGAAGGTTCAGGCGTTGTTCAATAAGGGCCTTGCGAAGGGCGCTCTTTTCATCTGACTTGTCCATAATCTCCACATGCAATTCACAAAGATTCTGACATCACCGGGACTTCCCGTCCTGAAATCCCTGATTTGCGCCACCCTGGCGCTGGCTTTTTGCGTGCCGGCCTGGGCGCAGGGCAAGGGTGATGACGTGCTGCTGGAGATGCAGCAGGCGTTCAAGAGAGGCGACAAGAAAAAGCTCACGACACTCTTGCCACAGGCGCGTGGCCATGCGCTGGAGCCTTGGGCAGCGTACTGGGAGCTCAAGGCCCGGCTGGGCGAGGCTTCTGCCCAGGAAGTGCAGGACTTCCTGACGCGCTACGCCGGCACCTACCAGGAAGACCGGCTGCGCAATGACTGGCTGCTCCTGCTGGGCCAGCGCCGCGACTGGGCCAATTTTGCCGCCGAGTACCCCAATTACCGGATGGGCGACGACCGCGAGGTGCGCTGCTACGCCCTGTTGGTCGAACACCTGAAGAACCCGGTTCTCGACGCGCGCCTTTCGGACGAGGTGCGCAAGAACTGGTACGCGCAGCGCGACGCCGACGATGGCTGCACCGCTGCGGCCGACCGCCTCGTCGGCAGCCAGAACCTCACGCCGATGGACGTCTGGCGCAAGGCGCGACTGGCCACCGAGGCCAATCGGCCGCGTGCCGCCCGCGACGCGGTGCAGATCGTTGCCCCGCAGGCGGTGGGCATGGTGACCGACCTGAACGCGAATCCGGCGAATTTCCTGTCGCACAAATACCTGGCCGTGCGCACCGTCCGCAAGGAAATCATCACCCTGGCGCTGATCAAGCTGGCCACCAGCGACGTCGATGCCGCGATCGAGCAACTGAACAGCAAATGGGCGCTTCAGCTCACGGCGGAAGAGCGCAATTGGGTGTGGGGAGTGATCGGCAAGCAGGCCGCCACCCGGCTTTCGGACGCTGCGACCGGCTATTACGCCAACGTCACCAGGGACACTGACCTCAACGACGAAATGCTGGCCTGGAAGGTTCGCGCCGCCTTGCGCCAGGGCCAGTGGAAGACCGTGCTGGCAACCACCCGCGCGATGGGTGAGGAAGGGCGCGCCGACCCGACCTGGGTTTACTGGCGCGCGCGCGCCCTGCTGGCCGGCGTGCCGGTGGCAGAGCGTGTCCTGTTGGAGCCCGGCCCGGCGGCCACGCCCGCGGACGCCGCCTCTGCCACGCCCACCGCCACACCCCTTGTGACGCCGTCATCGCGCCATCGCGGCGAACTCCAGGAGGCGCGCCAGCTGCTGGAGTCCATCGCTTCGGTGCACGGCTTCTACCAGAAGCTCGCGATGGAGGAGCTGGGCCAGCGCATCACTGCGCCGTCGCGGCCCGCCGTACTCACTGCCGCCGAGAAAGACGCGGCGCGACAGAACGCAGGACTTGCCCGCGCCCTGTATGCCGTTCGCATCGGCCTGCGCCCGGATGGCGTGCGGGAATGGAACTACAGCACCAACCTGCACACCAAAGGAGGCATGAGCGACCGAGACCTTCTGGCCGCCGCCGACCTGGCCTGCCAGAACGAGGTCTGGGACCGCTGCATCAACACCAGCGAGCGCACCAGGTCGTTCATCGACCTTGAGCAGCGTTTTCCCATGCCCTTCCGCGACGCGGTGGTCAAGCGCAGCCGCGAGATCAACCTCGACCCGGCCTACGTCTATGGTCTGATCCGCCAGGAGAGCCGCTTCATCATGGACGCGCGCTCGCACGTGGGCGCGTCGGGCCTCATGCAGGTCATGCCCGCGACGGCGCGCTGGACCGCCAAGAAGATCGGCATGGCCAGCTTCACGCCCGACCAGATCAATGACCGCGACACCAACATCGCCATTGGCACCGGCTATCTGAAGCTGGTGCTCGACGACTTCGGCGGCTCGATGCCACTGGCCGCCGCCGCCTACAACGCCGGCCCCGGACGGCCCCGCAACTGGCGCAACGGCCCCACCATGGAAGCCGCGATCTGGGCCGAGAACGTGCCTTTCAACGAAACACGGGACTACGTCAAGAAGGTCCTGGCCAACACCACCAGCTACGCGGCCATCCTGACCGGCCAGCCCCAGTCACTCAAGACTCGCCTGGGCATGGTGGGCCCCCGCGATGCAGGCTTGGCACAGGCCGAAAACCGGGATCTGCCTTGACAAAGGACTGGCTCACTCCCCCCATGGCAACATCAGCGTCACCATCGACAGCTTGGCAAATTCCGGTTCGAATTCGTCGATGATGGCCTGCGGGTCCGGGCAGAGCTGGCTGTCCGAGATCACGCCGAACTGCACGCCGCCGCCGTAGCTCAGGATGGACACGCCCAAGCCGACGTCGCCCGACTGCGGCACCCAGGCCAGGCTTTGCTCCAGCGTGGCGCCGCAGAACTTGAGCTTCTCGCGCGGGCCCGGCACATTGGTCATCACCGCCGTGGTCTTCTTGCTGAACAAGTTGAGCATCGCGTCCTGTGCCGGCTTGGCCAGCATCCCGGCCACGGCCAGCAGGCCATAGGCCATCAGCGGTTGGGTCCCGCCCTTGAGGCCCTGCATGCGCCGGCGCACCTCGTACACGCGCTCGATGGGATTGTCGATGCCGATTGGCAGCACCAGCGGCGCCAGGCCGAAATGGTTGCCGAGCTTCCAGGCGTCCTGGATCGGCCGCAGGTTGACCGGAATCATGGCGCGGATCTCCTTGCCCTTCACGCTGTCGCCCTTGGCTTTAAGGTATTCACCGATGGCCCCTGCCACGCAACTGAGCAGCACATCGTTGACCGAGCAGTTCAGCGCCTTGCCCACGGCCTTGACCTCGTCCAGCGGTATCGGCTGGCACCAGGCCACGCGCTTGGCGGTGCCCGCCTTGCCCTTGAGCCGGGTCTTTGAATCGTCGGTCATCAGCGCCAGCGCCGCGGCGTCGCCGAGCACGTGGTAAGCGATCTTGGCCAGGTCCGCCGAACCGCTGACCCCCTTGCCTGGCTCGCGCAAGAGGTGCAGCGACGCCGCCGCACCCTCGCCCGCGGCATCGAGCGCCTTCACGGCGATGTGGGCCAGCGGCTCGACCAGGTTGTGGGCGACCCAGTCCTCGGCGCTCTCCGTTGCCTGCGAAGGCGCGCGGACAGGCGGCTCGGCGCCGCCGTCGACCAGCGACATCGTCACCGCGATCAGCGCGATGCCGTCGGCGATGCAATGATGAATGCGCACGATCAGCACGCTGGCCGGCTTCCCGTCTTCATCGCGGTAGTTCTCGACCAGGTGCATCTTCCACAGCGGCCGGAATGGATCCAGCGGCTCCACGGCCAGGCGGCCCACCAGGTCCTGCAAGGCGGCTTTCTCCGCACCCCTGGCGACCCTGGGAAGTCTTTCCCGGACCACATGTTTGTAAATATCGAAGCCGGCGTCCTCAACCCAGTTGGCGCCTGTCGCATCTTCGACCACCTTCTGGTGGAACCGTGGGTATTTCAGCATGCGCTCCCGGATCCGCTGACAGACCACTTCATAGTTCACGCTCGGCTTGAGGATCCAGAAGCCGACGATCATCATCAGGTTGCTGGGAGAGTCCATGCGCAACCACGCCCGGTCCACGCGGCTCATGCGCTCGCCATGAAGGCCCATCACGCCGCCGGCCGTTTTTGAAACGTTGTCCTGCATCAACCTCGCAAAATGCAAGGCCGCGTCAGTGGCCGCCGCGCCGACTTGTCTGGCCAATACCCGCAGCGAATCGTCAGTTTCACCGGTCGGACGGGTGGTTTTTCGGCCCTGCGGGGTCTTGACGATACGTGTCACCATGGTATTTTCGCCATTCGTTTGAAAAATGCCGCTATTCTCTCCCGGCGGCAGGCCGCAAGGTATGAAAATATGATGCGAGCCATCCGAGACCGATTTTCCCTGACCCAACCACGGAGCACACCATGGCCACCCTGAAAGCCAAATTCGAAGCCGCTGTCGCCAATTCCAAGAACCTGAGCGAGCGCCCCGACAACGCCACCCTGCTACAGCTGTACGCGCTGTACAAGCAGGGCACGGCAGGCGACAACGAAGACAAGAAGCCCGGCTTCACCGACATGGTCGGCCGCGCCAAATGGGACGCCTGGAACAAGCTCAAAGGCACGTCCGAGAAGGACGCCATGCAGCAGTACATCGACCTGATCGAATCACTGAGCTGAAGCCGCGAGGTGAACGGGTCCCTTGTGGCGACCTTCGCGCGCTGCGCTTGCGCGGTCGGCTCAGGCGTCGGACTTCAAGCGGGCTCGGAAATTTCGATCAGGTTCAGGTCAGGGTCGCGCACATAGACCGAGCGGATCTTTTGCGTCGCACCGGTGCGCAGCACCGGGCCTTCAATGATTGACCAGCCCGCGGCATTCAGGTTTTCGATGACCTGCGCCAGCGGCACACTGGCGATGAAGCACAGATCGAGCGCGCCCGGCACCGGCAGGTGCGCCTTGGGCTCGAACTCCCGACCGCGCACATGCAGATTGATCTTCTGGTGGCCGAATTTGAAGGCCTTGCGCTCCACCGGGGGCGTGCCGCCGACAAAACTCTCCAGCGTCATGCCCAGCACGCGGGTGTAGAAGTCGACACAGGCGGCTTCGTCGAAGGTGGTGAGGACGAGGTGGTCGAGGTGGTCGATCATGATGACTTGACCCCCACGCTTGTCACTTCGTGTACTGCGCTGCCCCCCGAGGGGGCCTTCGCGCCTATGGGCGGCCTTTCGGCGCTCAACTCCTTGAGTTCGGCCACGCCGGCGGGGGCCGGATGCAGGTCCGTGATGCGCCCGGCCTTGGCCACCTGCCCAGGCACCTCGTGCCCGACGATCTCGGGCATTCGGCGCGCCACGGCCAGCAGGCGCGCCAGATCGATGCCCGTGTCAAACCCCATGGCGTCGAGCATGTGGATGGCGTCCTCGCTGCTGATGTTGCCGCTGGCGCCCGGCGCGTACGGGCAGCCGCCCAGACCACCGAGCGAGCCGTCGAAGCGTGTGATGCCGCCCTGCACCGCCGCCAGGACATTGGCCAGCCCCATGCCGCGCGTGTTGTGGAAGTGCAGGGTGAGCTGCAGCACGGTGAACTCCTGTTGCAGGGCCTCGACCATGCGCGCCACCTGTGCCGGGTGCGCCATGCCGGTGGTGTCGCAGATCGTCAGCCCGCGCACGCCCAGGTCGGCAAAGCGCCGTGCAAAACCCAGCACGACGTCCAGCGGTACGTCACCCTCCATCGGGCAGCCGAAGCACGTGGACAGAGACACATTGATCGGCGTTCGACCATCGACGACACGGACCACCTCGGCCAGCGCGGCGAAGCTCTGCTCGCGCGGCATGCGCAGGTTGGCCAGGTTGTGCGTCTCCGACGTGGACATGACGAGGTTCAGCTCGTCCGCCTTCGACTCCAGCGCCCGCTCCGCCCCCCGGAGGTTGGGCACCAGTACCGTGTACTCGACGCCACGCACGCGCCGGATGCGCCCCATCACCTCCTCGGCGTCGCGCAGCATCGGGATGGCCTTGGGCGAAGTGAACGAGGTCGCTTCGATCTTGGCGTACCCGCACAGGCTGAGCTCGTCGATCAACGCCACCTTGACATCGGTGGGGATGAAGGTGGGCTCGATCTGGAATCCGTCGCGGGTGGCGACTTCGTTGAAATAGATGCGGGTCATGAAGATGTGTCTCTGGAAGCAATACAAGCCTGTTCAGGCGCTGGCCACGATGCCCTGGTCCTTGAGCGCCTGGATCTGCGCGGGCGTGAGCCCGATGTCGCGCAGCACGGCGTCGGTATCCTGCCCGATGACCGGTGCGTTGCGGCGGTGGCCGCCGGGCGTGCGCGAGAGCTTGGGAGTGATACCGGGCACCGCAAGATCGGTGCCGTCGTCCATGTGCACGCGGTCGATCATGCCGCGCGCCTGGTAATGCGGGTCTGCGGCGATGTCGGCCACGGTGTAGATGCGTCCGGCCGGTACGGCGGCGGCGTCCAGCGCCGCCAGCACCTCGTCCACCTTGCGCTGCGCGGCCCAGGTGCCAATCGCCGAATCAATTTCGGCCACCCGCGCCACGCGGCCTGCGTTGTCGGCCAGCGCAGGATCGCGGCCCAGATCTTCCCGACCGATCACCGCCGTCAGCCGCTTGAAGATGCTGTCGCCATTGCCGGCGATCAGCGCGTAGCCGCCGTCGCTGCAGCGGTAGGCATTGCTCGGCGCGATGCCGGGCAGCGCGCTGCCGGCCGGCTCGCGCACGGCGCCGAACGCGCTGTACTCGGGCAGCAGGCTTTCCATGCAGTTGAAGACCGCCTCGTACAGCGCCACGTCGATCACCTGGCCTTGCCCGCTGGTGTGGCGCTCCTGCAGCGCCAGCAGGATGCCGATCACGCCGTGCAGCGCGGCCAGCGTGTCGCCAATGCTCACGCCCACGCGCACCGGCACACGCCCGGGCTCGGCGGTCAAGTGGCGCAGGCCGCTCATGGCCTCGGCCACGACACCGAAACCGGGCTTGTCGCGGTAGGGGCCGGTCTGTCCGTAGCCGCTGATGCGCAGCATGATCAGGCGCGGGTTGAGTTTCAGCAGTTCGTCCGGCCCGAGCCCCCAGCCTTCCATCGCGCCGGGGCGGAAGTTCTCGATCAGGACATCGGCGTCTGCCGCGAGGCGGCGCACGATGTCCTGCGCAGCCGGGTCTTTCAGGTCCAGCGCCACGGATCGCTTGTTGCGCGCCTGCACTTGCCACCAGACCGAGGTGCCGTCCTTGAGCAGCCGCCACTTGCGCAGCGGGTCGCCCGCGCCCGGGGGTTCAATCTTGACGACGTCGGCGCCAAAGTCCGCCAGTGTCTTGGCCGCGAAAGGACCGGCGATCAGCTGGCCGAGTTCGAGGACCTTGAGACCAGAAAGCGGCCCGGTTGCGGCGGAAAGGGACGGATCAGCGCGGGTAAGGGGTTGCATGGGGGTCGAGTGTGCCGCGCGCCCGCCCAAGCGTCCATTACCGTTTGCGGGGCGGAGGCTTCGCGGTTGGCGAAGGCTCGACCATGAAGCTCACCAGCGAGGCCACGCCAGCATCCTCCAGCCCTGCAGGCGTGGCGACTATCAAACGCCGCCGGGCCCAGTCATCGGCCAGCGGCCGGGAGGCAAGCTTCATGGCGCGCACGATGGGCAGGGCCGCCGCCGCGGGCAGCACCGCAATGCCCAGACCCGAGGCCACAAGATGGCACACCGCGTCGAAGCTGCGAACTTGCATGCGCAAGCGCAATGGCTTGCCAGCCGCCAGAGCGGTTTGCTGCTGCTTTTGCAGCATGGCGGCGCCGGCATTGAGGCTGATCCAGTCTTCGTCCAGTGCCTCGGCGAACGGCAGCGGCGTGGTGCCAGCGGCCAGCGCATGGTCGCGCGGCAGCACCAGCACCAGTTCGTCGTGGCGAAACACTTGCGTCACCAGGCCCGTCACGTCCGGCCCCTCGACAAACACGCCCAGGTCGGCCCGCCCCTCGCGCAATGTCGCCACCACGGCCTCCGACACCTGCTCCTCAAGGTCCACACGCAGCTGCGGGTGTAGCGCGGCGTAGCGCGCCAGCAATGGCGGCAGGAACTGGTTGATGGCTGCGGTGCTGGCACACAGGCGGATGTGTCGGGCAATGCCCTGGCGCAGGTCGGCCAGTTCCGCGTCCATCTGCTCCAGCGACTGCAGCAGCGCGAGCCCGTGCTTGACGAACACGCGACCTGCCGCCGTGGGCAACAGGCCCCGGGCGTGGCGCTCGAACAGCGGACTGCCCAGCGACTCTTCCAGTTCCCGGATGCGGCGGCTGGCGGCTGCCAGTGCCAGGTGGGCCTCGCGCGCGGCGCCGGTCAGGCTGCCGGTCTGCGCGCAGGCCACGGCCAGACGAACAGACACGAAGTCAAAACGGGCGAGGTTCACCATGCGACGATGCCAGCGTCAAGGGGAAGCCGCAAAGCATGGCTTCAGGTCTTGGGCTTGCGCCCCGCAGGCTTCTTCGCCAGCAAGGTGTCCAGGTTCTTGACGATCTCGCGCTCGATCTTGTCGCGGAATGCGCCGAGCAAAAATCCCAGCTTCGCGTCGAGCTCAAAGGCGTGTGGGCTCACCTTGAGCGTGCCGGACACACCCGAACGTTTGAAGGTCACCTCGTCATGGCTGTGTCCCTCTTCGTAGGTGCAGTCCATGCCGAACTCGGTCTCGACCTGTTCGGCCCACTTGTACGCGATCTTGCGCGCGCCGGCATGACCGAGGTGGTGGTCACGGTGAATTTTGATGTGTGACAAGACCTGACTCCTTCAATGCGCGACGACGTTCTTCCACTGGCATCGCCGCAAGTTGTTTGACCGCATCATAAAACTGGCGCCATCCCTGCGGCGTAAAACCACCCTCTTTCTCGAACAACCGCTCGAAACCCGGAACCAGTTCATCGTAAGTGGCCTGCGCTGCAAAGCTCGCGTTGTTGGCGCGCGCCACCCACGCGTCAAAGCCCCGATGCTGCGCAGGATCACCACCCCAGTTGGCCTTGAGCGCAGCGTAACGGTCGCGAAAGCGCTGCATGACTTCCATTTTCATAGCAATCAAGGACGCATCGACGCCGGGATGGGCCTTGTTTTCCTTGTAGATAGCCTCCAGTTCGCGTCGCGTGGACAGGGTCAGGGCCCGAAAGGCCTTGCGCCGTGCATCAAAGCTGGCATACGCCTCGCGCGCGGCCGGGCTGCCGTGCAGGATCAGCCAGCGCTCGCCACCCAGGCGCTCCACGGTGGTGGCGAAAGACTCGTTGAACATGGTGTCATCTTTTGCATAGACCACCTGATGTGCCAGTTCGTGAAACACCAGGCGCGCAAGCTCGCCTTCAGGATAGTGGATGAAGGTGCTGACCAGCGGGTCGCCGCCAGCCCAGTTCATCCAGCCCAGGGTCGAATACGCGGGCACCCCGTAGACGCTGGTTTCCAGCCCCTGCTCTTCAAGCGCACGTGCCTCGGCGCGGGCATCGGCCTCGTTGAAATAGCCGCGGTAGCTCACGCACCCGGCCACCGGGAAGCACCACGTCTTCGGTGCGAGGGAGTCCGCGGGGGCTGCCACGACATTCCACACGACCGCAGGACGGCCGAGGTCGGCATAGCGGTGGTAGCTGGGGTTGTCGGGCAACTGCAATTCGTTGGTCGCAAATGTCCGGATGCGCTGCGCCGACTTCAGCCGTTCGCGCAAGGCCTCGGGTGTTTGGGGTTCCGCCACCCAATCCGCCACGGGGCGTGCCGCGCGCATCAACTCCCAATGGCCGTTGACCGCCTGCCAGTAATAGCCTGCGGTGGAGCAGCCGCCGAGCGAGAGAGCCGCCACCAGAACGGCCCAACTTCCCCAGCCATGCGCGCGGACTCCCCCCGGTTCAGGGGGTGGACGGGTGCACCTCTGATTCATAAATTGCAGTTCCTTCCCCTCAACATTTCTGCAAGGAAAACCATGAAACATTCGACCGCCCATTTTCTCTCCCTCGCTTCTGTGGCACTGGCCTTGAGTGCGTGCGGCGGTGGGTCCGACACCGAAGCGACAGGCACCACATCAACCACCTCAACAGCACCGACAACCACATCAACCACCCCAACGACCGCAACAACACCGACAGCCACGGCCACTGCAGCCAGCGGTACCCTGACCCTTTCGGGCGCCACGCCCACCGCGCAGAACGGCACTATTGATGTAGGCGCCAGTAACGTACTGGCCATCAATACCGCGCTGACCACGGTCTCGCCTGCCGGCATCGATTACTGTGACATCAAATACACTGCGGACTCTTCTTCCGGTTCGCGTTACGAGATCAAGGTGTATTTCCGCCGAAGCGACCAAAAAGTTCTGAACGCTAGTTTCTTCAAGACCGATTTCACCTGGGGAATCGGCGAAAGTGATCTGGCCAACGGCATCACATCAGGTGTTTCCGTGAACCTGTCCGCACGCAGCATCACGTTCACCAACAAGGTCTTGAATGGATTTTCTGGAACCGATACGGCAACTGTGAATGGCACAGTGACCTTCCCGGCCAACGCCACCGTGGCCGCTTGCGGCGCCTGATCAGGTCTTAGCCACCTCCACCAGGCAGTCGTAAAAAACCGGCCCGCGTCCGAGGTCGGTCAGCCGCTGGCTGGTGAGCTCGTTGACGTTGGTGCCGCGCAGGCCCAGCTTGCGCCACCAGACGCCCAGACCATTGACCACCCCGGGGCGCGCCCGCGGCGAGATTCTGGCCTTGCAGTGGTAGGCACCACGGGCATTGAAAACGCGCACCACGTCGCCATCGGCGATGCCGCGTGAACGGGCATCGGTGGCATGCATCTCCAGGATCGGCTCGCCCTCGATGTCGCGCAGGCTTTTGACGTTGACGAAAGTGGAATTGAGGAAATTGCGGGCCGGCGGCGAGATCATCGCCAGCGGCCAAGCCGCACTGCTGCCGGTGGTTTCGTAATTTGGCAGGTAATCCGGCAAGCCATCCAGCCCCTGCATGGCCAGGCGTTCGCTGAAAAACTCGCAGCGCCCAGACGGCGTGGGGAAGGCGCCGTGGGCAAAAGGAGCGTCGGGCAGTGGCAATGACGCAAAGCCGTTTTCCAGCAATTCATCAAAAGGTACGGCATCGCCAAATGCGGTCCGACAGAGTGTCTCGTCGTCGTCGACAAAGCAGGGGTCCGTGAACCCCATGCGTCGCGCCAGCGCACGGAAGACGTCGGTGTTGGTCCGGGCCTGCCCGAGCGGGGCGATGGCCGGGCGGTTCAGCAGCACATCGGTATGGCCATAGCTGGCGTGAACGTCCCAGTGCTCCAGTTGCGTGGTGGCGGGCAGGAGGTAGTCGGCGAAGTCGGCGGTATCGGTCTGGAAGTGTTCCAGCACGACGGTGAACAGGTCCTCGCGCGCAAAGCCCCGCACCACCTTGCCCGATTCGGGCGCCACCGCCACCGGGTTGCTGTTGTAGACAATCATCGCCTCGACCTTCGGACCAAAGCCCGGCGACGTCTCGCGCAGCAGATCGTCGCCGATGGTCACCATGTTGAGCGTGCGGGGCCGGCGCGCACCCAGCAGGTCGGGCCGGTGCAGCGCCGCGCGGTCGATCGGAAAAAGGCCGGAACTGCTCAGCAACACCCCGCCGGCACGGTGCCGCCACGCCCCCGTGATCGCGGGCAGGCAGGCAATGGCGCGGGCTGCGTTGCCGCCCCCGCGCACCCGCTGCATGCCGTAGTTCAACCGGATGGCCGCCGGCCGGGTGGTTCCATAGTCGCGCGCCAGATCGGTGATTTGCTGCACGGCAACACCGCAGACCTGCGCGGCGCGCTCTGGCGGCCACTGCAGCGCACGCTCCCGCAGCCCAGCCCAGCCGAGCGTGTGTTGCGCGATGTAGTCGTGATCCAGCCAGTCATGCGTGACCAGTTCATGCATCAGCGCCAGCGCCAGGGCAGCGTCGGTGCCCGGGCGCAGGGCAATGTGTTCGTGGCACTTGTCCGCGGTTTCGGTACGGCGCGGATCGATGCAGACGATACGCGCACCGTCGCGCTTGGCCTGCTGCACATGACGCCAGAAATGCAGGTTGCTGGCAATCGAGTTGCTGCCCCAGATCAGGATCAGCTTCGATTCGGCAAAGAACTCGACCTTCATGCCGACCTTGCCGCCCAGCGTCTGCACCATGGCTTCGGTGCCAGCCGCCGAACAGATGGTGCGCTCCAGGTGCGATGCGCCGAGCTGGTGAAAAAAGCGAGCCGCCATGCCTTCGCCCTGGACAAGACCCATGGTGCCGGCATAGCTGTAGGGAAGCACCGCCTCCGGGTTGCGCGCTGCAATGGCTTTCAGCCGCCCGGCGATGTCGTCGAGCGCCTCCTCCCAACCCACGGGCTCGAACCGGCCTGCGCCCTTGGGCCCGACGCGCCGCAGCGGCTGCAGCAGACGCTCGGGATGGTAGGTTCGCTCGGTGTAACGCGACACCTTGGTGCACAGCACGCCGTCGGTATGGCGATGCGCGGAGTTGCCGTGAACGCGAACGGCGCGACCGTTTTCCACCGTGGTGAGCAGCGCGCAGGTGTCCGGGCAGTCGTGCGGGCAGGCGCCGCGCACCACGCTGGCAACCGATGAAATGTGCTCGGGAGTTATCATGAACAGGCCTGCAGAAGAAGGCTCATTCTTTCACAACAACGTGTTCACGCGGGGACTTGCCCGCATTGACCTGGTAACTCATCATGCCCTTCGCCCCGCTCAGCCGCCGCCAGTTTTCCATCGCCACCGGCGCCGCGTTGGTCGCGGGATTTCACCCGGCCCATGCGCAGGACGACCGGATCGTGCTTGGCCAGTCCGCCGCCTTCACCGGGCCCGCCGCGCAACTGGGCGTCCAGTTCCACGCCGGGGCCAAGCTCTATTTCGACCAGCTCAACGCTCAGGGCGGCGTGGGCGGACGCAGGATCGAAATCCGCCAGCTCGACGATGGCTACGAACCCGACCGTTGCGCCGCCAATACGAAAAAGTTAATTGACGAGGAGGTCTTCGCCTTGTTTGGCTACATTGGCACACCCACCAGTGTGGTCGCATTGCCGCTGGCCACCAAGGCACGCATGCCCTTCTTCGCGCCTTTCACCGGCGCCATGGCCCTGCGTGACCCGTTCAGCAAGACCACGTTTCACGTGCGCGCCTCGTACAACGACGAAACGGCCCTGATCGTCAAGCAGCTCACCAACCTGGGCCTGAAGAAGATCGCCGTTTTTTACCAGAACGATGCCTATGGCAAGGCCGGACTTGATGGCGTGACCTTGGCGCTGGCCGCACAGAACCTCAAGCCCGTGGCGCTGGCCACGGTCGAACGCAATTCGGTGGATGTGGGCGCGGCCGTCACGGCCATCACCGCAGCCGGACCCGACGCCGTGGTGCAGATCAGCGCCTACAAATCGTGCGCGGCTTTCATCCGTGCCGCCCGAAAGGCCGGCTATGGCGGCACCTACTACAACGTGTCATTCGTGGGCACCCAGGCGCTGGCCGACGAACTCGGCAAGGACGGCGCGGGCGTGGTGGTCTCGCAGGTGGTGCCCTCGCCCTACAACGCGGCGCGGCCGATCGCGCGCGAGTTCGTCGATGCGGCCAAGAAGGCCGGCAACGTGCAGCCGAACTTTTCCAGCATGGAAGGCTACCTGGCCGCAAAGGTCTTTGCCGAAGGGCTGCGCCGCGGCGGCAAGCCCAACCGGGAGTCGCTCATCAGCGGCCTGGAATCGATCAACGATCAGTCGTTCGGTGGCTTTGCGGTGACTTTCTCGCCGACCAACCATGTGGCCTCGAAATTTGTCGAGCTCTCCATGCTGACCGGCGACGGCCGTGTGCGAACCTGACGGGCAGCACAGGCACCCGATCGGCCCTCGCCGCTAGAACAACCCGGTCGCCCGTCAGGCGATGGCACGGCTGGCCGCCAGACCCTGCATGAAAGCCTCGCAGCGCGCCAGCTGGTCCAGGCTCACGTACTCATCCGGCTGGTGCGCCTGGACGATGTAGCCCGGACCGCAGACCACGGTGGGAATGCCGGCGCTCTTGAACAGCCCGGCCTCGGTGCCGAAGGCCACCAAGGTGGTGCGATCTTCGCCGCTCAGGCGCTGCGCCAGACGCGTGACCGCATCGCCGGCCGAGCCCAGAAAGCTGGGCACCTCGCAGATCGTCTCGAAACTGAAGCCCGCCTCAGGGGCTACCTTGTGCATCGCGGGCTCCAGCGCACGGGCCTGCTCCAGCACCGCCCGCTGCATGGCCTGCACATCGGCCGTGGGCAGGTCGCGGAACTCGTAGCGGAACTCTGCGTCGCGCGGCACCACGTTATCGGCGATGCCGCCGTGGAACTGGCCCACGCTGGCGGTGGAATACGGCACGTCGAAGCCTTCGTAGCGCTCCTCGTCGCGCTCGAAGCCCTCGGCCATGTCGCGAATCTTGCCGATCACGCGTGCCGCCATCTCGATGGCGTTGACCGACTGTGGCGTGAGCGAAGAATGCGCCTCCTTGCCGCGCACGCAGCACTTGTAGCGGTACACGCCCTTGTGCGCGATGGCCGGCACCATGCCGGTGGGCTCGCCGATGATGCAGGCCAGCGGCCGGATACCGGCGTCGCGCAGGTCGGCAATCAGTTCGCGTACACCGAAACAGCCGACCTCTTCGTCGTAGCTGAACGCGAAGTGGATGGCAAACGGCGCCGGGCTTTCCAGGAAGGCCTGCGCGCTGGCCAGCGCCAGGGCGATGAAGCTCTTCATGTCGGCCGAGCCGCGCCCGTAGAGGCGCCCGTCGCGCACCGTGGCCGACAGCGGATCCACCGTCCAGGCCTGGCCCTCCCAGGGCACGGTGTCAGTGTGGCCGGAGAGGATGACGCCGGCCGGCTTGCCTTCGCCCAGCGTGGCGAACAGGTTGGCCTTTGTCCTGTCGGCGTTCCAGGTCAAACGGCTTTTCACGCCGAAACTTTGCAGCACGTCCCTGACGAAATGGATCAACTCGAGGTTGGAGTTGGCGCTGACCGTGTTCATCTGGACCAGGGTGCGGGCGAGTTCGAGGGCGCGTGGAGTGATCATGCCGGGATTCTAGGGAATTGCCTGTGACGCGCATGGAGCAGGCAAGATGACCGCAGTATGGCTAGACTGTGGTCATGAAAATCATCGACTCCCTGGTAACCGAAGCGGCCGGTATCGCCGCCCTTCGCCGTGACATTCACGCGCACCCTGAACTCTGCTTCGAGGAACAGCGTACTGCCGACCTGGTGGCACTCAAGCTCACCGAATGGGGCATTCCCATTCACCGTGGCATGGGGACGACCGGTGTGGTCGGCATCGTGAAAAACGGCAACAGCGGGCGCGCTTTGGGCCTGCGCGCCGACATGGACGCCCTGCCGATGCAGGAGTTCAACACCTTTGGTCACGCCAGCCGGCATGCCGGCAAGATGCATGCCTGCGGCCATGACGGGCACACCGCCATGCTGCTGGCCGCTGCGCAGCATTTCGCCCGGAACCGCAACTTCGACGGCACGGTCTACCTGATCTTCCAGCCGGCTGAAGAGGGCGGCGGCGGGGCGCGCGAGATGATCAAGGATGGATTGTTCGAGGAATTCCCGATGGAGGCCGTCTTCGGCATGCACAACTGGCCGGGCGAACAGATCGGCCGGTTTGCGGTCAGCGCCGGGCCGGTGATGGCGTCCTCCAACGAGTTCAAGATCACCATCCGGGGCAAGGGCAGCCATGCGGCGCTGCCGCACAACGGCATCGACCCGGTGCCGATCGCCTGCCAGATGGTGCAGGGCTTCCAGACCATCATCAGCCGCAACAAGAAACCGATCGACGCGGGCGTGATCTCGGTCACCATGATCCATGCCGGCGAGGCCACCAACGTGGTGCCCGACAGCTGCGAACTTCAGGGCACGGTGCGCACCTTCAGCATCGAGGTGCTGGACCTGATCGAGAGCCGCATGAAGCAGATTGCCGAGCACACCTGCGCCGCTTTCGACGCGAGCTGCGAGTTCGAGTTCGTGCGCAACTACCCGCCCACCATCAACTCCGCGCCCGAGGCCGAGTTCGCCCGCCAGGTGATGGCCGACATCGTCGGTGCCACCAACGTCGCGGTGCAGGAGCCGACCATGGGCGCCGAAGACTTTGCCTACATGCTGCAGGCCAAGCCTGGCGCCTACTGCTTCATCGCCAACGGTGACGGGAGTCACCGCGAGATGGGTCATGGCGCGGGCCCCTGCATGCTGCACAACCCCAGCTACGACTTCAACGACGACCTGATCCCGCTGGGGGCCACCTACTGGGTCCGCCTGGCCGAGCAGTGGCTGGCTTCGCCGCGGCCTCATCACAGCGAAGGTGCCGCATGATCCCCATCCCCGCAGCCTTCTCGGCCAGCTACGCCGAGGCGCGTGTCAAGTTCCTGGAGGCCGCCGCATCCCTGGGGCTGCGCATTCACTCCCACCTGCATCCACTGAAAGGGCGCGACGGCGAAGCGCTGGCGATGGATGCGGTGCGCGACGGCCCTGCCGACGCCGACATGCTGCTGATTGTCAGCAGTGCCTGCCATGGTGTGGAGGGTTACTGCGGCAGCGGCGTGCAGGTGGCGGCCCTGCACGATGCCGAGTGGCGGGAAAAGGCCCGCGCGCAGGGCGTGGCCGTGCTCTACATCCACGCGCTGAACCCCTACGGTTTCTCGCACATCCGGCGCGTGACGCAGGAAAACGTGGACCTGAACCGCAATTTCCACGACTTCTCGCAAGCCTTGCCGGTCAACACCGCCTACCGTGAAGTACAGCCGCTGTTGCTGCCCGAGCAGTGGCCGCCGACTGCTGAGAACCAGGCCGCGACCGGCGACTTCATCGCCACGCGCGGCATGCCCGCGTTCCAGGCTGCGGTTTCCGGGGGCCAGCACGAATTTCCCGACGGCATGTTCTTTGGCGGCACCGCGCCCACCTGGAGCAACCAGACCGTGCGCACCGTGCTGCGCCAGCATGCGCCGGGCGTGAAGCGCCTGGCCTGGATCGACCTGCACACCGGCCTGGGCCCCAGCGGCCACGGCGAGCGGATCTTTGCCGGTCGGGATGATGCCGCCACGCTGGCCCGCGCCCGCGCCTGGTGGGGCGATCAGGTCACCTCGATGTACGACGGATCATCGACCTCCGCACGCCTGACCGGCATGATGTGCCTGGCCGCCTATGACGAATTCCCGCAGGCCGAATACACCGCCATCGCCATGGAATACGGCACCCAGCCCATGACCGAGGTGATGCATGCCCTGCGCGGCGAGCACTGGCTGCACCTGCACCCCGAGGCGCCGCCGGAACTGGCCGGGCAGATCAGGCAGGCCATGATGGATGCGTTCTACACCGATACCGATGCCTGGAAAGGCCAGATCGTCAGCCAGGCGCGGCAGGCCATGTTCCAAGCGGTGGCCGGATTGAATTCCTGACTTTCTGGGCTGATTCCAGCGCCAAAAAATACCCAGCATCAATCCGAGCTCTGCTGCAGCGCCCACATGGACGCGTACCGCCCCTGCGCCGCCAGCAACTCGGCGTGTGTGCCGCGCTCGATGATGCGCCCGGCCTCCATCACCAGGATCTCGTGCGCGTCCACCACCGTGGACAGCCGGTGCGCGATCACCAGTGTGGTCTTGTTCCGGGCCACGCTCTGCAGTTCGGCCTGGATGGCGCGCTCGTTGGCCGAGTCCAGCGCGGAAGTAGCCTCGTCGAAGATCAGGATCGGCGGGTTCTTCAGCAGGGTGCGCGCGATGGCGACGCGTTGCTTCTCGCCGCCGGAGAGTTTCAGGCCGCGCTCGCCGACAATCGCCTCGTAGCCCTTGGGCGTGGAGGCAATGAAGTCGTGGATGTGGGCGGCGCGCGCGGCGGCCTCGACCTCGGCGCGGCTGGCGCCGGGGCGGCCATAGGCAATGTTGTACTCGACCGTGTCGTTGAACAGCACCGTGTCCTGCGGCACGATGCCGATCGCCTGGCGCACGCTGGCCTGGGTCACGGCCCGGATATCCTGCCCGGCGATCGATATCTGTCCCTGCTGGGCGTCATAGAAACGAAACAGCAGCCGCGCCAGCGTCGATTTGCCCGAACCTGATGGGCCGACCACGGCCACGGTCTTGCCAGCGGGAATCTCGAAGCTGATGTCGTGCAGGATCGGACGGGCCGCGTCATAGGCGAAGTTCACATGCTCGAAGCGAACCGCCGCGTCCACCGCGCCATCGTCCCGTCCATCGATCGCCGGCAGGTGCCGGATGGTCAGCGGCAGCGCATCAGGTGCATCGGCCACCTCGCGCTCCTTCTCCATCAGGGTGAACATCTTGTCCAGGTCGGTCAGGCTCTGCTTGATCTCCCGGTAGATCACGCCGAGGAAGTTCAGCGGGATGTAGAGCTGGATCATGAAGGCGTTGACCATCACCAGGTCGCCCAGCGTCATGCGCCCTTCCACCACGCCCTGGGTGGCGCGCCAGAGCATGGCCACCAGACCCACGGCAATGATGAGTTGCTGACCGATGTTGAGCATCGACAGCGTGGTCTGGCTTTTCAGGCGCGCCTGGCGCACGCGTTCCAGACTCTGGTCGTAGCGCCGGGCCTCGAAGCCTTCGTTGTTGAAGTACTTGACGGTTTCGTAGTTCAGCAGCGAGTCCACCGCCTTGGTGTGTGCCGCCGAATCGAACTCGTTGGCCTGGCGGCGGAACTGGGTGCGCCACTCGGTCACCAGCACGGTGAAGGTGATGTAGAGCGCCAGTGCCG
Source organism: Hydrogenophaga sp. (assembly GCA_011391595.1). Taxonomy (GTDB): domain Bacteria; phylum Pseudomonadota; class Gammaproteobacteria; order Burkholderiales; family Burkholderiaceae_C; genus JAABQG01. Next base: position 18,931 of record JAABQG010000004.1, read on the forward strand.
CCAGCGTGATCCAAGCGAACCAGACGTCGAACTTGACCGCCAGAATGCTCAGCACCAGCGCCACCTCGATCAGCGTCGGGATGATGGAAAACAACGAGAACGAGATCAGCGACTCGATGCCGCGCACGCCGCGCTCGATGTCGCGCGTCATGCCGCCGGTCTGGCGCTCCAGGTGAAACCGAAGGCTTAGAGCGTGCAGGTGCTGAAAGGTCTCCAGGGCGATGGAGCGCGCCGCGCCTTGCGTGGCCTTGGAGAACACCAGTTCGCGCAACTCGGTGAACAGTGTGGTCGACAAGCGCAGCGCCCCGTAGGCAACCAGCAGACCCACCGGCACCACCAGAATCGCGGCCGTCACCGGATTGACGGCGGGCGTCAAGGTATCCACCAGGCTCTTCAGCAGCAGCGGCACGCCCACGTTGGCCAGCTTGGCGCCGACCATGAAGACCAGCGCGAAGATGACGCGCCACTTGTAGCGCCACAGGTAGGGGAACAGGCGGCGCAGCGTGCCCCAGTCGGAACGCGGCGCGGCTGAAGGCGCGGGTGAAGAGGAACTGAGCTCGAGGCGGCCACGCATGGGAGACAATCTATAGGAATGGGGTGGGCAGAGCCGGGGCGTTTCGCATGAAAGCGGTCCGGACCACCCAGTATCAACGGTTTCAGATTGTGCCCATGTCCAACGCTTCACGCCCCGCCGCCTCGTCCGCCATCCCCTCCAACCCGGCCCGGGTGATCGCGCCCCGCGTGCCACTGCCCACCGACAAGGAGCTGGTGCTCAAGGTCGTCCCGATGCCGGCCGACTGCAACGCCAACGGCGACATCTTCGGCGGCTGGGTCATGGCGCAGGTCGACATTGCCGGCTCCATTGTGCCGGCGCGCTACGTGCGCGGGCGCATGGCCACGGTGGCGGTCAACGAGTTCATCTTCAAGCAGCCGGTGCGCGTGGGCGACATCCTGTCCTTCTTCGGCGGCGTCACCCGCATCGGCCGCACCTCGATCACAGTGCAGGTCGAGGTCTACGCCGAGCGTTACGACACGCAAGGCCACTACATCAAGGTGACCGAGGCTTCACTGACCTATGTGGCCATTGATGACCAGGGGCGGCCGCGGCCGATCGAGCGGCCCGAAGTCTGAGGGAAGGCGCCGGCGCAGGTTTCACCGGGATGGGGACGTTGGCGGCCATGCCTGCCCCGGCGACCCCGAATGCACCGTTTTTCATAGCAGACAATGACGATTGAACCCTGGGGAAAGGCCTATTCGACTCAGAATTTCCCGTGCCGCCCCTCGCCAGACGAAAATCGGGCCGCGCCGGCCAGCGCATCGTCCAGGCAGGCCCGCCCGGCGCCCCACTCCTGCTGCAGCGCCTCGACCAGCGGCAGGCCTGCCTGCCGGTAGGCGCTCAGGCGGTCGGCGTTCATCGTGGCCTGCGGAAAGCCGGCCAGCTGCCACGCCAGCGTGATTGCGGCGTCCCGCGCCCCGCCCGGTGGCGCGACACGGTTGCACAGGCCCATGCGCAAGGCTTCTTCAGCCTGCACCTTCCGCCCGGTCAGGATCAGGTCCATCGCGTGCCCCAGGCCGATCAGCCGTGGCAGGCGCACCGTGCCGCCGTCGATCAGCGGCACGCCGAAGCGCCTGCAATAGACGCCGAAATAGGCGTCCGCCTCCATCACCCGCAAGTCGCACCACAGCGCCAGCTCCATGCCGCCGGCGACCGCCGCGCCGCTGACGGCGGCAATCACCGGCTTGGACAGCAGCAGGCGCGACGGCCCCATCGGGCCCAGCGGGCGCTGCGCATCCGGCGCCCATTCGAGGTGCGTCAGGGCGTTGCCCTGGACACCCGCCGCGTGCAGCCGCGCGCCCGCTTGCAGGTCCCAGCCGGCGCAGAAATGGCCATGCGCCCCATGGAAAACAGCCACACGACTTGCAAGGTCATCGTCAAAAGCCAGAAAAGCCGCATGCAGCGCGCGTGCCGTGTCGGCGTCCACGGCGTTGCGCACGTCGGGGCGGTTCAGCGTGATGACGGTGATGCCGTCGAGGTTTTCCGCGGTGACGCCAGGGTTCATGCGGCGATCACACCTGAGCCAAGCGGGACAGGCTATGGGGAACAACCCTGAGGACAACCGCGTGGCAACCCGGTATAACCGCGCAACGTTTCAGGAGGCAAAGTGCAGTTTCTTCAATTGGTCATCAGCGGCATCGCGCAAGGATGCATCTACGGCCTGATTGCGCTCGGGTTCGTGCTGATCTACAAGGCCACCGAAACCGTGAGCTTCGCCCAAGGCGATCTCATGATGCTGGGTGCCTTCATGGGCCTGGCCGGCATGACGATGCTGGGCTTTCCGTTCTGGGCGGCGGTGCTCGCAGCGATCGTCGCCATGGCCATCTTCGGCGTGCTGCTCGAGCGCATCGTCATCCGGCCGATCCTGGGCCAGCCGGCGTTTTCCATTGTCATGCTGACCATCGGCATCGCCTACGTGGCGCGCGGGTTGATCACCATGATCCCCAACATCGGCACCGATACCCACACCCTGCCGGTGCCCTACAAGGACCAGATCTGGAAGCTGGGCGCGCTGGTGCTCAACGTCGAGCAGATGGTGGTGATCGCCGCCACCGCCGTGCTGTGCGCCGGGCTGTTCGCGATGTTCAAGTACAGCAAGCTCGGCATGGCGATGCAGGCCTCGTCACAGAACCAGCTCGCGGCCTATTACATGGGCATCCCGGTCAAGACGCTCAACGGCCTGGTCTGGGGCCTGGCCGCCGCCGTGGCCGCCATCGCCGGCCTGCTGCTGGCGCCCATCACCTTCGTGCACGCCAACATGGGTTTCATCGGCCTGAAGGCCTTTCCCGCGGCGGTGGTTGGCGGCTTCACCAGCCTGCCCGGCGCCATCGTCGGCGGACTCGTCATCGGCATCGTGGAATCGCTGTCGGGCTTCTACCTGCCCAACGGCTTCAAGGACACGGCACCCTACGTGGTGGTGCTGATCATGCTGATGGTCAAGCCCAATGGCCTGTTCGGCGAAAAACTGCGGAAGAAAGTCTGATGCGTTTCATCTTCAAAACCAGTTACGCGCAGGACATCAAGCTCGCCAAACACGGCGGTCATGTCTTCTGGTACAGCGCGCTGGCGCTGCTGCTGGTGGCGGCCCCCTGGCTGTTTGCCGAGTACTGGCTGGCCCAGATGACATTCATCCTGATCTACGCCATCGTGGGCCTCGGGCTGATGCTGCTGGCCGGCTTCACCGGGCAGTTCTCCCTGGGCCACGCGGCCTTCCTCGGCGTGGGTGCCTACACCCAGGCGGTGATGACCAACGCCGGCGTGCCGTTCCCGCTGGCGCTGGTCTGCGCGGCAGGGCTGTCGGCGGCCGTGGGCGTGGTCGTCGGCCTGCCGGCACTGCGCGTCAAGGGCATCTACCTGGGCATGGCCACGCTGGCCTTCGGCTTCATCGTCGAGGAAGTGCTGGCGCGCTGGGAGTCGGTGACCGGCGGCAACGCCGGCATCCACATCAAGGCGCCCAATCTCTTCGGCTGGAAAGTGGACAGCGGCGAAGGCTTCTATTACCTGTGCTTGTTCATCGCGGTGCTCGCCACACTGGGCATCCTGAACCTGCTGCGCTCGTCCACCGGGCGCGCCTTCGTCGCCATCCGCGACTCGGAAATTTCGGCGCAGAGCATGGGCATCAACCTGGCACGCTACAAGACCCTGTCGTTCGCGCTGTCAGCCGCGCTCGCCGGCGTCGGCGGGGCGCTCTATGCCCACAAGCTGCAATTCATCTCACCTGACCAGTTCAACATCATCCAGTCGATCGACCTGCTGCTGATGGTGGTGATCGGCGGGCTGGGTTCGGTGCACGGTGCCTTCCTGGGCGCGATCTTCCTGATCACGATGCCGCAGGTGATTTCCCTGACCAAGGACTACCTGCCCGCCGCGGTCGGTCAGGCCCCCGGCCTGCAGGCCGTGGTCTATGGCGTCGTGCTGGTGGCTTTCGTGCTGTTCGAACCGATGGGCCTGTACGGCCGCTGGCTCAAGGTGCGCGCCTGGATCCAGTTGTTCCCCTTCTACCGGCAGGGCATGTTCAAGCGGCAGAAATCCTTCCAGAAATCCGATAGGCTGAAATGACAGAAATCCTTCTCTCAGCCCAGAACCTCAGCGTGCGCTTCGGCGGCGTGCTGGCTGTCAACAACGTGAGCTTCGACGTGAAGCCCGGGGAGGTGTTCACGCTGATCGGGCCCAACGGCGCCGGCAAGACCACGGTGTTCAACCTGATCAGCCGCATCTACACCCCCACCGCCGGCGAGATCACTTACCTCGGACCGCAGGGCACGCTCAAGCTGACCGAACAGCCGCCGCACGCGATTGCCTCCCTCGGCATTGCGCGCACCTTCCAGAACATCGAACTGTTCGAGCACGCCACGGTGCTGCACAACCTGCTGATAGGGCGCCACACGCACCGCAAGACTGGCTTCTGGAGCGAGGTGTTCTTCACGCCCGCTACGCGCGCCGCCGAGATGGAGGCGCGCGAAAAGGCTGAACGCGTCATCGACTTCCTCGACCTTCAACACCACCGCGATTCGCTGGTGGCCGGCCTGCCCTACGGCGTACGCAAGGTCGTGGAGATGGGCCGGGCGCTTTGCACCGAGCCGAAACTGCTGCTGCTCGACGAGCCTTCATCCGGCCTGAATGTGGAGGAAACCGATGACATGGCCTTCTGGATTGCCGACATCAAGAATGTCCTCGGCATCACCGTGCTGATGGTGGAGCATGACATGACGCTGGTCTCCAAGGTGTCGGACCGCGTGCTGGCCATGAACCAGGGCGAAGTGCTGGCCATGGGCACGCCGCGCGAGGTGCAGAACGACCCGGGCGTGATCGAAGCCTACCTGGGCTCCATCGACGACGTGTCCTCGCTGCGGAGGCCTGCATGAGCACCACGCCCGCCACCCTGCCCGCCGAAGACGCGCCGGTGCTGAAGTTGCTCAACGTCGAGAGCGCCTACGGACCGATCAAGGCGATCCGTGGCGTGAGCCTGAAGGTGCGCCGCGGCGAAGTGGCCACGGTACTGGGCTCCAACGGCGCGGGCAAGACCACCATCCTCAAGACCATTTCCGGCATCATCGACCCGCGCAAGGGCTCGATCGAGTTCAAGGGCCAGGACATCACCGCGCGGGACCCGGCCTTCATCGTGCAGCAGGGTCTGTCCCATGTGCCCGAGGGCCGCGAGGTGTTCGCCCTGCTCAGCGTGCACGACAACCTGCTGATGGGCGCCTACACCCGCAAGGACCGTGACGGCGTGGCGCGCGACATGGAGGCGGTCTATGGCTACTTTCCCATCCTGAAGGAGCGCAGTGCGCAAGATGCCGGCCTGCTCTCTGGCGGCCAGCAGCAGATGCTGTCGATCTCGCGTGCGCTGATGGCCAACCCCGACCTGATGCTGCTTGACGAGCCCAGTCTGGGCCTGAGCCCGAAGCTGACCAAGGAGATCTTCGAGATCGTGGTGCGCATCAACCGCGAGCGTGGCACCACTATCCTCCTGGTCGAGCAGAACGCCAACATGGCGCTCAACGCGTCGGACTACGGCTATGTGCTGGAAAACGGCCGCATCGTCATGGAAGACACCTGCGCTAACTTGCGCGAGAAGGACGACATCAAGGAGTTCTACCTCGGCCTGAAGGAAACCGGCATGCGCGACGAGCGGCGCTGGAAAAAGAAGAAGAATTGGAGATAAGCATGAACGCCGCGCAGAGCCGCCTCAAGCCAGTGAAGGCCCCCTTGGGGGGCAGCGAAGTACACGAAGTGACAAGCGTGGGGACCATTTTTTCATGAGCAATCTTTGGGACTTGTCACACATCCAGCCCTGCACCGACATCGTGGTGAAGGGGGACACGCTTTCAGCGATGTTCTGGAACGCGGTTGAGCAGCGCGGGCCGAACGTGTGGATGCGCCAGAAAGACCTGGGCATCTGGCGCAGCTCGACCTGGCGCCAGACCGGCGACGCCGTGCTCGAGATCGCCGGCGGCCTGCTGAGCCTGGGCTTCAAGCCCCACGAGACTGCGTCGATCCTGGCCAACACCGTGGTTGACTGGGTGCTGGCCGACCTGGCGGTGCTGAGCTGTGGCGGTGTCTCCAACGGCATCTACCCGACCGACGCTGCCAGCCAGGTGCACTACCTGTGCGAGGACTCGCGCACCACGATCCTGTTCGTCGAAGACGACGAGCAACTTGACAAGGCGCTTGAGGTGCGCGGGCAGTTGCCGCTGCTGCGCAAGATCGTGGTCTTCGACATGGAGGGCCTGCACAAGCTCGACGATCCGGGGGTGATCGGCCTGGACGCCCTGCGTGCGCTGGGCCGCGAGTACAACGCGCTGCACCCAGGCGCGGTGATGGAGCGTGCCCGGGCCTGCCGGCCCGACGACCTGGCGATACTGGTCTACACCTCGGGCACCACCGGTCGGCCCAAGGGGGCGATGCACACCCACGGCGCTCTGGTCTACACCGTGCATGGCTACAACACGCTGATCTCGCGCAACGAGAGCGACGAATGCATGTGCTTCCTTCCCCTGTGCCACATCGCGGAGCGCATGGGCGGCGAATACTTCTCGATGTACACCGGCGCCAAGCTCAATTTCGTCGAGAACCCCGAGACCGTGCCGGAGAACGTGCGCGAGATCGCGCCCACGGTGTTCACGGCCGTGCCGCGGGTGTGGGAGAAGTTCTACTCCGGCGTGATGATCACGCTCAAGGAAGCCAGCCGCATGCAGCAGCTGGCCTATGGCTGGGCAATCGGCGTGGGCACGCGGATTGCGGATCTCGTTTTGGCTGGCAAGCCAGTGGGCGGCGGGCTCAAGCTGCAGTTCACCCTGGCGCGCTGGCTGGCCTTGAACAATGTTCGCAAGCTCATCGGCATTCACCGGGCGCGCTTCCTGGTGACTGGCGCGGCGCCGATTTCACCCGAGCTCGTGAAGTGGTATCTCGCCTTGGGCGTGCCCATGCTCGAGGTCTGGGGCATGACCGAAACCTGCGGCGCCTCCACCGGGGTGCCGGCCGAGCGCATCAAGCCCGGCTCCATCGGGCCCGCCGCAGGCTTCAACGAAGTCCGCATCGATCCGGCGACCGGCGAAATCCTGGTGCGCGGCCCCAACGTCTTCAAGGGCTACCTGAACCAGCCCGAGAAAACCGCCGAGACCATCGATACCGACGGCTGGCTGCACACCGGCGACGTGGGGGTGATGGACGAGGACGGTTACTTCAAGATCACCGACCGGATGAAGGACATCATCATCACGGCCGGCGGCAAGAACATCACGCCCAGCGAACTGGAAAACGAGCTGAAGTTCTCGCCCTATGTCACGGATGCCGTGGTGATCGGCGACAAGCGGCCTTACCTGACCGTCATCATCATGATCGACCAGGAAAACGTCGAGAAGTACGCCCAGGACCACGACGTGCCCTTCTCCAACTATGTCAGCCTGACGCGCTCGGCCGAGGTGCAGGCGCTGATCCAGGAGGTACTCGACGGCGTGAACAAGAAGTTTGCCCGGGTCGAGCAGATCAAGAAATTCTTCCTGCTGGAAACCCAGTTGACGGCGGAAGACGAGGAACTCACCCCGACCATGAAGCTCAAACGCAAGCTGGTCGAGAAGAAGTACGCCGAGCAAATTGAAGCCATGTATCGTTAACCCCGCAGGAGATACCTCATGAAAAAGACCTTGTCGAAGTTCCACGCGCTCATTCCCGCCGCGCTGACCGCAGCCGCGCTGTGGACGCTGGCCAGTCCGGCCGTCGCCCAGCAGGGCGTCAGCAAGGACGAAATCCTGGTCGGCACCATTCAGGACCTGTCCGGTCCGCTGGCCGGCTATGGCAAGCAGGCGCGCAACGGCCTGCAATTGCGGGTGGATGAAATCAACGAGCAGGGCGGCATCCACGGCCGCAAGATCAAGCTGCTGGTCGAGGACTCGGGTTACGACCCCAAGAAAGCCGTGCTGGCCGCGCAGAAGCTGGTCAACCAGGACAAGATATTCATCATGGCAGGCCACATCGGAACGGCGCAGAACAATGCAGCCATGCCGGTGCAGTTCGATAAAAAGATCGTCAACTTCATGCCCCTGACGGCGGCGCGCGAGATGTACGAGCCGTTGAACCCGCTCAAGTTCGCCATGCTCAGCGCCTACTACGACCAGATGCGCATCGCCGTGCCACGCATGGCCAAGGAAAAGAACGCCAAGAAAGTCTGCGCCATCTACCAGGACGACGAATTCGGCCTGGAAGTGCTGCGCGGCGCTGAAGCCGGCTTGAAGACGATCAACATGGAAATGGTGGAGAAAACCTCGTTCAAGCGCGGCGCCACCGATTTCTCCTCCCAGGTGGCGCGCATGAAGAGCGCGGGCTGCGACATGGTGGTGCTGGGCACCATCATTCGCGAGACCATCGGCACCATCGCCGAATCGCGCAAGACCAGCTTCAACCCGGTTTTCCTGGGCTCCGTGGCCGCCTATACCGACCTCATCCACAAGCTCGGCGGCAAGGCCATGGATGGCATGTACGCGACGATGACCGTGCAGAACCCCTACCTGGACGAGGCCTCGCAGCCGCTGCGCTTCTGGGCCAACAAGTACAAGACCAAGTTCAATGAAGACCCGACCGTGTTCTCCGCCTACGGCTACGTCATCATGGACCTGTTCATCCGCGCTGCGCAGAAGACTGGCCCCGGCCTGAACACCGACAGCTTCGTCAAGGCCATGGACACCATGACCGTGCCGCCGGACATCTTCGGTACCCCTGAGCAGAAATTCACCCCCACCAAGCACTTGGGCAGCGACGCCTCGCGCCTGTCCCAGTTGCAGGACGGCAAGTGGAAGATCGTGTCCGACTACTTCAAGTAAGCACGGAGGCGGTTCGCCGGCCCGCACTAGGGAAAGTGCGGGTTCGCGGCGACGTGCAGCAGTCTATAACCACGGACATTCATTCACAGGAGACAAGGCACCATGAAATTCAGACCCATCGCGGCCCTCGCGGCCATGGCACTGGCCGGCGGCCTGGCCCAGGCCCAGAACTCCAACCAGGGCGTGTCCAAGACCGAGATCACGCTCGGCTCCATCCAGGACCTTTCCGGCCCCATCGCCGGCTTTGGCAAGCAGGTGCGCCTGGGCATGATGCTGCGCGTGGACGAAGTCAACGAGCAGGGCGGAATCCATGGCCGCAAGATCATGCTGAAGGTGGAAGACTCGGCCTACGACCCCAAGAAGGCGGTGTTGGCGGCCCAGAAGCTGGTGAACCAGGACAAGATCTTCACGATGGTCGGCCACATCGGCACCGCGCAGAACCTGGCCACGTTCCCGGTGCTGTTCGACAAGAACATCATCAACTTCTTCCCGGTGACGGCCGCGCGCGAAATGTACGACCCGTTCAACCGGCTCAAGTATTCCTTTGCTGCCACCTACTTTGACCAGATGCGCCTGGCCACGCCCAAGCTGGTCAAGGAGAAGGGCGCCAAGAAAGTCTGCACGATGTACCAGGACGACGAATTTGGCCTGGAAGTCATGCGCGGCGCCGAGGAGGGCCTGAAGGACATCGGCATGACGATGACCGAGAAGACCAGCTACAAGCGCGGCGCCACCGACTTCTCCTCGCAGGTCGCGAAGATGAAATCATCCGGTTGCGACATGGTCGTGCTGGGCACCATCATCCGCGAGACCATCGGCGCCATCGGCGAGTCGCGCAAGACCGGTTTCAACCCGGTGTTCCTGGGCTCCAGCGCCGCCTACACCGACCTGATCCACAAGCTCGGCGGCAAGGCGATGGATGGCCTTTACGCCACGATGACCGTGCAGAACCCTTACACGGATGAGCCTTCGCAACCGATCCGCTTCTGGGCCAACAAGTACAAGACCAAGTTCAATGAAGACCCGACCGTGTTTTCCGTCTATGGCTACCTGGCGGTGGACTCCTTCCTGCGCGCCGCCCAGAAGGCCGGCCCTAATCTGAGCACCGACAGCTTCATCAAGGCGATGGACACCATGACCATCCCGCCGGACATCTTCGGCAGCGCAGAGCAGACTTTCACGCCGACCAAACGCCTGGGCAGCAACGCCACGCGCCTGTCGCAGCTGCAGGACACGCGCTGGAAGGTGACTTCGGAATACATGATGATCAAGTAAGGCTTGCGCCCATGGGCCTCAAAAAAACCGCCTCCGGGCGGTTTTTTTATGCGAAATTGGCCATTCCTCAGCGTCGCCCGGTCTTCTTTTGCTACTTTAATTGCAGCATTCAAGACACGATGTAAGCGCCTGCTCCGGTCGACAGCAGCTTGCCATCGGCCGCCAGGAACTCCATGCGGGTCGACGCCACCCGGGAGCCCAGGCGCATCACCTCGGCGCGCAGCTCGAAATACTCGCTGATGCCCGGGCGCAGGTAGTCGATGCGCAGGTCGATGGTGCCGAGCTTGGCGAAGCGGTGCAGGCGCTGCAACGGCGACTCGTCCATGTGGCGCGCGCCGATGGCGGCCATCACGGCCAGGCCGCCCATCGCATCCAGCCCGGCGCTGATCACGCCCCCATGCACGCGGTTGAAGCTGTAGTGGCCCACCAGTTCAGGGCGCATGTCGATACGTGCGCTCACCCGCGTGGGCGTGAGGCTGGTGATCTTCAGGCCGAGCACCTGATTGAAGACGATCTTTTCCTCGAAGATGGCCTTCAGGCCGGTGATGAACTCGGGCTCGAATTCGGTGATGGGGGCAACTTGTCTGGGCATGGATCGATTGTCGTGCAGACCGCTCAACGCGCCGCCGGCCGTTTCGCCACGCCCATGATGCGCGCCAGGATGCCCAGCATCACCTCGTCCGCGCCGCCGCCAATCGAGCCCAGGCGTCCGTCCCGGTACATGCGCGAGACTTTGTTTTCCCAAGTGAAGCCCATGCCGCCCCAGAACTGCAGGCAGGTGTCGGGCACGATGCGGTTCAGTCGCCCGGCTTTCAGCTTGGCCATGGAGGCCAGCTCGGTCACGTCCTGGCCCTGCACATAGAGTTCGCCGGCGCGGTAGGTCAGCGCGCGCAAGCTTTCCACCTCTGTTTTCATCTCCGCCAGCTTGAACTGCACCCACTGCTGGTCGGCCAGCGTGGCGCCGAACAGCTTGCGTTCCTGCGCCCATTCGATGGTCCAGGCGATGCAGTTGCTCAGGGATTGCAGGCAACTGGCCGCCGCCCACAGGCGCTCCTCCTGGAACTGCTGCATCTGGTAGATGAAGCCCTGACCTTCGTCGCCGATGCGGTAACGCTGCGGCACGCGCACCTCGTCGAAATAGATCAGGCCTGTGTCCGACGAATTCATGCCGATCTTGCGGATCTTCTGCGCGACTTCGATGCCCTTCGTCAGCTTGCCATTCGGGCCATCGCGCATCGGCACCATCACCAGGCTCTTGTTCTTGTGCGCCGACCCTTCTCCGGTGTTGACCAGCATGCACATCCAGTCGGCCTGCAGGCTGTTGGTGATCCACATCTTCTGGCCGGTGATCACGTAGTCGTCGCCGTCCTTGCATGCCACGCTCTTGATGGCCGACACATCGCTGCCCGCGCCGGGCTCGGAGACGCCGATGCAGCCCACCGCGTCGCCGGCAATCGCAGGGACCAGGAACTCGCGGCGCAGCTCATCACTGCCGAAGCGCGCCAATGCGGGCGTGCACATGTCGGTCTGCACCCCGATGGCCATGGGCACGCCGCCACAGTCGATATGGCCCAGCCCCTCGGCCATGGCCATGGCGTAGGAATAGTCGAGACCGGCGCCGCCGAAGGCTTCCGGTTTGGTCAGTCCGAGCAGGCCCAGGTTGCCGAGCTTCTTGAAAACCTCATGAGCGGGGAAAATCTCGGCGGCCTCCCACTCATCGACGTGCGGGTTGATCTCCGCGTCGATGAAACGCTTGAGGGTCTTCTGGATTTCGAGGTGTTCGTGGGTGTAGTTCATGGGAGTTCCCTGCGGCATCGACCCAGCCTGCGTTGGCGTCAGGCTTCGTGAATGAAAAGCGCCAGAGCGGCGGCGGTGAGATCGTCGAGCGAGGCGCCCTTCCTGCGGTCGTACCACTGCACCGACCAATTGAGCGCGCCAAAGATCAGCAGGCGCGCCAGTTTGACGTCGGCACGCAACTGCCCCGCCGTGTGCAGGGCTTCCAGTATCGGCGTCCAGGCCGCTTCGTAATCGCCCTGCAACTGGACCAGACTGACGCGCTGGCGCGGCGTGAGGGCGCGCGACTCGTACAGCATCACCGGGATGAAGTCGCTGCCCGGCCCGAGCAGCACATCGAACTGGTTGCGGATCAAAATGGCCAATACCCATCGTGCATCGGTCTTAGATTGCTCTGCTTTTTGTAGTGCTCGCGTTTGTCGCTCAATCGCCGAGCGCATGCCTTCTTCCATCACCGCATGCAACAGAGCGCCCTTGCTCTTGAAGTGGTAGAAGGGCGAGCCGCTGCGCATGCCGACGGCCGCGGCGATGTCGCGGGTGCTGGTGGCGTCGAACCCCTTGCGGTGAAACAGCTTGGCGGCGGCGTGGATCAGTTCTTGGCGGCGGTTGCCGTCATCACGCTCGTCCGCGGTCTTGCGGGGTCGCCCACGCGGGCGCTTGGCGGAGGACAGGGTCTGGGTCGAGGGGAGATCGGGCGCGAGGTCAGGCGCCAGTTGGGCATGCATGGGATGCAACCATAACAGCCCGCCTTATTATTAGCAAGCGTTCGCTTGGTGAAATACCTCAGGCCTTGCTGAAATCGGGCTTGCGCTTTTCCATGAAGGCACCAAAGGCCTCGCGCGCTGCGGGCTCGCGCAGCATGCGTCCGAAGCTGGCGCCCTCCTCGGCCATCCGCGATGCGACCTGGGGCGCCTGGCCCTGCTTCATGAGGCGCTTGGTCTCGATCAGCGAGCTCAGCGGCTTGAGGGCCAGCTTGCGCGCGGCACCTTGCGCCACCGCATTGACCTCCGTCGGCGGCACGATGCGGTTGACCAGGCCGACCTCGAGCGCCGCCTCGGCGAAGAAGGGCTCGCCCAGCAGCAAGGCCTCGGCGGCCCGGTGGTAACCGAACATCTGCGGCACCAGCAGGCTGGACGCCGCCTCCGGGCACAGCCCCAGGTTGACGAAAGGCATCGAGAACGCTGCGTTGTCGCCGGCGTAGACCAGGTCGCAATGGAACAGCAGCGTGGTGCCCACCCCCACCGCGGGGCCGCACACGGCGGCAATCAGCGGCTTGGGGAAGCCAGCGATGCCGTGCAGGAACCGGTACACGGGCGATTCGTGCGTGGCCGGCGGCTGGTTAAGGAAGTCGCCGATGTCGTTGCCGGCGCTGAACACCGTCTCGCTGCCCTGGAGCACCACCGCACGGATGGCGGCGTCGCCCGCGGCCTGCGTCAGCGCGTCGGCCAGCGCGGCGTACATGGCGGCGGTGATCGAGTTCTTCTTGTCCGGGCGGTTCAGCGTGAGGGTCATCACACCGGCCTCCACATGGTTCAGGATGTCGGTCATTCTTGTTTCCTCAGGTATCGGGTCGGGTTCAGTCCGTGAGCGCTTCACGCACAAAGTCGAGCCGGTCCTGGCCCCAGAACATGGTGTTGCCGACAAAGAAGGTCGGTGCGCCAAAGATGCCGCGCTCGACCGCCGCCTGGGTGACCGTCTTGAGCTCCTCCTTCACCGCCGCGTCCTGGGTCAGCGTCAGCATGGCTTGGGCATCGAATCCCGCCGCCCGCAGGACTTCCTCCACCGTCGCGGGGTCGTTCATGTTCCTGGCATCGACCCAGATCGACTTGAACATGGCCGCCACAAAGTCGCCAAAACGCGGGTCGTCGCGCATCTGCAGGCCCACCGCCGCGCGCATGAGGGTGAGGGTGTTGATCGGGAAAAACGGATTACTGTTGAGCGGCACGCCATAGCGCCTGGCAAAGCGAGCAAAGTCCTTGAAAACGTACTTGCCCTTGGCGGGCACCGTGACAGGAGAGTGGTTGCCCGTGGCCTGAAAGACACCGCCCAGCAACATCGGCCGCCAGACCACGCTGGCGCCGGTATCGGCGCAAAGCTGGGGCAACTGGGTCCAGGCCAGGTAAGCCGCAGGGCTGCCAAAGTCGAACCAGAAGTCAAAGGTCTTTGCCATCAGAATTTCTCCATATAGGGCCGCAGGTCCAGCTCGTGTGTCCAGGCGTCGCGCGGTTGCGCGTGCAGCATCCAGTAAGCGTCAGCGATGTGGTCGGGGTTCAGGATGCCGTCCTGATCCTTCAGCGCATAACGCTCTGGGAAGTTGTCGCGAATGAACGCCGTGTCGATCGCGCCGTCGACGATGGCATGGGCCACGTGGATGCCGCGGGGCCCGAGTTCGCGCGCCATGCTCTGCGCCAGCGCGCGCAAGGCATGTTTGGCGCCGGCAAACGCCGCAAAGCCCGCGCCCCCACGCAGCGAGGCCGTGGCGCCGGTGAAGAGGATGGTCTGGCGCCGTTGCGGCCCCGCGCGCGCCACCATGCGCCGGGCCACCTCGCGGCCGTTGAGGAAGCCGCCGAAGCAGGCCATCTCCCAGATCTTGAAATACTTGCGCGCGGTCTCGTCCAGCACGCTCGACGGCGCGTTGGCGCCGATGTTGAACACCAGGACCTCGATCGGGCCGATGGTGGATTCAATGTGTTCGACGAGCGCAATGACTTCATCCTCCTTGCGCGCATCGCTGCCGAAGGGCACGGCACGGCCGCCGGCCGCCTCGATCTGAGCCACCAACGGCACCAGGCTGGCCACGTCGCGCCGCGTCACGCACGCGGTGTAGCCCTCGCGGGCAAAGCGCCGGGCGATGGCGCCGCCAGTGGCATCCCCCGCGCCGACAACCAGTGCGACAGGTGACATGATCAAGCCTCCGCCGGGCCGCCCCAAGGTGGCTTGGGCCCCCTCGGGGGGCAGCGACGACACGACCGTGCGAAGCGTGGGGACATGTTCCTATTCTTTGAAGTACACGATCTGGTGCGTGGTGGCCAGCAGGTCGCCGGCCTCGTTCCAGAGCTCGGCGCTCTGGTCGAAGAAGCCGTTGAAGAAGGACTGCGCGCGGGCCTGCCCGAGCAGGTAGCCTTCCCCGGTGGCAGCAAGTTCGGCCGTGCCGGCATGGAAATACACCGTCATGGACACCGTGCCCACCGGTGTCATCAGGGCACGGCGGCGCCAGACGCGCGGGTAGAACACGTCGGCCAGCGCGGTCAGGCTGGCGAAATCGAGAGGCCGTGGCGGGTCGTCACGCATCCACAGCTGGCTCACGCTGTCGGCCTCGGCGCCGTTCCAGTCGGCCGGGATTTCCCCGGAACACGGCCGCATGTCGTAGCGCTGCATCCAGGCCACGCGCGCGGGCCGGCTGACGCGCTTGATGTCGGCAGGCGCGGCCACGACGGGCATGACCGCGTCGGCCGCGCTCCAGGTCGTGCGCCGCACCGCCGTTACTGCCGTGGCGGTCAGCACCACCGACTCGACGCCCGCGCTGTCCGTCTGCGAAATGCGCACGACCCAGTGTTGGGTCGAGCGGTTGGTGCGCACCGGCTGCGACGTGACGCGAAACGCGCCGTCCGCCAGAGCGGCTGCGAAGTTGACCGTGAACGACACCGGCTCGCCGAGGCGCTCCGGGTGCAACAGGATGGATTGCAGGCCCTGCGCCGCCGTGATGCCACCAAACGGGCCGACCATGTTGGCGTAGGCCGCATGGGTCTGTCCCTGCCAGTGACGGGTGGACTCGCGGCCATGCTCATGCACTGTCACCGTGACAGGCGTCAGCGCCACGGCCTGATCAAAGGCGTGCGCGCCGGATACAGCGATCTTGCTCAAAAAAGGACTCCTTCTGAAGGCAAGGTCCGCGCCTGACCGCGGTGTCAGACGCGTTCGAAAATCCCTGCAGCGCCTTGCCCCATGCCCACGCACATCGTGACCATGCCGTAGCGCTTATTGTGCCGCTGCAAGGCATGCACCACTGTCGCAGAACGGATAGCGCCAGTCGCCCCCAGCGGGTGCCCCAGTGCAATCGCGCCGCCCATCGGGTTGACCTTCGCCGGGTCCAGGCCCAGGGTGTTCATCACGGCCAGCGACTGCGCCGCGAAGGCTTCGTTCAGCTCGAACCAGTCGATCTCATCCTGCTTCAGCCCGGCGTAACGCAAGGCCGCCGGAATCGCCTCAATCGGGCCAATGCCCATGATGTGTGGCGGCACGCCACGGCTGGCGTAGCTGACAAAACGCGCCAGCGGCTTGAGGCCGAAGCGCTTGACGGCCGCCTCGCTGGCCAAGATCAGCGCACCGGCGCCATCCGAGGTCTGCGAGCTGTTGCCCGCCGTGACCGATCCGCGGGCGGCGAACACCGTGCGCAATTTGGCCAGGCCTTCCAGCGTGGTGTCCGGACGCGCGCCCTCGTCCAGGGCCACGGTGCGGGAGGTCGCTGTCACTTCGGCCGTTTCCAGATTGACGGTTCGCTCGGTCACCTCCACAGGGGTGATCTCGGCGGTGAATTCGCCTGCCTTCATCGCGGCTACCGCGCGGCGGTGCGATTCCACGGCAAACGCGTCCTGCGCATCGCGCGAGACTTTCCATTGCCGAGCGACCTTTTCGGCCGTCAGACCCATGCCATACGCAATGCCATAGTTCTCCACATCGTCGGTGTTCGCAAAGATGGCGGGCGAGAGGCTGGGCGAGTTGCCCATCATCGGCACCATGCTCATGCTCTCGACGCCGGCAGCAATCATGACCTCGGCCTCGCCCACGCGGATGCGGTCAGCCGCCATCTGCACCGCCGACAGGCCAGAGGCGCAAAAGCGGTTGACCGTGATGCCGCCCACGGTGTTGGGCAGGCCGGCCAGGATGGCGCCGATGCGCGCCACGTTCAGGCCTTGCTGCGCCTCCGGAATGGCGCAACCGCAGATCACATCCTCGATACTCTTCGGATCGAGGCCCGGCACCTGCGCCAGCGCGGCACGCAAGGCCGAGGCCAGCAGGTCGTCTGGGCGGGTGTTGCGAAAGTAGCCTTTGTGCGAACGCCCGATCGGCGTGCGGGTGGCGGCAACGATATAGGCTTCCTGGACTTGTTTGCTCATGGTTTTTTCCTCTTGCGCCGGATTCAGCGCTTGCGCGGGCCGGAAGGAATCCAGGCCCAGATAAATTCACACTCGACCGGGTTGACGCCGGCATCATCGGTCACGACCACCGACACACTCAGCTCGCCCTTATCGCTGGCCTGCATCGCCACCTGCTGGTCCGGCGTCAACTCCGCCACCGCCCGCAGCGAGCCTGTGGCGCGCTTGCGAAACGCCATCTTCAGTTCCTTAGCCACGGGCACACAGTCGTCGCGCACATTCATGCCCACGACCATCCCCGTCGCCGTCTCGGCCAGCAGGTTCATGGCCGAGGCGTGCACGCCCTGCAGGTGGTTTTGCACGCGGGGCTGGTTGGCGATCGCCACCTCGACGCGCTGCGGCGTCATTTCGACGAAGTTCAGCCTGGCCGTCCCGGTGAAGGGCACGGCGCGGCGCAGCACCAGGTTGCGCACCCAGGGCCGCAGAAAACCCGGCACCTCGGACAGCCTGCCGAGCTGACGTTGCATGCGGTTGGGAGAATGGTCCATTTGATCAGTTGGGGACAGAGCTGGCCCACACGGTCGTTAGTTACGAACCGGCTTCCCGGTGGACAACATACCCATGATGCGTTCCTGTGTCTTGGGATGCTCCAGCAACGAGCAGAACGCGCGGCGCTCCAGCGTCATCAGATATTCCTCGTTCACCAGCGTGCCGGCCTCCACGTCGCCGCCGGTCACCACGTTGGCGATCAGGCTGGCAATGTGGAAATCGTGCTGGCTAATGAAGCCACCGTCGCGCATGTTGACCAGTGAGCCCAGGATGGTGGCTTTCCCGCTGCGGCCGGCCACCGGGAACTGGCGCTTGTGCGGCGCGCGATAGCCGCCCTGATACAAGGCCTTCGCCTCGTTGAGCGCCACGAACAGCAGTTCGTCCTTATGAGGCACGATCACGTCGCTGTCCATCAGATAGCCGAGCTTGCGCGATTCCAGCGCGCTGGTGCCCACCTTGGCCATCGCGGCGGCGGTGAAGCCTTCGGTCAAGAAGGGCAGCAGGTCCTTGCCGGTGCTGCTGGCCGCATTCTCGGCAGCGCGCCGGGCAATGTAGGTCAGGCCGCCGGCGCCGGGCACCAGGCCCACGCCCACTTCCACCAGACCGACGTAACTCTCCATGTGCACCACGCGGCGGGCCGAGTGCACCGCCATTTCGCAGCCGCCACCCAGGGCCAGCCCGCGCACCGCCGAAACCACCGGCACGTTCGCGTAGCGCAGCCGGCGCATGACGCGCTGCAGTTCGGCCACGGCCTCGTCGATCGCGGCGGCCCCGCCCATCATGAAGCCGGGCAGCATGGCCTGCAGATCGGCGCCAGCGCTGAAGGGCTCGTCGCCGGACCAGATCACCACGCCCTGGTAGCTCTTTTCGGCCAGCTCAACCGCCATTTCCAGGCCCGCTGTCACTTCCATGCTGATCGCGTGCATCTTGGTCTTGATGCTGGCAATGACGATGGCGTCGTCCAGCGTCCACAGGCGGATCGCATCGTCTTCGAACAGCGTCGTGCCGGCCGTGCGGAAGTCGGGCAGGGTCTCACCGCGCAGCGCCTCTGGGAAATGCTGGCGCGCATAGACGGGGAGCGCGCGGCGCGCCACGAATTCACCTTTCGACGCGCTCCATGAGCCCTTGGCGGTGTGCACGCCAGCGGCCTCGGCCACCGGGCCCTTGAACACCCATGCGGGCAGCGGCGTGTTGCACAGCGCCTTGCCGGCGTCGATGTCTTCCTGCACCATCGTCGCCACGTCGAGCCAGCCGGCTTCCTGCCACAGTTCGAACGGACCCTGCTGCATGCCGAAACCCCAGCGCATCGCCTGGTCCACATCGCGCGCGTTGTCGGCGATCGTGCCCAGATGCACCGCGGCATAGTGGAAGCCGTTGCGCAGGATGGCCCAGAGGAACTGGCCCTGCGGGCCTTCGCTGTTGCGCAACAGGCGCAGGCGCTCGCCAGCCGGCTTCTTCAGCATACGGCCGTACACCTCATCGGCCTTGGCGCCGCCCGGCACGTATTCCTCGCTGTCCAGTTCGAAGCGCAGCACGTCGCGCCCGACCTTCTTGTAAAAGCCAGCCTTGGTCTTCTGGCCCAGGTTGCCGAGTTCCAGCAGCTTCTTGAGCACGGCGGGCGTGCCGAAGCTGCCATAGAAAGGATCGGTCTCCAACGTCAGGTTGTCCTGCAAGGTCTTGATCACGTGCGTCAGCGTGTCCAGGCCCACCACGTCGGCGGTGCGGAAGGTGCCCGAACTGGCGCGGCCGAGCTTCTTGCCGGTCAGGTCGTCGACCACATCCCAGGTCAGTCCGAAATTCTCGACCTCCTTCATTGTGGCCAGCATGCCGGCGATGCCGACGCGGTTGGCCACGAAGTTCGGCGTGTCGTGCGCGCGCACCACGCCCTTGCCCAGGCCGCTGGTCACAAAGGTTTCCAGGTCGTCCAGGATCTGCGGATCGGTGGTGGGGGTGTTGATCAGCTCCACCAGCGTCATGTAGCGCGGCGGGTTGAAGAAGTGGATGCCGCAAAAGCGCGGCTTGAATGCCTCGGGCAGCGCCTCGCTGAGCGCCGTGATCGACAGGCCCGAAGTGTTGGACGCGACGATCGCGTGTGGCGCAACGAAGGGCGCGATCTTCTGGTACAGGTCGCGCTTCCAGTCCATTCGCTCGGCGATGGCTTCAATGATGAGGTCGCAGTCAAGCAACTGCGCCATGTGCTCCTCATAGTTGGCCTGGCCGATCAGCACGGCGTCATCGGCCACGCCCAGCGGCGAGGGCTTGAGTTTTTTCAGCCCTTCGATGGCGCGGGTGACGATGCCATTTTTCGGGCCCTCCTTGGCAGGCAGATCGAACAGGACCACCTGCACCTTGACGTTGGCCATGTGCGCGGCAATCTGCGCACCCATCACGCCTGCGCCGAGCACGGCGACTTTGCGAACTTGGAATCTCGACATTCACTTTTCTCCGTTTCCCCTTCCCGGCGGGAAGGGGCCCTACACACTTACTCCACGCGCAACCAGACCTGGGTGCGATAGAACGGTCCGATGTAGCCGCGCATCTCCAGTTTCTTGCCGCCATCGACAGGCTTGAGCCGCGCCTTGTAGACCTTGCCGTTGTTCGGGTCGAGGATGTCGCCCCCGTCCCAGATGCCCTTGTCGTCGGCGCTGGCCTTGATGTTGCGGATGATGGTCATGCCCAGCACCGGCTTGTCCTTGCGCTCGTCGGTGCACTTTTCGCAGACATCGTCGAGCTTGGTCGTCGGGTCCAGAAACTTGTCGACCGTGCCGCTGAAAACCCCATTGACGTCCTTGATGCGGACCAGGGACTTCTCCTTCTTGGTCTCGTCGTCGATCGTCTTCCACAAGCCCGCAGGCGACATCTGGGCGAAGGCGGATGCCGATGTTGCTACAAACAAGATAGCTGCCAATGACCTTTTCATGATGGTTTATCCTCGATTTTGTTAGATGTTTCGTGCTATCGCACTCAGGCGAGCGCCAACTCAGTGTCCATCAACACCCTGGAGCCCGCACGCGCCGTGCGCATCAGCGTGGCGGTCTCGGGGAACAGCTTGGCAAAGTAGAAGCGCGCCGTCTGCAGCTTGGCGGGGTAGAACGGGTCGGTGTTGCCGGCAGCGATCTCGCGCAGCGCCACCTGCGCCATGCGGGCGAAGAAGTAACCGAACACCAGGTGCCCGGCCACGCGCAGGTAATCCACGGCAGCGGCGCCCACTTCATCGGCGTTCTGGAAACCCTTGAAACCGATTTCGGTGGTGAACTTGGTGATCTGCTCGCCCAGCACGGCGATCGGCGTGATGAACTCGGCCATTTTCTCGTTCACGCCCTCCTCGGCCACCAGCGCGCCCACCAGTTTGCCGAACTTCTTCAGCGTGGCGCCGTTGTTGCCCAGCACCTTGCGGCCCAGCAGGTCCAGGCTCTGGATGGTGTTGGTGCCTTCATAGATCATGTTGATGCGCGCATCGCGCACAAACTGCTCCATGCCCCATTCCTTGATGTAGCCGTGGCCGCCATAGACCTGCTGGCACATCGTGGTGGCCTGCCAGCCGTTGTCGGTGAGGAAGGCCTTGACGATGGGCGTGAGCAACGAAAGCATCTCGTCGCTGTCCTTGCGCACCTTCTCGTCCGGGTGGTAGTGCGACTTCTCCAGCAGCACCGAGCAGAAGATCGCCAGTGCGCGCCCACCTTCGGCATAAGCCTTGGCGGTCAGCAGCATCTTGCGCACGTCCGGGTGCACGATGATCGGATCGGCCGGCTTGTCCTTGGCCTTGGGGCCGGACAGGCTGCGCATCTGGATGCGCTCCTTGGCGTAGGCCAGCGCGTTCTGGTAGGCCACCTCGGTCAGGCCCAGCGACTGGTTTCCAACGCCCAGGCGCGCGGCGTTCATCATCACGAACATGCCCTGCATGCCTTTGTTGGGCTGGCCGACCATCGTGCCGACGGCGCCGTCCAGCACGATCTGCGCGGTGGCGCTGGCCTTGATGCCCATCTTGTGCTCCAGGCCGCCGCAATACACGGTGTTACGCGCGCCCAGGCTGCCGTCCTTGTTCACCAGGAACTTGGGCACGACGAACAGGCTCACGCCCTTGATGCCGGGGGGCGCATCGGGAAGGCGGGCCAGCACCAGGTGGATGATGTTGTCGGTCATGTCATGCTCGCCGGCGCTGATGAAGATCTTCTCGCCGGTGATCTTGTAGGTGCCATCGGGCTGCGGCTCGGCCTTGGTGCGCATCAGGCCCAGGTCGGTGCCGCAATGCGGTTCGGTCAGGCACATGGTGCCGGTCCATTCGCCACCGACCATCTTGCCCAGGTAGGTCTGCTTCTGCTCGTCTGTGCCGTGCATGTGCAGCGAAGCATAGGCGCCGTGCGTGAGGCCGGGGTACATGGTCCAAGCCTGGTTGGCCGAGTTCATCATCTCGTAGAAACACTGGTTCACCACCAGCGGCAGGCCCTGGCCACCGAACTCGGGGTCGCTGCTCAGCGCCGGCCAGCCGGCGGCCACGTACTGCTCGTAAGCGGCCTTGAAGCCTGCAGGCGTGGTGACTTCATGCGTGACGGTGTCGAGCTTGCAGCCCTCGGTGTCGCCGCTGATGTTGAGCGGAAAGATCACGTCGGTGGCGAACTTGCCGGCCTCTTCGAGCACTGCGTTGATGGTGTCCGCATCGATCTCAGCATGCCTGGGCATGGCCTGGAAGTCATTGGTGACATTGAACACTTCGTGCATCAGAAATTGCATGTCGCGCAAGGGCGGGGTGTAGGTGGGCATGTGAGGGCTCCTTAAGAATCAACAGACAAATCAAAGAAAAACGCGGGCAAACCATGGGTTCTGCCTGGTTCATGGCGCACTGCCATAGCGTGAAATAAGGTGGTCGAAGCCGGTGGTGGCACGCGCCACGGAACCCGGGTTCTTCAAAAATCGGGCTTCATAGTGCAACGCCAGGATCAACGCATGGATCTCGAACGCCACCTGTTGCTCGTCGGCATCCGCACGCAGGTGGCCGGCCTGCTGTGCCTGCACTACGGCGCGGTTCATGGCGGCCAGCCAGATGTTGACCGACTGCGCCAGAGCGTCACGCACAGGACCCGGACGGTCGTCAAACTCCACAGCGCCGCTGATGTAGATGCAACCTGAATCCAGTTCAGCCGAAGTGCGTTTCATCCAGTTGGCAAACATTGCACGCAGTCGCGGCAGGCCGCGCTCCAGACGCATGGCCGGAAAGAACACCTCGTCCTCAAAACGGGTGTGGTACTCGCGAATGACAGAAATCTGCAGTTCCTCGCGCGAGCCGAAGTGGGCAAAAACGCCCGACTTGCTCATGCCAGTGACTTCCGCCAGCGCCCCGATGCTCAAGCCCTCCAGGCCAACCTGCGTGGCCAGTCCCAGCGCCGCATCGACAATGGCCGCCTTGGTCTGCTGCCCCTTGAGCAAGGCACGGCCGTCACGACCTCCGTCGCGGGACAGGTCCTTGCTACGGAGCGTTTGCGGTTTGCTGAAGGGCGAGGCGATCGACATCAAAGGCAGAAAATAAAACGAACGATCGTGCTATTTTGCAGCAATTTCCGCTCCTGCATTGCCCACCGGCGTGTTCTAGAGATATGAATCTAGCCGATGCAAGGGTAAACCCGAGCTACCGTGCAGTCGACGGCAAAGATGACATGGTGGACCGAGGCGCCATAAATCAGGACGCGCCACGGCTCGATTTTGGCTTTGACGACGTCGGTCCTGAATCGAGGAGGAAACAGCACGGGTCCGGCCCCGGAGGGCTGGAGAATGCCAGCTGACTGATTACAGCATTCGGGCCAAGCTGGCTTCGAGATTCTCCGATGGCAAGCGCTTGAAACCCGATCGCGCAAAGCGCTGCAGACGGCCAACCGCAAACGCCGTGAGCACCGAAGCCTGAACCTGAGCATCCACGCCGGGCATCGCCGATGCACTGGCTACGGCCACTTCACGCAAGGTCTGGCGCAAGCTTGCCTCGATCTTGTCAAAAAACAGGTTCATGCGCTGCTGCAGGCGCTCGTTCTCATAGACCAGTGCATCGCCCACCATCACGCGCGCCATGCCTGGGTTTTTCTCTCCGAATTGCAGCAGCATCCCGACCACCCGGGCCGCCTGAGCCGCGCCCGCCGTTTCGCGCTCGGTGATCTGGTTGACCAGCGAGAAAACCGACTGCTCAATGAACTCGATCAGTCCCTCGAACATCTGGGCTTTGCTGGCAAAGTGCCTGTACAACGCCGCCTCGCTGACACCCAGTCGGGCCGCCAGGGACGCGGTGGTGATGCGTTCGCTCCCGGGTTGCTCCAGCATGGTCGCCAGCGCCTGCAGGATCTGCACGCGCCGCTCGCCAGGCTTGGGTCGTTTACGCGCAGGCACCTCGGCTTCAATGACGGTGGGCTCGGTGGCGGAACGGGGCTCGAAGTCAGGCATGGTGGCGGACGCTGGGGGTTCAAATGATTCTCGCACAGCACTCCATAGGGTTTGTGCGGAGACGCCCGCCGGGCGGGGCGGTCAAGCAATGATCCGCCACCTCGCCGTCAATGGCTGCGAATCATCGTGCCGTAGGCCTGATCCGTCAGGATTTCCAGCAGCATCGCATGGGGCACGCGGCCGTCGATGATGTGCACCGCGTTCACACCGCTCTTGGCCGCGTCCAAGGCCCCCGCAATCTTGGGCAGCATGCCGCCCGAGATCGTGCCGTCGGCAAACAATTCGTCGATGCGCCGCGCCGTGAGGTCGGTCAGCAGATTGCCCTCTTTGTCCAGCACACCGGGCGTGTTTGTCAGCAGCACCAGTTTCTCGGCCTTCAGCACGATCGCCAGTTTGCCTGCCACGACGTCGGCATTGATGTTGTAGCTTTCGTTGTGCTCGCCGAAACCGATCGGGCTGACCACGGGAATGAACGCGTCGTCCTGCAGCGCCTTCACCACGGCGGGGTCAATCGCAACGATGTCACCCACCTGCCCAACGTCGTGCTCGATCGAAGGGTCCTTGGTGTCCACCATCTTCAGCTTTTGCGCACGGATCAACCCCCCGTCGCGTCCGGTCAGCCCCACCGCCTTGCCGCCGGCCTGGTTGATCAGGCCCACGATGTCTTGCTGCACCTCGCCGGCCAGCACCCATTCGACGACTTCCATGGTCTCGGCGTCAGTGACGCGCATGCCCTGGATGAACTCGCCCTTCTTGCCCAGGCGCTTCAATGCGGTCTCGATCTGCGGTCCACCGCCATGCACTACCACAGGGTTCATGCCCACCAGCTTCAACAGAACCACGTCCTCAGCAAAGTCGGCCTGAAGCGCCGGGTCAGTCATGGCATTGCCACCATACTTGATCACCAGGGTCTTGCCATGGAATTTGCGGATGTAAGGCAGCGCCTGGGCCAGTATTTCTGCCTTGTCGCGCGGCTTGACATGGGAAAGGGGTGGGGTGTCGGGCATGGTCGGCCAGTCTGAAAATGCAATTCGGCAATTGTGCCGCATCGCCTGCGCAGATCCGGCATGGAAACGTGACGGTCCGACGTTGCGGGTAGAGGTCCACCTCTATTGCTTTAGGAAACGAACCCTAATCATCGTGCGACGGCACGGTTATATTTTAAAAGTCAGCTGGCGAGCAGGTTTGTTCGATGGCGATTTTCTACTACAACTTATCTGGAGGCCATGATGGTCAAAAAACTGCAGAAAAAATCGAGCACCCCCAAGAAATCTCCCGTCTTGCTGAAAGGTACTGTCAAGGATTCCGCCCAGCAGATCTGGCAGGCAGGCTTGGGTGCATTCACCAAAGCCCAGTCCGAAGGTGGCAAGGTGTTCGAGACGCTGGTCAAGGAAGGCGTGTCGATCCAGCGCAAGACGCAAGCTGCGGCCGAGGAAAGAATTACGGAGGCGACCAGCAAGATGGCCAACATGGCCACCGGCATCACAACCAAGGCAACCGGTCAGTGGGACAAGCTGGAGAACATTTTTGAAGAGCGCGTCGCAAAAGCATTGAACAAGCTCGGCGTGCCTTCTTCCAAGGATGTGGATGCATTGATCGCCCGTATCGACGAACTGAACAAGAGCGTGCAGAAACTTTCGGCGAAAGCGCCTGCAACGGTCAAGGCGGCGGCACCTCGCAAGCCTGCGGCCAAGGCGGCACTGAAGTCCTCCAGCAAGGCGCGTAGCGGCGCTGCAAAGGCTGCACCCAAGCGTGCGCCTGCCCGCAAGGCCGTTGCCCCTAGCAAGACGGAAGCTGTTGCAGCGTAATCCGGCTGACCCCGGATGAAATTCGGGTGGTTTGACACAAGCAAAGGGGCGACAGGTTCGCCCCTTTCGTTTTTTTGGTGTGCTGCAGTGCAGCACTCTCTCTGTCCTTGAGCGCCTACACTGACCGATCATGAGCACGAAAAAAACACGCCCTCTTCGTCTTGTCCCGAAACCAGTCGACCACAAGGAAGGCCTGTCCGGCGGGCCTGAAACTCCACGCATGCACGCAAACAGCCGCCCGCGAATCGCGCTGGCCCTCGCCGGTGGCGGGCCTCTGGGTGCCATCTATGAGATTGGCGCGTTGTGCGCGCTCGAAGAATCCCTTGTCGGCCTTGATCTGACCCAGCTCGACCACTATGTGGGTGTGTCGGCCGGCGGCTTCATC
The DNA here is from genome assembly GCA_011391595.1 of Hydrogenophaga sp. Lineage (GTDB taxonomy): Bacteria > Pseudomonadota > Gammaproteobacteria > Burkholderiales > Burkholderiaceae_C > JAABQG01. The sequence goes on from JAABQG010000004.1 coordinate 45,135, forward strand.
GCCGCTGCACTGGCCAATGGCATGACGCCGCGTGAGCTTTGTGCCGGGTTCATCGAAAACAGCGATGAAAGCGCCGAAGTCTTCGACCCATCCTGGCTGACAGTGCCCGCCTGGGGCGAATTTGCGCGCCGGGCCATCATGCTCCCGGGGTTGACCACATCGGCCCTGTGGCGGCTGCTGGTTGAGCGACGCTCCCTGATCAGCGCGTTGGAGCGTCTTGGCCCAGCCCTGCCCACGGGCCTTTTCGCCAACGATGAGGTCGATCATCGCCTTTCAAGCCTGTTCGCGCGCGAAGGACGCACCAACGATTTCCGCAAGCTCAAAACCCAGTTGACACTGGTGGCGACCAACCTTGACAGCGGCGAGGCCGCACCTTTCGGAAGACCCGGCTGGGACCACATCCCGATTTCAAAGGCTGTTCAGGCGAGCTCAGCATTGCCAGGACTCTTCCCGCCAGTGGAGATTGACGCCCACTATTACGTCGACGGTGCTCTCAAGAAGACCATGCATGCGTCGGTGGCGCTGGACCAAGGGATGGACCTGATGATCTGCATGAACCCGCTGGTGCCCTTTGATGCCACGCTGCCGGAGATCGTGCAGGTCATGCAACGCGGCCTCCCCCCCGAGAAGCGCCGCATCCCGCGCATCGTGGACGGCGGGCTGCCTTCGGTGCTGAGCCAGACTTTTCGCTCGATCATCCATTCGCGAATGGAACTCGGCATCAAGGGTTACGAGCGCGCCTATCCCGACACTGACATTGTGTTGTTCGAGCCCGACCACCGCGACCCCGAGATGTACCTGGCCAACACCTTCAGTTACGGCCAGCGTCGTCACCTTGCCGAACATGCCTACCAGCAGACGCGTCACATGCTTCGTTCGCGCCGCGCAGGCTACTCAAGCCGGTTTGCCCGCCACGGGATCACCTTGAACATGGACGTGCTCGACGACACGAGGCGCCAGCTTGTCGTACCCGTCAAGCCGCGCAGCCGTATCGGGCAGGCCGTCGTGTCGTTGCAGGAGGTCATGGAAGACCTTGGTGACGTGGTGCACCCCAGAGCACGCCGACACGGCACGGTTTGAAGTGGCCGGCTCCGGCAACTCCTCCTGAGCACTTCACTTTTCCCTGGCGGATGAGCGGGTTAAAGTACAAGTAATTACGAGGAGGCAGACACTCATGGCAAAGAAGGCGCCGCGCCGAACGGCTGAACGCATATTGGAAGTCACACTGGAGCTGTTCAATCGGTTCGGTGAGCCGAACGTCTCCACCACCCTGATCTCTGCCGAACTCAACATCAGCCCCGGAAACCTTTATTACCATTACCCGGCCAAAGACGAACTGATCAATAGCCTGTTCGACCGCTACGAGCGCTCGCTGAGCGAGTTGCTAAATGCCAGTGACAATGTGCGCGATGTCGAGGATGCGTGGTTCTTCATGCATACCTTGTTCGAATTGATCTGGCAGTACCGATTCCTTTACCGCGATCTCAACGATCTGCTCAGCAAGAACCGGCGTCTGGAGACCCATTTCCAGTGGGTACTCAAGAACAAAGCCCGCGCGGTCAAGTCGTTGCTCGACAGCATGAGCCGGGCGGGCACCGTCAGCATTGACTCACGCGAAGTGGAAGCGACCGCGACGAGCATGGTGGTTGTATTGACCTATTGGCTGAGCTACGAGTACGTGCGCGACCCGCGTCATGCACTGGAACCTGAGCATGCCCAAACCGCCCTGATGCGGGGCGCGCACCATGTGCTCAACTTGCTGGTGCCTTACCTGGAAACCAGCCAGCGTCGCCACCTGATGGGGCTGGTGGACGCCTACCACCAGGACGAGAAGTAGTTCACAGGAGAGACTCTCGATGGCTCCATGGAAGCCTTTCCCCCACGCCGGCGAATATGCGTTCAACGTCGCGTCCGTCAGGCAACGCTGGGCACGACTGCATGCGGGCGACGCCGAACCGCTGCCCGGAAATGATGATGTGCTGGCGGCGTGGGCGCTTTTTCACAGCGGGGAGTTTCAAAGAGCTTTCAAAGCAGGCCTGCGGGCCGGCGTTGAGGGGGTGACCGTGGCCAACAAGGCGGCCTGTATTTATGCCAACTACCTCGAAAGCCGGGAGAAAGACCGACTGGTCCTGTTCCTTGAGTCCGCAGAACGCGCTCGGGAACTTGCGATCCAGCAGCCCACCAATCCCAATGCATGGTTCTGGCAGGCATATGCGCTGGGGCGCTACAGCCAGGGCATCAGCGTGGCCCGCGCGTTGGCGCAGGGACTTGGGCAGAGAGTCAAGGATGCGCTAGAAAGAACCATTGAGCTCCAGCCACAGCATGCCGACGCTCACATCGCGCTGGGGACCTTTCACGCCGAGGTCATCGACAAGGTCGGCTCATTGATCGGCGGCATGACCTACGGCGCCAGAAAGGAGACAGGGCTCAAGATGTTCGCGAACGCGCTGGCACTGAACCCTGAATCTGCAATGGCAAAGCTGGAATATGCCCGCGGCCTGGTGATGCTGGAAGGTCAACCCGATCACCCGGAGGCCACCAGGCTGTACCAGCAGGCCGCTGCCATAACGCCGATGGATGCCAAGGAGCGCCTGGATCGCGATCTGGCGCGCGCCGAACTGCAGGATTAGCACCGCTGCATTCACCGGGCCATTGAATAAAGGCCTTTGTTTGCTGGAAAAAAGAAGGTGCAGGGGATGAATCGACCCGCACGTTTGCCGGCATTGCCCGCTAGCTCAATCCGTAGCGTTGTTGTGCAATCACCAGCAAGCCGTCAAAAATGAGGCTCTCCACCAGTTCGAAATGCACCGAAAGCGAGGGGGCCATCTTCCAGCCCGCGCCGCCCGTCATGATGCACATCGGCTCCGCGCCACAGTGCTGGCGGACGTTGCGGACCATGCACTCCACCGCGCCAGCAATGGCATAGGTGCCACCACTGGTCAGCGCGTCGCTGGTGTTGGTAGGAAACTCGCGGACCTCGCCAGTGGGAACATGCAGGCCAGCGGTGCCCGACTCCAGCGCCCGCAGCATGATGCCGTGACCCGGCAGGATCAATCCCCCCAGGAAACGACCATCGGCATCCATGGCCTCTACCGTAACGGCCGTCCCGACCATCACCACCACCATCGGCCGGGCGGGGCCCATTGACAACATGCGGTGACGCGCACCAATCATCGCCACCCATCGATCCGGACCCAACCGGGTTGGATAGTCGTAGCCGTTGACTACGCCGGCCTCCGCTGGACTTGAAACCACCCAGTTTGCCGCGACGTCCCAGAGCTCCATCTGTTCCTGCACACGGCGCTTGACGGCTTCGCCGGCGACGATGCACCCCAGCATGCGGTCGGGCGCCGGCAAACCGGCCCAGTCACCCTCGCCCAGTTTTTCGATGTTTTCGAGAAACTCAACGCCTTGGGAGAGCACTGTCGCACCAGGAGCCGGCGCTTCATAAAGCGCCCACTTCAGCCGCGTATTGCCCACATCAATTGCCAGAAAAGTCATGCGCCGCATTATTGCGGGTTTCGCGAGGCAGACTGAAGAGGGTTTGCCAGAACGGTTAAAGTGACTTCCTCAATACCGATACAGGAGCCGTCATCATGGGCATGTTCAGTTTCATCAAGGAAGCAGGTGAAAAGCTGTTTGGTCACAAGGAAGTCGAGAGGGTCGCTGAAGCAGCGGCGAGCGACCCGGCAGCCCAAGCCACGCTGGACGAACTCAATACCACCGCCGCCCATGCCATTCGCGACTACATCGAGACCCAGAACCTCGGCGTCTCGGGCCTGTATGTCTCGTTTGACGGCGCCAGCGGCAAGGTGACGGTGCAAGGTGAGGCGCCGACCCAGGAAGCCAGCGAGAAAGTCACACTGTGCTGTGGCAACGTCGGCGGCGTCAGGGAGGTGGAAAACCTGATGTCCATCGCCACGCCCGCAGACGAGGCACGCTACCACGACGTCGTGCGTGGCGACACGCTTTCGGCCATTGCCAAGACTTACTATGGCAACGCCAACAAATACCCGGTTATTTTTGAGGCCAACAAGCCGATGCTGAGCCATCCTGACAAAATTTATCCCGGCCAGAAGTTGCGTATCCCTGCGTTGGCCTGAATTCATCGCCCGGCCCTTCCATCCGGCCGTGCATCACAGATCTTTCGATGAGCGCGACGCGCAACTCGCCCGCGATGAATCTATGGGCTGGATGCATGGCATGCCCCAGGCCATCAGGACCCTTCGAACGCGGCCGGCCTGCCCACAACGCTGGGTTCCCCGCTGATGCGCGACTTCGTTCCGGCCGAAGACCGCCTTTCTTTCCTGGATCCGCTCAAGCTGGAGCCCGAAAACCTGCGACGCATCCAAATCGGATGGCTGGGCGGCCTCGAAGGCTACCTTCCGATGGAGCCCGGCATCCTTGAGGTATGTGAGCAGGGATTGCAGCGCCTCGCCGGCCTGGGTTGTCGGGTTGAGCCTGCGAAGCTGGGCATGGCGCCTGACCGCGTCTGGCAGGCATGATTGGTCTTGCCGTTCAATGTGAGCGAACGCTGGCCCGGTCGGATCAACGAGGTGGCCATGGACACCTACCACCGCTGGATGGAAGTTGTGATCTACGCCACATTCGCCGGGTTGCCGTGCATCAGCATGCCCGCCGGATTCAGCCGGAACGGCTTGCCAATGGGCCTGCAGGTCATTGGCAAGCCGCAGTGTGATTTTTCAGTGCTGCGACTGGCCCACGCCTATGAGCAGGTGTCGCAGGACGTGATTCAGAGAGCGCCGATCCAGCAGGCCCGCTGAACCGCCGCGAGTTTGTTGTCAACCTTGAGTTTGGCCATGGCATTGGCCAGGTGGTAGTTCACCGTGCGTTCAGTGCATCCCATGCGAACCGCGCACTGGCGCGCTGTCAGCCCATCAAATGCGAGCGCGAGGCATTCGCGCTCACGCGGGCTCAGAACACCACGCGCCTCGACCAGGGTCCGGCGCAAAAGTGGCCAGAGATTCAGCACCGACCATGCCAGCGCGGCAGCGTCAGACCGGTCGTGAAACTCACGTGGACTGAACAAGAAACATTCGAACGCCCGCCCTGCAGGCAAAGGGAACTCGACCCGGACCACGCTTTGGTAGCCATGCCCCAGCCAAAGGCGACGCCATCGACTTTGCGTTTCGAATGCTGACTTGGCGATATGCTGCCAGGCCACCAGCGGTGCATCAGAATCACGCCAGGGCGCGCCGAAATCCGGGCTTTCAGCCAAGGATCTCGCAGCCTCGATCAGTCGCGGTGGATGCAGGGCCAGCACCAGTCGCTGGTCCGGCGTGGCAAACGGATCAGGCCCAAGAACCACCACGGCTTCCACCGAGAACTCCCCCAGGGCCCGGAGCCATTCACTCAGCATTGCGTCGAGAGCGACACTGTCAAAGTTAACAGGGGGGTGCATGAGCATGCGGGGAGAAAACCCTGACAATAACATTGAACAACAGGTCTTCGTTTTTTCGGCGGGTTCCCTTTGTTGCGGAGAATCATTTGACCAAACCGTTGTCATGGCAATGGCTGCTTGACCATGCCACCGCGAAACGGCTCCGGGAAGAGGTGCTGCTCGCGCCCCTTGAGCACATTCTTCACCCATCGCAGATTCGCCTCAAGTCGATCGGCGTTTTCTCGCTCATTGGTCAACCACTGTTCTACTGGATCTGGAGCGTCTGGCTGCCGCAGCCTTATGAAAACTTCTGGTTGCGCTGTGGCATGGCACTGCTCGGGGCGCTACTGATGTTGAACCGGTTTTCGAGTGCACCGTCCAGTCGCTCCACGCAGCATCTTTTCAACGCTATCGCCTTCATTGAACTGCCCCTGTTTTTCAGCTGGATGTATGTGATGAACGATCACAACGCCGTTTGGATTGCCAGCTTGGCGACCGTCGTGCTCTGTTACTTCCACCTCACGGACTGGCGCATCGCCGCCGCCGGCTCCATCGCTGCCTTCCTGATCGGTACAACGCTGGCGGGCGCCATGACGCCGGCGGGCACAACCCAGCCCGTTGCCCATCTCGTCGTCCTTGCGTTTGCCTGGCTCACAGGCATGATGCTGGGCCTGTCCGGCGCCAACTTGCGTCGTGAAAGGCTCAGTCACTCACTGACCACCATCGGCATCATGGCGCACGAGCTCCGCACGCCACTTTCCACGGCAGGCCTGATCGCTGATGCGATCCTGATCGAGGCGAAACGCCAGCCCGACGGTCCAAGAGCAGGAAAGCTTGAGAAGCTGGCCCAGCGACTGCACGCCCTGGCGCGATCGATGAACCATCACATCGACATGCAGATTTCGAATGCACGTCTGTTGCAGCTTTCACAATACCAGGACCGCATCTCGGCGCGTGAACTGGTCGATGAAGTCATTGCTGCATACCCGTATCGGACTTCGCGCGAGCTTGACTGTGTTGACGTCATCATTCACAACGACTTCTGGTTCCGGGGTTCGCACACACAGTTCTTGCGTGTACTGGACAACCTGGTAAAAAATGCCCTTCATTCGCTGCAAGCGTCGAGTTCGGTGCTGAACCCGGGCGATCTCCGCATTGAAGTGGGTAGCCGGCAGTCCGAGGGGCGCATCACGATTTCGGACAAGGGTATCGGCATCGACGCAGCCTCCCTGCAGCGGGTGTTCGAGCCCTTTTTCTCTACCGACCAGGGCACTGGACATGGTCTGGGTCTGGCGTTCTGCAAACGCGTCATCCTTGCTGCCAATGGAAGCATCCGCGTAAAGTCTGAGCCGGCGGCCGGGGCAGTGTTCACAATCACCTTGCCGGTTGACAGGCAGGTCGCCGCAACGCAATAGGGGAACAAGTAACATGCCCTTTCCCATCTACCGTCGCCCGGGAGGCGTCGCCTTCCTTGACGATGATCCCGCCTACCTCGAAATGCTGGCGGAGGTGATGCCCGAACACTGGCATGTCAGGCTGTACCAGCGCCCTGCGGACTGCATCAACCAGCTGCAGCAAGAGCCCCCACGCCACGACGCCGATACGTGGCGTCAGAAGGAAATACTGGACCGCTGGCGAGACGGCAACGCGCTGATCGCCCAACTCCTGGAATACTGGCGTGACGACGCGACGGCGCGCTTCGATCTCACAAAAGTCTGCGTTGTGGACTATTCAATGCCTGCAATGAACGGGCTTCAGGTCTTGGGCGAACTGGTGAACTGGTCTGGGTCGCGGGTGCTGCTGACGGGCCGCGCCGACGAGCAGATCGCGGTTTCCGCGTTCAACCAGGCCTTGATTGACCAGTACATCCCAAAGCAGACGACGGAAATCGCCCGCCGGCTGACCGACTCCATCCAGCGCATGCTCGATGAGCCTCAGGCCGACCATTCACTGGCCTGGCGCGCCACCCTCTCAAGGGAACAGATGGCCCTGCTTTCATCACCGGTCATTGGACGACAGCTCGCAACACTGGCCGATGAACAGCGATGGGTTGAACATGTGGTGCTTGGAGATCCATTCGGGGTTCTGGCGCTGGACGCCGCCGGCATGGCATTCTGGCTTCAGCTGGAGCCGGAAAACCGGCTGGAGGAACTGGCCGAGATGGCCGTGTGCCACGGTGTGGATGACGCCGGACTCGAGGACATCCGTTCGGGGAGACGCCTTTTCGATGTCGAGTTCCGGCTCGCACTAGGACTTGAAAATGCCGGACTTCATCCGGCCGTTCGTCTTGGTAGCGGCCCCGTTGTATTCGGCGCCCTCGTGCCGGTTCCCCAGGCGTTGTGTCCCGGCCTGTCGGGCAGCTATGAGCTCTTTTTGAATTCCCGTGGCCCCCGTGAGCTTGGGGACCAGCCACCGGCGGCGTTCCCCGCAGGTCAACGTTGAAGTTCACCAGACTGGTCACCATCACGCTGCCGGCGTGCGATGGGCCAGTCCCATGGTCTGGCCAGTGGTGCGATATCGGCAGCGACGGCTTCAACATGATCGAGCTCGGCGTCCGCGAGTCCGGCATGCAGCGTCAGTCTCACCATCGTCCGGTTGCGACTGGTGGCAGGGGCACAAAACACCGCGCCAAAAACACCCCGCTCCTCCAGCAAGTCCCGCAACACCATGGTCGCTGGCTCGGTACCCGACTCCAGCGCGATGATCTGCTCCGTGCCCTGTTGGATGGGATAGCCCAGTTCCGTCAGCCTGCGCCTCAGCCGCCGGGTGTTTTGCATCAGGCTCGCCCTGGCGGAATCGCTGCGCCTGATGACTTCGAGTGTCGCAGCCAGAGCGGCAATTTCGTGCGGCAGAAGGCAGGAGCTGAACATGTTCGGATAGCTGGTGCTCAGGACGTAGTTCCGGATCTCGGCTGGAACCGTCATGAACCCGGCACGACCGGCGAAGGCTTTGGCCAGGCTGGTCGTGATGAAGTGCACGCGGTGGCTCAGCCCCAGTTCAACACAAAGCCCGGCACCCTGTGGTCCATGCGTGCCCAGTGAGTGCGACTCGTCCACCAGGATCATGCAGCCATGCCGCTCGGCCACCTCCACCATGGACTCCAGTGGACATACAGCACCCGTCGTGCTGTAGACAGAATCCACCACCACCACGCCCGGCCCATGACGCTCGATCACGCGCGCCAGATGCAACGGGTCGTTGTGGCGAAAGGGATGCGACGGCGCTCCCGCCCTTCGAGCCCCTTCCCACAGGGAGGTGTGCGCCAGGCTGTCCAGATAAACCGGCGTTTGCGGATCGGCAATGGATTGCAGCAACCCGAGATTCGCGCTGTAGCCAGACTGGCAGATCAGTCCGTCATCCTTGCCGACCCACTGGGCAAGTGCCTTTTCCAGCGCGCGGGCGGGATGGGTGTCAAGCAGGAAAACGCTGGACTGGATCACGAACTCGCCGTCGCATTTGATGGCATTGGACTGGGCCTGGACGATATCCGGGTGACCGGTCAGGTTCAGATAGTCGTTGCCGTTGAGACGAACAGCGTCCGGCCCTGCAACCCTTCCATGCAGAAGCGATCGTCCTCCCCAGAGGGAATCCCAGCGCTGGGTGAATTCGCGCTGCACCCGTTGGGCCAGATGAGCGCTGATCGGTGCGGCAGGACCGGGTGCTGAATCGGAAAGGTTGTTCGTGAACTTCGGGCTTTCAATGACTTGCATGGGTTGCTCCCTGATGGTGAAACAATCCATTGAAGACGCCCCGATGCCTTTTCGGCACCTTACCCCTGTCAATATTGACAGGGGTAAAACACCAAATCGTCAAAAAGACATTGCCAATTCAGGCAAAGCAATTCAAAAGTATGCGTGTCAACCTTGGCGCCAGGGCAGTCGGTGAAACCGCCAGCCGCCCTTTCGACCGCGTTGCGCGTGCTCATCCGGGTCGCCTTCGAAGCCTTCGAGAATGTTGTACGCCTCGATCCCCAATTCGGCTGCGCGCTTGGCTGCCGCCACAGAACGCACGCCGCTTCGGCACAACAAGACCAGTTTGCGTCCATCGGCCGCCGCCGCCTTGAGCCCATCGTCAAAAGCCGGATTCATCGCCATGCCGGGCCATTGCTTCCACGCCAGCGGCAAGGCGTCTGGCACGAAGCCGACCCACTCGCGCTCGGCATCACTGCGCACGTCCACCAGCACGGCTTCACCCGACTGGGCCCACTGCCAGGCCAGAACCGGCGAAACGTCACCCGCGTAACCTTGCGCCTGTCGCGGGTGAAACAGGTCACCACCGCCAGCATCATGGCGCAGACCCGAAGTCAAATTGGCAGGCACGGCCTCGTCCATCCGTCTGGGCCTGGGCAGATGCAGCCCGTCCATGATGGCAACAAACTCCGCCAGTGACTTGCCTGCCACGCGCGCGTTGGTTCTCTTCTCGACGCCGATGGTCGAATGCGTGCGCCCCTGGTAGTCGTGCCCGGGCCAGACGATTGTCTCGTCAGGCAGCAAGAACAGCACCTGGGTCAAGCTGTGAAAGAGCGACTCGGCGCTGCCGGACTGGAAGTCGCTGCGCCCGCAGCCATTGATCAGCAAGGTATCGCCGGTAAATACGTGCTGGGCGTTGGGCGACTTCCAGACATAACTCATGCTGCCAGCCGTGTGGCCGGGCGTGTCCAGGCAGCGAATCTTCTGACCGCCAAACTCGAGTTCGTCACCCTCGCGCAACTGCACGGCCGCAGTGGTGATCCCGCAGCCGTCAGGCGCCGCAGTGCGCGCGCCCGTGTGCTCTGCCAGCAGGCCAGCGCTGGTGATGTGGTCGGCGTGGGCATGTGTCTCCACCGTCCAGAGCAGCTTCAGGCCGTACTGGCGCAGCGTGGCAAGGTCCCGTTCGATCTGCTCGTCCACCGGGTCGATGATAAGGGCATCGCGCGTGGACTCATCAAACAGCACATAGGTGTAGGTGCTGGAGGCCGTGTCAAAAAGCTGGATCGGATTCATCGTGTTCCCAAGCCCCCGTCAGGCAAATTTTGTCAGCATCTCGGCAACGTGTTCGGCCGACTGGTCGCCCTGCTCGATCATGCAACCGACCATGGAGAAAAAGGACTTGTCGAGCGCCTTGCGGGCCGCTGCCATCTGTTGGGCGATCTTCTCGCAATCGGCATCGCCGTCGATCAGTTTCTGCAGGCCGCGAATCTGGCCTTCAATTCGTGCCAATCGGGCGCACAGCGCTCTCTTTTTTTCTGCGTCGACGATTCTGCTCATGGTCATTTCCAGGTTAAGTCCAGTTGGCGTCCCAGGCAGATGATAGCTTTGCCCCGACAGCCACCCGATGCCACATTTCAATTTTTCGGAGATCGAGCGGGATCGCCAGCCTGGACCATCAATCCGTTCTCCAGACTTCAAGGCGCAGAGACTGCCCCCCCGAGCATCACTGGCAATAGGTTGGCAGTGACAGCAATGGCCTGTCAGGTTAATATTGACGTTTACGTAAACGTCAATCAAATCAAGGAGACGTCAATGCCCCCCACTGTTGGTGCGAGCAAGGCCCTGCTGGCCCCGTGGCAACCGCCTGTGAAAGGGGACGGCAAGCCGTTTTCGCTCAGCGGGCTAAAGGCTTCAGCCAAACCGTATTCCAATGGCGACAAGGCCGAGGGCAAGGATGCCGTCGAGGACCTGGCCATCGAGATCGACGCGTTGCAGAACCTGTTCTATGCCGACCGGCGCTACAAATTGCTGGTGATCCTGCAGGGCACGGACACATCGGGCAAGGACGGCACCATTCGCGGCGTTTTTGGCCGCACGAGCGCGCTGGGCGTGCACACCGTGGGCTGGAAGGCCCCCACCGAGCACGAGCGGGCGCGCGACTACCTGTGGCGCATTCACCAGCAGATGCCCGCCGCGGGCGAGGTGATGATCTTCAACCGAAGCCACTACGAAGACGTGCTGGTCCCGGTGGTCAATGGCTGGATCACGCCCGAACAGGCGCGACAGCGCTTCGCGCAAATCAATGACTTCGAGCGCCTGCTGGCAGAGACCGGTACGGTCATCCTCAAATTCATGCTGCACATCAGCTTTGAGGAACAAGGGCAGCGACTGCAGGAGCGGGTGGACGACCCGACCAAGCGCTGGAAGTTCAGTCTGGGCGACCTCAAGGTGCGCGAGCAATGGGCCGAGTACCAGCAGGCCTATGAAGCGCTGCTGGGCGCGACCAGCACGCCCTGGGCGCCGTGGACTGTTGTGCCTGCAGACTCCAAGACCCACCGCAACCTGATGGTCGCCACCGTGGTGCGCGACACCCTCAAGGCACTCGACCTGCGCTACCCGCCTGACGATCCGGCCTTGAAGGGCCTGAAGATCAAATAAGCCTATTTCAAGCAACGCCCAGAGACGAAAGCCCCGCCATGACCGACTTGTCCGCCGAATTCAAGGCCCTTGCCAACTACCGCCCCACCCACAAGGTGCGCTTTGTCACCGCTGCCAGCCTGTTCGACGGGCATGACGCAGCCATCAACATCATGCGGCGCATCCTTCAGGGCATGGGCGCCGAGGTCATCCACCTGGGCCACAACCGCTCTGTCGATGAGGTCGTCACCGCGGCACTGCAGGAGGATGCACAGGGCATTGCGATCAGTTCCTACCAAGGGGGGCACGTCGAATACTTCAAGTACATGGTGGACTTGCTCAAGGCACGTGGTGGCGCGCACATCCAGGTCTTTGGCGGCGGCGGCGGCGTGATCGTTCCTCCCGAAATCCGCGAGTTGCAGGCCTACGGCGTGAGCCGCATCTACAGCCCTGAAGACGGCCAGCGCATGGGCCTGGCCGGGATGATCGGCGAGATGGTGATGCGCTGCGACCAGGACATCACCTCGTATGCGCCCAAGGAACTGGCCGCGATTCAGGGGCATGGCGAAATGGCCTGGCGCGCGCTGGCACAACTCATCACAGCACTGGAGAACGAAAAGGCCGACGACAAGCTGATGGCGGCCGTCAAGAAGTCGGCCTCGGCTCGCAAGGTGCCGGTACTGGGCATCACCGGCACCGGCGGCGCAGGAAAATCCTCACTGACCGACGAGTTGATCCGTCGCCTGCGTCTGGACCAGAACGACAGCCTGCGCATCGCCGTCATTTCCATCGATCCGTCGCGCCGCAAGAGCGGTGGCGCGCTGCTGGGCGACCGCATCCGCATGAATGCCATCAGCCCGTGGCAACAGGGTTCGCGCGTCTTCATGCGCAGCCTGGCCACACGCGACTTCGGCAGCGAGATCAGCAAGGCCCTGCCCGACGTGGTCGCAGCCTGCAGGGCCGCTGGTTTCGATCTGATCGTGGTCGAAACCTCGGGCATCGGCCAGGGCGACGCCGCCATCGTGCCGCATGTGGACGTGCCGATGTACGTGATGACACCCGAATTCGGCGCCGCCAGCCAGCTCGAGAAGATCGACATGCTGGACTTTGCCGAGTTCGTCGCCATCAACAAGTTCGACCGCAAGGGCGCGTCCGACGCGCTGCGCGACGTGGCCAAGCAGGTGCAGCGCAACAAGGAAGCCTGGACCACGCCGGCCGAGCAGATGCCGGTGTTCGGCACCATGGCCGCGCGCTTCAATGACGATGGCGTGACCGCGCTGTACCAGGCGCTCAAGCCGCGTCTGGCCGAACTCGGCCTGAAGCTGGGCGAAGGCATCCTGCCCCATGTCCAAGTGCGCCACAGCACCAACCAGACACCCGTCGTGCCCGCAGCGCGCACGCGCTACCTGGCCGAGATCACCGATACCGTTCGCGCCTACAAGAATAAGGCTCGCGCTCAAGCGCGTCTGGCCCGCGAAATCCAGCAATTGCGCGCCGCTGCCGCCATGCTCGAAGTGGGCAAGCCCGGCAAGGCGCGCGCTGCGGAGGCTGCCATTGACCTGGCGATTCAACGCGAGGAAACGCAGGACCCGTCCGCCCGAAAACTGCTGGCCCAATGGCCCGAGATGCAAAAGGCCTACGCCGGCGACGAATACATCGTGAAGATCCGCGACAAGGAAATCCGCACCGCGCTCACCAGCAAGTCCCTGTCTGGCACCACCCTCCGCAAAGTCGCGCTGCCGCAATTCGAGGACCACGGTGAAATCCTCAAGTGGCTGATGCTCGACAACGTGCCCGGCAGCTATCCGTACACCGCAGGCACCTTTGCCTTCAAGCGCGAAAATGAAGACCCCACCCGCATGTTTGCGGGCGAAGGCGACCCGTTCCGCACCAACCGCCGTTTCAAGCTGCTCAGCGAGGGCCTGCCGGCGATACGCCTGTCCACCGCCTTCGACTCGGTCACGCTCTACGGCAACGACCCCGACCGGCGCCCCGACATCTACGGCAAGGTCGGCAACTCGGGAGTTTCCATTGCGACGCTGGACGACATGAAGGTGCTCTACGGCGGCTTCGACCTGTGCAACCCGACCACCAGCGTGTCGATGACGATCAACGGCCCGGCACCCTCGATCCTGGCGATGTTCATGAACACCGCCATCGACCAGAACATCGACAAGTTCAAGGCCGACAACGGCCGCGAACCCACCGAGACCGAGACGGCGAAGATCCGGGAATGGGTGCAGGCCAACGTGCGCGGCACGGTGCAGGCCGACATCCTGAAGGAAGACCAGGGCCAGAACACCTGCATCTTCTCGACCGAGTTCAGCCTGAAAGTGATGGGCGACATCGCGAGTTATTTCGTGCACCATAACGTGCGCAACTTCTACAGCGTGTCCATCAGCGGCTATCACATCGCCGAGGCGGGCGCCAACCCCATCAGCCAGCTCGCGTTCACGCTCTCCAACGGCTTCACCTTCGTGGAAGCCTACCTGGCGCGCGGCATGCATATTGACGACTTCGCCCCCAACCTGAGCTTCTTTTTCAGCAACGGCATGGACCCGGAATACACCGTGATGGGCCGCGTCGCGCGCCGCATCTGGGCGGTTGCGATGAAGGAAAGGTACGGCGCCAATGAGCGCAGTCAGAAGCTGAAGTACCACATCCAGACCAGTGGCCGCAGCCTGCACGCGCAAGAGATCCAGTTCAACGACATCCGTACCTCGCTGCAGGCGCTGATCGCGATCTATGACAACTGCAACAGCCTGCACACCAACGCGTTTGACGAAGCCATTACGACGCCGACCGAAGACTCGGTGCGCCGCGCCATGGCCATCCAGCTCATCATCAACCGCGAATGGGGCCTGGCGAAGAACGAGAACCCGAACCAGGGCGCGTTCATCATCGAGGAGTTGACCGAGCTGGTGGAAGAAGCGGTGCTGAGCGAGTTCGAGCGCATTGCCGAGCGCGGCGGCGTGCTGGGCGCCATGGAGACCGGGTACCAGCGCGGCCGCATCCAGGACGAATCGATGCACTATGAAATGCTCAAACACACCGGCGAGTTGCCCATCATCGGCGTCAACACCTTCCGCAACCCGCATGGCGACGCCGTCCACGACACGCTGGAACTGGCCCGCAGCACCGAGGAAGAAAAGCAGAGCCAGTTGCGGCGGCTGGCAGACTTCCACACTCGCCACGCGGCAGAAGCACCCAGGCAGCTCAAGCGCCTGCAACAGGCAGTGATCGACAATGGCAACGTGTTCGAAGTGCTGATGGACGCGGTGCGTGTGTGCTCGCTGGGCCAGATCACCAATGCCTTGTTCGAAGTTGGCGGCCAGTACCGGCGCAACATGTAAGCTGCTGCGAAAACCGGCCCATCACACCAAGGAAGCCCCATGAAACTCGTGCGCTACGGTAAACCTGGCCAGGAAAAGCCAGGGCTGATCGATTCCGAAGGCCGCCTGCGCGACCTGAGCGCGGTGATCCAGGATATTGGCCCTGAACAGCTGGGCGACGCGGCCCTGGCCCGGCTGCGCAAGCTGAAGACCGACCAGCTGCCCGCCGTCAAGGGCTCGCCCCGCGTCGGCTGCCCGGTCGCCGGCGTCGGCAAGTTCATCGCCATCGGCCTGAACTATGCCGACCACGCGGCCGAGGCTGGCATGCCGATCCCGGCCGAGCCCATCGTCTTCATGAAGGCCACCAGTTGCATCCAGGGGCCCAACGACCCGGTCATGCTGCCCAAGGGGTCCAGGAAAACCGATTGGGAGGTCGAGCTGGGCGTGGTGATCGGAACGAAGGCGCGTTATGTGTCCCAAAAGGACGCCTTGAGCTTTGTCGCCGGCTACTGCGCCGTCAACGACATCAGCGAGCGCGCGTTCCAGATCGAGCGCGGCGGCACCTGGGACAAGGGCAAGGGTTGCGATACCTTCGGCCCCATCGGACCATGGTTGGTGACGCGCGATGAAATTGCGAATCCGCAGCGGCTGGGCATGTGGCTGGACCTCAATGGCCAGCGGGTGCAGAGCGGCAACACGCGGACCATGATCTTCGGCGTGGCCAAGGTCGTCAGCTATGTCAGCCAGTTCATGACACTGATGCCGGGCGACGTGATCACCACCGGCACGCCTCCGGGCGTGGGCATGGGCATGAAGCCGCCGGTGTTCCTGAAGAGGGGTGACGTTCTGACGCTGGCCGTCGAAGGCCTGGGCACGCAGCGCCAGCTGGTGGTGCCTTTCAAGCTCTGAGCCCGGCCAAGGGCAGGGGCGGGCATGGTGCTAAGCTTTCCAGCTTCACCACCGAGACTCCAGACCCATGAAAACCCTTTTGGCACTCTGCCTGTTGTTTACCGCCCCCTTGGCCCTGCCCGTCTGGGCGGCAGGTGCCCCAGCGACCGCCGCCGCGACGTCCTCCGCCATTACCGGCGAAGTGCTGGAGGTCAAGGACGTTGATAGCTACACCTACCTGCGCCTCAAGACCAAGGAGGGCGAAACCTGGGCGGCGGTCAGCACCGCGCCGATCAAGGTCGGCGCCAGGGTGACCATCAACAACCCGATGGTGATGCAGAACTTTGAGAGCAGGTCGCTGAAGAAGACCTTTCCGACCATCGTCTTCGGCACACTGGGCGGCACCGGCAAGGTGGCGGCTGACGCTCACGCCGGCATGGCAAAACCGGCGCCGGCGACGGACACGACTCCGATCAAGGTCGCCAAGGCCAGCGGGGCCAATGCCCGAACCGTGGCCGAGGTCACCACGAAATCGGCGGAACTGAAAGACAAGCCCGTGGTAGTCAGCGGCAAGGTCGTCAAGTACAACCCGGCCATCATGGGCAAGAACTGGATCCATCTGCGCGATGGCTCCGGTGATGCCGCCAAGGAAACGAATGACATCCTGGTCACGACCGCGGCGCAGGCCAAAGTCGGCGACGTGGTGACGGTCTCGGGCATCGTGCGCACCAACAAGGACTTCGGTTCGGGCTATACCTACAAGGTGCTGATCGAAGACGCGACGCTCAAGCCCTGAGCGCCGACGGCCCATTTCAGCGAAATTCCTTTTCGTGCATCCAGGCGGCGTGCTTGGGTGCGCGCTTGGTCTTGCTCCATTCCTCAAGCATGTCCCACTTCACCTCGTCGAGTTGCTGGTACATCTCGGGCGTGCCGGTATTGGCGGCCAGCTCCAGGCGGTGGCCGCTCGGGTCGAAGAAATAGATCGACTTGAAGATCGCATGGTCGGTGATGCCGACCACCGGAATGCCCGAGGCTTCGAGCCGCGCCTTGGTTTCCTCCAGCGTCTTCACGCTGTCCACCTCGAAGGCAATGTGTTGTACCCATTCCGGGGTGTTCTCGTCGCGGCCCATCGGCGGTGAGTTGGGGATCTCGAAGAAGGCCAGCACGTTGCCCTGGCCGGCATCCATGAACAAATGCATGTAAGGGTCGGGCGCATGGGTCGAAGGCACCTGGTCCTCGGCAATGGCCAGCACGAACTTCATGTTCAGGTGCTTGACGTACCACTCCACGGTTTCCTTGGCGTCCTTGCAGCGGTAGGCCACGTGATGGATTTTCTTGATCTGCATGTCAGTCTCCTGGGGGTTGGATGATTGCAAAAGGGAGTTTCCGCTCAAACGCCCTGGCGCGCCAGCCTCAGGGCGTCGCGCAGCAGGCTGATGTCGCCGATCTGGTTGGCCAGCAGCAGGATCAGGCGCGCGTTCAGGGCCTCGCTCTGCTCGTCGGTCAGGTCGCGGTGGGTGTCGATCAGCGCTTCGTAGAAGTCGTCGCCGGGCGAGAACTCTCGGAAATAGCGCTGGCCGGGTTCTTTGAGATTGGGCTGCAGTTGAAGTGGCATGACAGTTTCCTCTGGGCTCAGGCGTTGCAGGTTGCGCGGGCCACGGCGGCGCGCACTTGGGACGAGTCGAAGACGCGCCAGCGGGCGGCCACGTGCTGGTCCGGGCGGGCCAGGTAGGCGGTGCCAGGCTTCGCGTCGTAGCGCCGGGCCATCAGGCCCTGCGCGTCGGCCAGCACCGTGAAGCCATCAAGCTGGCCCCCGGCTGGCGTCACGATGATCGGCTGCACAGCAATCGGGTCGGCCGTCAGGGCCTTCAGCTGCGCCAACGTGGCCGCATCCAGCGCCCCCACGGCGTCGACAAACACCAGCAGCTGGAAGCGGTTGCCCAGTTGGTCCATCAGCCAGGCGTCCTGGCCCGCCAAGCGGATCGGCGCATCGTCCATCGGCGCGCCGGGCACCATGTCGCCAGCGAAGGCGTCGGCGTCCGGCGTGTTCAGCGCGGACTGCGTCAGGAAGGCCGGCACCGACAGGCGGCCGGAGTTCACCAGCCGGCGCGCAAACGCATGGTCCTGCGCCAGATCGAGCACCGCGTTGCGAAAGGTCTTGCTGACGCGGCTCTTGGGCGTGATGAAGTCGGTGGAGCGCGTCGAGTTCATCAGGTTCTCGTCGGCGGCGAAGGTGCGGTCGGCGCTGTAGGTGTCCAGCAGCGCCTCGGGCGCCTGGCCGGCCATGACGAGCTGCAGCTTCCAGATCAGGTCGTCGGTGTCCTGGAAGCCCGAGTTCGCGCCGCGCGCGCCGAACGGCGACACCTGGTGCGCCGCGTCGCCCACGAACAGCGCGCGCCCGGCGCGGAAGTCCTTCATGCGCCGGCACTGGAAGGTGTAGATGCTGACCCACTCCAGATCGAACGGGCGCTCATCGCCCAGCATGGCCTTGAGGCGGGGAATGACGTTCTCCGGCTTCTTTTCTTCTTCCGGATCGGCGTCCCAGCCGAGCTGGAAGTCGATGCGCCAGACGTTGTCGCTCTGCTTGTGCAGCAGCACGCTCTGGTTGCGGTGAAACGGCGGGTCGAACCAGAACCAGCGCTCGGCTGGGTAGTCGGCCTTCATGATCACGTCGGCGATCAGGAAGCGGTCCATGAAGATGCGGCCCTCGATCTCCAGGCCCAGCATGTTGCGGATCGGGCTGCGCGCGCCGTCAGCCACGATCAGCCAGTCGGCCTCGATGTCGAATGTGCCGTCGGGCGTGTCCACGCGCAGGCGCACATGGTCGGCCTCGTTCTGCACACCCACCACCTTGTAGCGCCAGCGGATGTCCGCGCCGAGCTCCATGGAGCGCGCCACCATGGTTTCTTCCAGGTAGTACTGCTGCAGGTTGATCATGCCGGGGCGCTTGTGGCCGGCGTCGGGCACAAGGTCGAAGTGGTACACCTCTTTCTCGCGGAAGAAGGTGCGGCCCACGTTCCAGCTCACGCCTTTGTCGCAGATCGGGTCGCCCACGCCCAGACGGTCCAGCACTTCCAGCGCGCGCTTGGCATAGCAGACGGCGCGCGAGCCGATCGAGACCGTGTCGTCCTCGTCGAACACCAGCACCGGAATGCCTTTCAGGCGGGCATCGATGGCAGCGGCCAGGCCGACCGGGCCGGCACCGACGATCACCAGCGGGCGGCGTTGTGGTGCGCCCGCCTGCAGGTCGGCCGGACCGGCGTAGGCAAATTTCGGGTACGTGTAGGTCCCCATGGGACAGTTCTCCTGCTTCGAAAGTCAGTTGATGGGTCCGACCGGCACCCCTTGGCGCATCCTGATCGGGGCACATTAAATTTACCATTGGTAAATGAATTATCCTAAACGTAATTCTACCGGCTTTGATTTCAATGAGCAAGGCTGGCGCCAGCGCAAGGGGCCATGGCCGCACGCCGGGCACTGTGGCTGGCATCGCGCAGACTCCAGAATGCTCCTTGTTCCGTAGCTGAAAATGTCGATTCGGTGCTGGGAAGGTGCCGAAACATCGCGCAAATCGCCTGTGCGACCCCGGCGCGGCGCCCTCTTCCTTATGATCTGGCGACCCCAGCTCTGCCCGGCACCATGACGACCACTTCCGCGCCCCTGACCGCGACGCTTCCCGCCGAATTCCGCGCCATCCCCGACCTGATCCGCCAACACGCGCTGGCCGCTCCCACGCGCCGCGCGCTGGTCGAGTGCGCGGGCGCCGATGCGCGCGCCATCGACTACGCCACGCTCGACGCCCGCATGGACCGCGTCGCCGCCGCCCTGCAGCGAGACGGATTGCGCAGCGGCGACGCGATAGCCCTGTGCGCTGCCACGTCCATCGATTACGCCGCCGTGTTCCTGGGCGCGCTGCGCGCCGGTGTGGTGGTCGCGCCGCTGGCCCCCGGCAGCACGCCGGACGCGCTGGCGCGCATGCTCGCAGACGCGGGCGCCCGCCGGCTGTTCACCGATGCGTCAGCCGCCGACACCGTGGGCGCTGCAGGCGCTGGCACGGTGCCGCGCATCGCTCTCGATGGCTCGGTCGCCGGCCAGCCGCTGGAAGTGTGGCTCGCCGCGCCCGGCGCGACGCCCGCACCCGTCGCCCTGCAGCCCGGCTGGCCTTTCAACATCATCTATTCGTCCGGCACCACCGGCGCACCCAAGGGCATCGTGCAGTCGCACGGCATGCGCTGGGCGCACGTGATGCGAGGTGCGAAATACGGCTACGGGCCGGACACCGTCACGCTGCTGTCCACGCCGCTGTACTCCAACACCACGCTGGTGGTGTTTTTCCCCACGCTGGCCTTCGGCGGCACCGTGCTGCTGATGCCCCGATTCGACGCCGCCGCCTACCTGCAGTGGGCGCAGGCAAACCACGTGACCCACACCATGCTGGTGCCGGTGCAGTACCAACGCCTGATGGCCCGGCCCGACTTCGACGCGCACGACCTCTCCAGCTTCCGGATGAAGTTCAGCACCAGCGCGCCCTTCAGCGCCGCGATGAAGGCCGATGTGCTGAAGCGCTGGCCCGGCGGGCTGACCGAGTTCTACGGCCTGACCGAAGGCGGTGGCACCTTCATCCTGGAGGCGCACAACCACCCGGACAAGCTGCACACCGTGGGCCGCCCGGCCGAAGGTCACGACCTGCGCCTGATCGACGAGGCCGGCGTCGAAGTGCCGCCTGGCGAAGCCGGCGAGGTGGTGGGCCACTCCGGCGGCATGATGACCGGCTACCACGGCCAGCCCGAGAAGACGCGCGAGGCCGAATGGTTCGCACCCGACGGCAAGCGCTTCATCCGCACCGGCGACATCGGCCGCTTTGACGCTGACGGCTTCCTCACGCTGTTCGACCGCAAGAAGGACATGATCATCTCGGGCGGCTTCAACATCTACCCCAGCGATCTCGAAGCCCTGCTGTGCGAGCACCCCGCAGTGGCCGAGGCGGCCGTGGTTGGCGTGCCCTCGGTCGACTGGGGCGAAACGCCTGTGGCCTTCGTCGTCATCCGGGCCGGCAACGACATCACCGCCGAAACCCTGAAAAACTGGCTGAACCAGCGCGTCGGCAAGACCCAGCGCCTGAGCGACCTGCACCTCGTACCCGAGCTGCCACGCAGCGCCATCGGCAAAGTGCTCAAACGCGAACTGCGCGACCAGTACACCGCCAGTCTTTGAACCTTTCATCCAGATCACCACCACACAGGAGAAGCACCATGACCCCCACCGCCATCACCGCCTGGCATCACGTTGCCAAAAACCACGACATCGCCGCGCTCAAGCGCCTGCTGGCTGACGACGTGGTCTTCGAATCGCCCGTGGTGCACACCCCGCAGGTGGGCAAGCCCATCACAACCGCCTACCTCGCCGCCGCGATGCAGGTGCTCGGCAATGACAGCTTCCGCTACCTCAACGAATGGCACGACGCGAGTTCATCGGTGCTGGAATTCGAGAGCACCTGCGAAGGCATCCTGATCAACGGAATCGACATGATCAGCTGGAACCCCGAGGGCCAGATCATCCACTTCAAGGTCATGGTGCGCCCGCTCAAGGCGGTGAACAAGCTGCACGAGCTGATGGGGCGGATGCTGCAGACGGCGCAGCAGCAATAGTCGTCAACAGCGCCCCCCGCGGGGCCCGAGGCTTGAACCAGCTCAAGAGAGTTATGAATGTGACAGTGGCGGGGTCGACACTGATGGAGAATTGTTTGAGGCCGTCAAAACTCGAAATTTGGTGCGATTCCGCCCCAGGGGGATAAATCAGACATGAAATCCAGGAAAACCGTCGCGCAGCAGAGACTGGTCGATCAGGCGACCGACTACAGCACTTGGCGCGCGCAGTCGATGGTGCTGGACACGCTGGAAGGTCTGGATGCCTGGAAGAACCACCCGGTCTCAAGCCACTACCAGCACAAGCTGATCCAGCAACGCCTGATCAATCTGCGGGCCTGGCGCAAGGCGGGCGACTGGGCGCAACTGATCTTCAGCCTGCGCGAGGGCCTGCACCGCAACCTGGGCAACCTGGCCAATCCCGAACTGTACAAGCATGCGCACGTGGGTACCAAGCTGCTGATCGACGAATACACCACCGAAGTCACGTCCCTGCTGAACCACCTGTGCGACCACGACATCCCCGAGCTGCCTTATGCGCAGAAGCTGATGTTCTTCCGCCATACCGGGCAAAGCTTTGGCCGCTCGGCGCTGATGCTCAGTGGCGGCGCCAACATGGGCATGTTCCACTTCGGCGTGGTCAAGGCGCTGCGCGAGCAGAATCTGCTGCCGCGCGTGATCTCGGGCTCCAGCGCGGGCTCGGTGGTTGCAGCGTTCCTGGGCACGCACAAGGACAACGAACTCGACGCGCTGATCCGCGGCGAGGGCATGGACCTGCACGTCTGGCGTCGCCTGAAGCTTGGCGAAATGCTGCGCCAGAAGTCGATCATGGACATTCGCGAGCTGGAGCGCTTCCTGCGCCAGAGCTTGGGTGAATACACCTTTGAAGAAGCCTTCAAGCGCACGAAGCGCATCATCAACATCACCGTTTCGCCAGTCGACAAGAACCAGCACTCCCGGCTGCTGAACTACCTCACCACCCCCCACTTGCTGGTCTGGAGCGCGGTGCTGGCCTCGTGCTCGGTGCCCGGCCTGTTCCCACCGGTGAAGCTGATGACCAAGGACCGCCTGGGGCACGAGAAGCCGTACATGGCGTCGATCCGCTGGGTCGATGGCGCGATCGAGAGCGACCTGCCGGCGCAGCGCCTGGGCGAGCTGTACAACGTCAACCACCACATCGTCAGCCAGACCAACCCGCATGTGCTGCCCTTCATCTCAGACCAGACCCGCAAGGAGGGCTGGCAGAAATTTCTCAGGCAGGTGATCAAGGGCGAGGTGAAGCACCGCAGCAAGCAGCTGATGGAGATGATGTCCTACGGCATCGACCGCGGGATCTTCAAGACGCTGATGGAAGGCACCATCGCCGTCATCGACCAGCAGTACTACGGCGATGTCACGATCCACCCGAAGGTTCGCCTGCGCGACTACCAGCGGGTACTGGGCGACCTGTCGCTGGCCGAGTTTCAAGCCTGGGTGCTGGCCGGCGAACGCGCCACCTGGCCGAAGATCGCGATGATCCGCGACCAGACCATCATCGGACAGACGCTGGAGGACTGCATCATCCGCCTGAAGAAACAGCGTATCCGCCACCATGGCGCGCCAGGCACGGTGGAGCCGCTGGTCCGGGTCAAGCGGGCTGCATGATCGGTGCGAGGGTCTGCCGGCTTGCGCGCCGGTGCCCGAGTCGGTGATGATGCGGCATTCGCCGATCGCCAGCCAACCCGGGTGACCCCTTCATGTTTTCCAAAAGAACACCGAAAAAATTCAAGGCTCTTGAGCCCTTCCTGGACAAGGTCACTACCGCCACGTTGGCCGTGGAACACATCCGCAACGGCGACCATGTGTTCGTCGGCACCGGCTGCGCCGCTCCGCGCACCCTGCTGCAGGCGCTGGAAGCATTGCCGGTGGTGCCGGCCGACCTCGAACTGCTGCATTTCTTCACCATCAACGCCTTCGACCGCGACGCCGAAGGCCACATCACCACGCGCTTTCGACACCGCAGCTTCTTTGTCGGCACCGACATGCGCGGCGCCGTGAAACAGGGCCTGGTGGAGTACGTGCCCATGTCGGTGGCCCGGGTGCCCGAGATGATCGAGCTCGGGCGCATCCCGGTGGACGTGGCGCTGATCCAGGTTTCCCTGCCCGACGCCTTCGGCTTTGTCAGCCTGGGGGTATCGGTGGACATCATTCCGGCGGCGGTGGCCCGCGCGCGCGTGGTGATCGCCGAGGTCAACCCGGCCATGCCGCGCTCGATGGGCGACTCGACCCTGCACGTCGGCCGCATCCACCACCTGGTGCCGGTGGACACGCCGGTGATGGAACTGGGCCGCGAGCCCGCGCAGGATGAGGACGTCAAGCGCATTGCCCGCTACATCGCCGGCATCATCGAGGACGGCTCCACCCTGCAGGTCGGTCTGGGCAAGCTGGCGCACGAGGCCCTGCAGTACCTGACCGACCGCAAGGACCTGGGCATTCACTCGGACGTGGTGTCCGACGCCATCCTGCCGCTGCTCGAAAACGGCATCCTGACCGGCGCCCGCAAGACCCACCAGCCCTTCAAGATCGTCGCCAGCATGGCACTGGGTTCACGCGCGCTGTACGACCTGGTCGACGGCAACCCGCTGTTCGTGTTCCAGCCGATCGACGTGGTCTGCAATCCGGCCACCATTGCGGCGCAATACCGGATGGTGTCGATCGCGCAGGCGTTTGCCGTCGACCTGACCGGCCAGGCTTGCGTGGACCAGTTCGACGGCGAGTTCTATGGCGGCATTGGCAACCAGGGCGAGTTCCTGCGCGGCGCCTCCCGCTCGCCAGGCGGCAAGCCCATCCTGTGCCTGACCTCGACCACCGAGGATGGCGAGACCTCGCGCATCCGCCCGGCCCTGCTGGCCGGCGAGGCCTCGACCATCGCGCGCACCGACGTGCACTACGTGGTGACCGAATACGGCATCGCCTACCTGTTCGGCAAGTCGATCCGCCAGCGCGCCACGGCGCTGATCGAGCTGGCGCACCCGAAATTCCGCCCCGAGCTGTTTGCCCAGGCGCAGGCGCTGGGCTACCTGCCGGTGAGCCAGACACTGAAAAACCTGCGCGCCTACCCGGTCGAGGAGGAAGTCACGCTCACCCTCAAGGACGGGCGCGAGGTGATGCTGCGCCCCGCACTGTCCAGCGACGCCGAGGGCGTGCGCGCGCTGTTCCACCACCTCAGCGAGGCCGACGTCTTCACCCGGTTCTTCCGCAGGGTGCGCGGCCTGTCCGACGTCGAGGTCCAGCGACTGTGCAACCTGAACTACGAGAACGAAGTGGCGTTCGTGGCCACCACCGGCAGCCGGGAGGAAGTGCAGATCGTGGGGCAGGCCTGCTACTTCGTGAACCCCACCAGCAACCTGGCGGAGACCGCGTTCATGGTGCACCCCGAATGGCAGGGCTGCGGCGTCGGCGCGGCGCTGAATGCCGCCATGGTGAAGCACGCCAGACGCCAGGGTCTGCGCGGCTTCGTGGCCGACATCCTGCCCGGCAACGACCGCATGCTGCGCCTGGCGCGCAACAGCGGCACCCGGGTCCAGACGCAACGCGACCGCGACTCGGTGCAGATCACGACGCTGTTCTGACGCCGTGCCCGGCAAGCCAGCTGCCCGCCCAGCGCAATGCGGCATCGAGATGGGCCAGCGCCGCCAGTCCAGGCGGCTCGCCGAGCTCGAAGCGCTCGCCCCGGATCGCCAGCAGCGTGCAGGGCGGGGGCGCCACCCCCTGCACCTCGCAATACACCTGCATCAGCGCCTGCGGCGACAGCGCGTGCGTCGTGAAACTGACGTCCTTCGCGGGTGACAGGGGCCTCACCTCGAAGGGCGCGATGCACCTCAGGCTGGCATCGACGAACAGCACCTGCTGGCGGCCCGCCAGGTCAAGCGCATGTTCGATCTGCAACTGGTAGTCGTCCAGCAATTCCACGCTCGCGTCCGGCGCCAGCACAGCCCGCAACCGCTCGACGAACAATGGACCCAGTGCGTCATCGCCCCGGCTCAGGTTGCCCCAGCCGAACACCAGAAATGGCGCAACCGCACCCTGTGCCGGCACGGGCACAGATGCGGGCGTCATGCCGCAGGCGATGAAGGCGGCTGGAGATCGCGCACGATGTCGCCGGTGTGCGACCGGGTGAGCCGGTCCATCAGCTCACCTCCCGGGCCCACCAGCGCCACGTCAAGCGGCATCTGCCCCAGCGCATGGGTGGCGCAGGACAGGCAGGGGTCGTAGGCGCGGATCGCCACCTCGATGTGGTTCAGCAAGCCTTCGGTCAGCTCGCGCCCGTCGAGGTACTCGCGCGCCACCGAGCACACCGCCTCGTTCATCGCCTGGTTGTTGTGCGTGGTCGAGACGATCAGGTTGCACATCGTCACCAGGTCGTCATCTCCCACCTCGTAGTGGTGGATCAGCGTGCCGCGCGGCGCCTCGATCACGCCCACGCCCGAGCGCCGTCGCGGCTCGCCGGCCATCAGTTCGCCCGAGAGGATATCGGGGTCGTCGAGCAGTTGCGCAATGACCTCGATGCAGTGCAGCAGTTCGATCATGCGGGCCCAGTGGTAGGCCAGCGTGGCATGGATGGGCTCGCCACGGCCCCAGGCGACAAACGCCTGGCGTTCGACTTCAGCCAGCGGGCTGGGAATGAAGTCGCAGTTCTGCAGGCGCGCCAAAGGTCCCACCCGGTACCAGCCCAGGTCGGGCCCCAGGCTTTTCAGGAACGGGAACTTCATG
This sequence comes from Hydrogenophaga sp., assembly GCA_011391595.1. Lineage (GTDB taxonomy): Bacteria > Pseudomonadota > Gammaproteobacteria > Burkholderiales > Burkholderiaceae_C > JAABQG01. The sequence continues at coordinate 71,479 of JAABQG010000004.1, forward strand.
TAGGTCCAGGGCTTCACCTCCTCCTCGATCAGGTCGAGGTAGCCTTGGTCGCTGGCACCGTCAAAGATGAGTTGCCCTGCGGCATCGCGCGCGCGGATCACGCCGTCGTAAAGGTCCATCGCCCCGTCGGCGCGCACCAGCGAGAGCATGCTGGAGCGGAAACTGCCAAAGCTGTTGTACAGCACGGGGTTCTGTGCGTGCAATTGCTTTGCCATACCCACCGCATCCTGCGCCCACGCGGTCATCTGTGCCACATCGCGCTGCAGCATCGCACGGTCCTCGGCGCTGACGTGCTTGTTCATGCCGCCAGGCACCGAGCCCGTGCCGTGCACACGTTTGCCAGCGGTCACGCGGATCACTTCCTGGCCGAACTTGCGCAGCAGGATGCCCTTCTTCGCGATGTCGGGGTGCGCCTGTGCCACGCCGACGATGTTGCGCCGGTTCGCGTCGGAGTCAAAGCCGAACAGCAGGTCGGGCGACGCCAGGTGAAAGAAATGCAGTGCATGCGACTGCATCACCTGGCCGTAGTGCATCAGCCGGCGAATCTTTTCAGCGGAAGCGGTGATAGGCACCGCGCCCACCACCCGGTCGAAGGCCTTGGACGCCGCCAGGTGGTGCGACACCGGGCAGATGCCGCACAGGCGCTGCACCATCACCGGCACCTCCCAGTAGGGCCGGCCTTCGATGAACTTCTCGAAGCCGCGGAATTCGACGATATGCAGGCGCACCTGCTGCACCCGGTTCTGCGCGTCGAGCAGAATCGTCACCTTGCCGTGGCCCTCCACGCGTGACAGCGGATCGATGGCCACGCGGCGCAGGCCTTGCGCAACGGCGGCTGGGGCGGCGGTTTCAAGCGATCGGGTCATGGTCAGTCGTAGTGCATCAGGCCGTGGCCCAGGTGCGGCGTGCGCCCGGCCATCAGGTCGGTCAGAAAGCGCCAGAACGCATCCGCCGAGGGCGGGCAGCCAGGCAGGAAATAGTCCACATGCACTACCTCGTGGATCGGGTGCACCTTGTTCAGCGGCAGGGGCAGCTCGGGGTCGTTCGGAATGCCGCTGCCTGAACTCAGGCCGGGGCGGCTGCGGTACACGTCGGTCAGCATCCGCCCCAGGTCGAGATGATTGCGCTGTGCCGGCAGGCCGCCGTTGATGGCGCAGGCACCCACCGCCACCAGCGTCTTGCAGGCGGCGCGGAATTCGCGCAGCACCACCACGTTCTCGGCATTGCACAGGCCACCTTCGATCAGGCCGATGTCGCAGTGGCCCACGGTCTTGATGTCGGTCAGCGGGGAGCGGTCGAACTCGACAAGTTCCAGCAGTTCCAGCAGGCGCTCGTCGATGTCCAGGAAGGACATGTGGCAGCCAAAGCAGCCGGCCAGCGAAACCGTCGCCACCTTGAGCTTGCGCGGGCCGTGCGGCATGACCGGCAAGATCATGACGGGTTTCCTTCCACCTGTTCCGACACCGGCTTCGCATCGAAACGCCGCTGGCCGATCGGCGTCACGAAGCCTTGGCGCTTGGGCAGGATCACCCCGACGGGGCAGATGTGCGCCGCGCGGTCGTCCAGCGCCATCGCCGTGTCGGCCAGCCGGCCGCTGGCGCTGTTGACCAGCAGGTGGGCGCGAATGCCGTGGCCACCGATGGCAAAGACATTCTTGCCATCGACATCGCGGCTGGCCCGCACGCACAGCTCGCACAGGATGCAGCGGTTCAGGTCCAGCAGGATGTCGGGGTGGCTGGCGTCCACCGGCCGGCTCGGGTAGAACTCCTCGAAGTGCGGGCCTTCCATGCCCATCTCGTAGGCGGTGGCCTGGAGCAGGCAATTGCCGCTCTTCTCGCAACTCGGGCAGAAATGGTTGCCCTCGACGAACAGCATCTGCAGCAGCGTCTTGCGATGGCCGTTCAGCTCTTCGGTGTCGCTTTCCACGTCCAGCCCGGCGGAAGCCTTTGCCGTGCAGGCGCCCGCGGGCTTGCCATTGACCTTGACACTGCACAACCGGCACGAGCCGTGCGCCGGGAAATCCGGGTGCCAGCACAGGTGCGGGATGTAGCGGCCGACGCGGGTGGCCGCCTGCAGGATGGTGTCGCCCGGGTTGAACGGCACCTCCTCGCCGTCGAGCGTGAAACTCGGCCAGGCGCCGCCTTCCTGATGCAGTTCGCGACTCATAGGAATACCTCCGTGCTGCGCGCTACGGTGCTGTTCGCCTTGGCAGCGCCCCGGCGCCTGGGGGTTGGCACAGGATGTCTCATGCCTTGTTCTCCAGATGGGCGCCGGCGTCGTCGCGCCCGGTCATGCGCCGGGCGATAGACAGCTCGGCGTCCAGATCAAAACCCGGTTCGAAATACAGCGACTTCAGGCGCTGCTCGTAGGCCGGCCGGAACCGCAGGATGGTGTCGCGCAGCGGGTTGCAGGCGGTGGCGCCCAGGCCGCAGTGCGTGGTGGTGTGCATCAGCTTGTCGAGCTCGAACAGCACGTCGATGTCATAGCGCGATCCCTGGCCCGAGGCCAGCTTGTCCAGCCGCTTGACCACCAGCGCTGTGCCGACGCGGCAGGGCGTGCAGAACCCGCAGCTCTCGTGCGCGAAGAAATGCGCGAAGGCGCGCGCCACCTCGAACATGTCGCGGCTGCGGTCAAACACCATGAAGGCGCCCGCCGTGGGCACGTCCTCGAAGGCGATACGCCGGCCGAACTCGAAGGCCGACAGGCACACGCCCGACGGACCGCCGACCTGCACCGCCTGGGTGTCGCGCGCGCCGCAGTCTTCAAGGATGCGGCCGATGCGGGTGCCGTACGGGTACTCGTACAGGCCCGGGCGTTCGCAGTCGCCCGACACGGAATGGATCTTGGTGCCAGTGGACTTGGCCGTGCCGATACTGGCCCACCAGGCGCCGCCCTGCAGCACGATCTGGCTGGCGGCGCAAAAGGTCTCGACGTTGTTGACGATGGTCGGGTGGCCGAGGTAGCCGCTCTCCACCGGAAACGGCGGGCGGATGCGCGGCGTGCCGCGCTTGCCTTCGAGCGACTCGATCAAGGCGGACTCCTCGCCGCACACATAGGCGCCCGCGCCGACATGGATGTCGATGTCGAAATCAAACCCCGTGTGCCCCAGAATCGCCTTGCCCAGCAGGCCGGCGTCGCGCCGGCGCTGCAGCACCGCCTGCAGCGCCTCCAGCAGATAGCGGTACTCGCCGCGCAGGTACACCAGGCCGATCCGGGCGCCGATGACATGCGCAGCAATCGTCATGCCCTCGAACACCGCGTCGGCCTGGCGGCGCAGCAGCACGTGGTCCTTGAAAGTACCGGGCTCGCCCTCGTCCGCATTGCAGACCACGACATGCTCGGCACCGGCGGTCTCGCGGCACAAAGCCCATTTCAGGCCGGTCATGAAGCCCGCGCCGCCGCGCCCGCGCAGGTTGGAGCGCCTTATCTCCGCCAGCATGGGCTCTGCCCCCCGAGCCAGCGCGGTGCGCAGGGCGTCACCCGGCGCGCTCGCCGCGCCCAGCAGCACGTCGGCGCGCCGGATGTTGTCATGCACCTCGAACCAGGCGGGCGGCCATTGCTCCACTGGCACCCGCTTGCGAATCAGCTCGGCCATCTGTGCCACGCGGGCCGCGTCGAGCCGGGTCACGACCTGGTGGTGATTGATGAGCAGCGCCGGGCCCTGGTCGCACAGACCGGTGCAGGAAGTAGTGTCCACGCTGACCCGCCCGTCGCCACTCAGGCGCCCGGGCGCCACGCCGAGACGACGGCACAGGTCGGCCATCAAGGCCCGGCTGCCCAGCAGGCGGTCGGTGACGTTGTCGCTGAACAGCACCCTGTAGGCGCCGACCGGCTCGGTGTGAAAGAAGCGGTAGAAGCCGGCCACACCCTCGACATGCGCCAGCGTCAATCCGAGCCCGGCGGCAATCTGGCCGAGGGCGTCCCGTGGCAGCCAGCCCTGCTGCGCCTGCAGCTCACGCAGGACCTGCACCAGCGCCTGCGGCGCATTGCCATGCCGCGCCAGCAAGGCCATCACGTCCGGGGCACCGCTGACCAGGGGTTGGGAGCGGATCTGCATCACGTGAACCGGTGAATGGGCGGTCTGTTGGGTTTGGGCCAGCGTGCGATCTCAGCCGTTCCTGATCCGGCTCACTAAGGCTTTGGCAAACGCGTCGGTCCCGTCGCTGCCCCCGAGGTCGCCGGTGCGGATGTTGTCGATGTTGAGCGTCTGGTCGATGGCCGTGCGAAGGCGTGTCGCCTGCTGCGTCAGCTTGCAGTGGTCGAGCATCATGGCGGCGGCCAGCATCAGTGCGATCGGGTTGGCGATGCCCTTGCCGGCAATGTCCGGGGCCGAGCCGTGCACCGCCTCGAAGATCGCCGCATCGGCGCCGATGTTGGCGCCCGGCGCCATGCCCAGGCCGCCGACCAGACCGGCCACCAGGTCCGACAGGATGTCGCCGAAAAGGTTGGTCGTGACCAGCATGTCGAACTGCCAGGGGTTGAGCACCAGCTTCATCGCGCAGGCGTCGATGATCACGGTGTCGAGCTCGAACTTGCCTTTGTACTTGCGCTCGTACAGCTCCAGCCCGGTCTCCAGGAAGATGCCGGTGAGCGCCTTCATGATGTTGGCCTTGTGCACGATGCTGACCTTCTTGCGCCCGGTCAGCACCGCGTGGTCGAAGGCGAACTCCAGCAGGCGGCGGCTGCCCGCGCGGGTGTTGATGCCGGTGGCCATGGCCACGGCATGGGGGTCGTCGTCGATCTTCACGTAATGCTCGTGACCAATGTACAGGCCTTCGAGGTTCTCGCGCACCACCACCAGATCGACCTTGTCGAAGCGCCCACCAGGAATGATGGTGCGCGCCGGGCGCAGGTTGGCATAGAGCTGGAACTCCTCGCGCAGGCGCACGTTGGAGGAACGGTAGCCGCCGCCCGACGGGGTTTCGAGCGGGCCCTTCAGTGCCAGGCGCGTGCGCCGGATGCTGTCGAGCGTGGCTTGGGGCAGCGGATCGCCTGCGGCCTGCACCCCCGCCAGACCGGCGATCTGACGGTCCCAGTCGAAGGGTGCCTCCAGCGCGTCGAGCGCCGCCAGCGTGGCGTGGACGATCTCCTCGCCGATCCCGTCGCCGGGAATCAGGGTGGCGGGGATGCGCGCATTGGAAACAACTTGTGTCATGGTGGGAGTCCCTGGTTCGGCACCGTCATCAGGCGCCATGCCTTTCTATCATAAGCACCAAGATTGCCGGCGTCTGACGATCCTGTGGTGGCCCACGGCGAACAACTGATTCACGTCAAGAAATCGCACCGTCCCGAGGGCCGCCAGCCCAACGCCCCTGTGAACTCTCACGCAGAAATCGGCCAATCTCCTCGAAGGCTTCCCGCCCCTCGGGCAGTTCGGGATGGAAGAGCTGCCACACGTGGACCATGTGCGGCCAGGTCTGCAGGGTGACGGGCGAGCCGGCTGCGCTGGCCTTGTTGACGTAGCGTCGGCTGTCGTCGATCAGCATTTCGGCCTCGCTGGCTTGTACCAGCAAGGGCGGCAGGCCCGACAGGTCGCCAAAGACCGGCGAGATCACCGGATGGCTCGGCCGCATGCGGTTCTGAAACCAGCCGAACCAGAGCAGCACCGCGCGGGGAATCTTCGCCAGCGCCTTGAACAGCGGGCCCAGCATCGGATCGGTCTCGATGTTGCCCTTCAGGCTCGGGCTGCCCAGCGACACGTCGGTGGCCGGCGACAAGGCCACGGCGGCGTTCGGGGCGCGCAAGCCCTGGTCGCGCACCCAGGCGATCAGCGACAGGGTCAGGTTGCCGCCGGCGGAATCCCCAGCCACGAAGACCGCGCTGGCCGGCCCGGCGCCCTCGGGTCCGTGGTCCAGCATCCAGCGCCAGGCGGTGCGGCAGTCTTCGATGCCCGCCAGGCGCGGGTGCTCGGGCATCAGGCGGTAGTCGATAGCCAATACCGCAGCGTTGGCGACTTCGGAGAACTTGGCGGTCAGGCGCCGGTGGCTTTTTGGGCTGCCCATGGTCCACGCGCCGCCGTGGATGTAGAGCAGGCGGCGCTGCGGGTCGGCGTTGGGCGCCAGCACCCACTCGGCCGGCACGCCGGCGACATCGACCGGAGCGATCCGGATGGCCGCTTCGGCAAGGGGAAACGCGTTGTCCATGTAGTTGCGCAGCCAGGCCAGATGTTGCCGGCGGGGCACGCGCTTCAACGCGCCAGCAATGCCGCCGAGCGATGCCACCACCGCCTGGTGCTCCGCACTGGGCGGCGCGTTGATCGATCGACGTTGCCCGATGGGCCCGTCAAACGCGCGCAGGTCCGGCCCGCGCAGGTAAAGGATCTGGATGAGCCACAGCACCACCATCACGGCCAAGGCCCATGCAAGGAATTCGGTCAATTGCTTCCCCCGTTCAAAGTCAACGCGTCGGGCAAGGCCCTGCATGGCATCTTAGCGAAGGCCTCCGCACCGGGCTGCCGCCGACGGGACTGGCGTGCTGTCACTACGGAATCGATAGCTTAAAACGACTGTCCGACGCTGGGCAAGAGGCCAAAAAACCTGAAACTCGGACAACATAAGCCTCTGACGACCCAAGACGCGCCAAACGGTGGTTTCAGCGCGTGCGTGACCGGTTGCCCGAGGCGCCGATACCCGTGCCACGCCCGTCACCGTGCACCACGCCGAGGTGGTGGCGTACCGTGTGGGCGAACCCTTCGGCACGCTGATCCTGGCGACTGGATCGACGCAACCCTTATCGCCCGACCACCCGACCCTGCCCTTGAAAGGCGACCTCCGTGGCCTCGCGTGCCAGCCCGGTAATGCGCGCCCAATCCCCCTGCGCCAGCGCATCCGCCGGCGTCAGCCACGAACCCCCGACCATCGCCACATTGGGCAGGGCCAGGAAGCTCACCAGCGTCTGCGCGCTGACGCCGCCGGTGGGGCAGAACTGCACATCCGGGATCGGCGCGCCGAGCGCCTGCAGCATCGCCAGGCCACCGGCCTGCACGGCGGGAAAAAGCTTCATCAGCTGAAAGCCGTGCTCGCGCGCGGCCAGCACCTCGCTGGGCGTCATCACGCCGGGGATGAAGGGCAGGCGCGCGGCCCGTACCGCCTCCACCAGTGCCTCGGTGCAGCCCGGCGACAGGGCAAATGCCGCGCCTGCGTCGATGACCCGTTGGACATCGGCCACGCGGGTCACGGTGCCGGCACCGACTTGCATCTGGGGCACCCCCCTGGCCACGGCTTCGATGGCGGCCAGCGCGCTCGCGTGGCGCAGGGTGATTTCCATCACATCCACACCGCCTTCGAGCAGCGCATGCGCCAGCGGCACGGCCTGGGCGGGGTCCGTCAGGACGATCACGGGCACCACGCGGGAGCGGAAGGCGGGGCGGTCGAAGCAGGAGCGGGCGAGTGCGGTCATGGACTTCTTTGTGGGTGTTTGATCGGCGGAAATTCGCAGGTGGGGGTACGTGGCGCTAGGCCGTTCAGCCGAAAAGCGGCGATGCGCCGGCTTCGGCGGTGGCGGCGTTGCGGCGGAACAGGCCGAAAAGCTCCCGGCCGGTGCCGCGCGTGTTGGCGCTGAGATCCGGCACCCGCAGCTCGCGCGCGGCCAGCGTGGCGTCATCGACCTCCAGTTGCAGGATGCCCAACTCGCAGTCGAGCGTGATCAGGTCGCCGTCCATCACGCGGGCGATCGGCCCGCCACCCAGCGCCTCGGGGCTTAGGTGGATGGCGCTGGGCACCTTGCCGGAGGCGCCCGACATGCGGCCGTCGGTGACCAGCGCCACCTTGAAACCCTGGTCCTGCAGCGCGCCCAGCGGCGGCATCAGCTTGTGCAGTTCGGGCATACCGTTGGCCTGCGGACCCTGGTAACGCACCACGGCGATGAAATCGCGCTGCAGCTGGCCCTGCTGGTAAAGGGACAGCAGGTCCTGCTGGTCGGCCACCACCACGGCCGGCGCCTGAACCTGCCGGTGCTCGGGCTTGACGGCCGAGACCTTGACCACGCTGCGCCCCAGGTTGCCTTTCAGCAGGCGCAGGCCGCCATCGGCGCTGAAGGGGTTGCCGGCCGGCCGCAATACCGTCAGGTCGCCGCTGAAGGCAGGCGCCGCGCGCCAGGCCAGGACGCCGTTGTCCAGCCACGGTTCTTGCGCGCAGGCCGCCAGGCCGGGGCCCATGACGGTGTGCACGTCGGCGTGCAGCAGGCCGGCATCGAGCAATTCACGGATCAGGAAACCCATGCCGCCCGCGGCGTGGAAGTGGTTCACGTCGGCGGCGCCGTTGGGGTAAATGCGCGCCAGCAGCGGGGTGACATGGGAGAGCTCGGCGAAATCGTCCCAGTCGATCAGGATGCCGGCGCTGCGCGCGATGGCCACCAGGTGCAGCGTGTGGTTGGTCGAGCCACCCGTCGCCAGCAGGCCGACGATGCCGTTGACGATGACTCTTTCATCGACGATATCGGCCAGCGTCAGCGGCGGCACGTTGTCGCCGCCCACCAGCCTGACAGCCCGGCGCACCGCCTCGACCGTCAGCGCGTCACGCAGCGGCGTGCCGGGGTTGACGAAGGACGAGCCCGGCAGTTGCAGGCCCATGATTTCCAGCAGCATCTGGTTGGAGTTGGCGGTGCCGTAGAAGGTGCAGGTGCCGACGCCGTGGTAGGCCTGCGACTCGGCGTCCAGCAGGGCCTCGCGGTCCACCAAGCCCTGCGCATAGAGCTGGCGCACCTTCGATTTCTGGTCGTTCGACAGGCCCGAGGTCATGGGCCCGGCGGGCACGAAGACGGCGGGCAGATGGCCAAACTGCAGCGCGCCCATCAGCAGGCCCGGCACGATCTTGTCACAGATGCCCAGGAACAGTGCCGCGTCGAACACGTTGTGCGACAAGGCCACGGCGGTGGACAACGCGATCACGTCGCGCGAAAACAGCGACAGTTCCATGCCGGCCGCGCCCTGGGTGACGCCGTCGCACATGGCGGGCACGCCCCCGGCCACCTGCGCCGTGGCGCCATGGGCTCGCGCGGCCGCCTTGATCTTCTCCGGATAGTGTTCGTAGGGCTGGTGTGCCGACAGCATGTCGTTGTAGGCGGTGACGATGCCAAGGTGGGGCGCGCGCGCCTCGCGCACCTTCAGCTTGTCGTTGGCGGGCAGCGCGGCAAAGGTGTGCGCCATGTTGGCGCAGCCCATGCCGGCGCGCTGGCTGCGTCCGGCCTTGTGCTGGGCCTGCATGCTGACCAGATACGTCTGGCGTGTGGCCTGGCTGCGCTGGGTGATGCGCTGCGTGACGTTGCGGATGGTGGGATTCATTGGGGGGATGTTTCCGGGACAGCCGGCACTCGGCCGGCCGGCGGCAGCGCCGCGTGATGGGTGGGAACAGGCGGGCCCGGTGGCCGATGACACGGCCCCAGTCCACCCACCCGCGCGTCTTCTTACTTGCGCACTTTTTCCAGCGCCGTCTTGGTCTCGTTCCAGAGGTCCATGCCGACGTTGGTCGCTATCTGGGCGTTGACCTTGGTCAGCTTGTCACGCATGCGTGCTGACTCGGCCGGTGACAGCTCGTTGATCTGCATGCCCTTGCCCTTCAGGTCGGCCAGCGCCCGGCCGGCTTCCTCGCGGGTGTCCTTGCGCTCGAACTCGCGGCTGACCTTGGCGGCGTCCAGCAGCACCTTCTGCTCGGCCTTGGACAGCTGGTCCCACCACTTCTTGCTGACCAGCACGATCCACGGGCTGTAGACGTGGTTGGTCACGCTGAGGTACTTCTGCACTTCATAGAACTTGCTGGACAGGATGGTGTTGTACGGGTTTTCCTGGCCGTCCACCGTCTTGGTCTCCAGCGCGCTGAACAGCTCGGAGAACGGCAGCGGGATGGCGTTGGCGCCCAGGGTCTTGAAGGCGTCCAGGTAGACCGGATTTGGCATGACCCGCAGCTTGATGCCACCGAGGTCTTCCATCTTGGCCACCGGGCGTTGGCTGTTGGTCAGGTTGCGGAAGCCGTTTTCCCAGTACACCAGGCCCACCAGGCCCTTCTCCTGCAGCTTGTCCATCACTTTCTGGCCGATCGGGCCGTCCAGGACGGCGTCGGCCTCCTGCGCGTTGTTGAACAGGAAGGGCGTGTCCCACAGCGCCATTTCCTTGGTAATGCCCACCAGTGTGGCGGTGGAGCCGACCATCATTTCCTGGGCGCCGCCGATCAGCGCCTGCTGCATCTGGTTGTCCGAGCCCAGCGCGGCGGCGCCCACGGCGCGCAGTTTCATCTTGCCGCCGGAGGCTTTTTCCACCTGTTCGGCAAAGACCTTGACGGCACGCCCCTGGTTGCTCTGCTCGTTGAGGCCATAGCCAAAGCGGATCAGGCGCGGCTTGATGTCCTGGGCCACGGCCCCCATGGACGCGACCAGGGCAGCAGCAGACAGGGTAGTAAGAACGGTACGGCGAAGCAATTTCATGAGAGTCTCCAGTTGAGGTTGATACAGGGTTGAAAAGGGAAAGATCAGCGCATCCACTGCACGGGCAGAGTCACGATCTGGGGGAAAAGGACAAACAGTGAAAGGATCACCACATAGGTCATCAGGAACGGGTTCACGCCCTTGATGACGCTGTGCATCGGCATGCGCCCGACACCCGCCACCACGTTGAGCACCGTGCCGACCGGCGGCGTGATCAGGCCGATGGCCCCGTTGAGCACGAACATCAGGCCGAAGTACACCGGGTCGATGCCGGCCTTCACGGCAATCGGCAGCATCACCGGCGCAAAGATCAGGATCGTCGGGGTGAGGTCCAGCGCAGTGCCGATCAGCACCAGCACGACCATCATCACCGCCATCAGCAGGCGCGGATTGTCGACCAGCGGGCCCAGCCACTGCGTCAGCACGCTGGGCAGATCGGCCAGGGTGATCATGTAGCTCGCCACCTGGGCGCCCGCGCACAGGAACATCACCACGGATGTGGTCTTGGCGGCCCGTAGCAGCACGCCGTAGATCTCGGGCAGCTTCATCTCGCGGTGCACGAGCAGGGCGATGAACAGCGCATAGAAGGCCGCCACCACCGCAGCCTCCGTCGGTGTGAACAAGCCGGACTTCATGCCGCCGATGATGATGATGGGCATCAGCAAGGCCCAGAACGCCTTGCCGGTGGCCCGCAGGCGTTCGCGCATCGGCAGCGGCTGACCTTGCGGCAGATCGATCTTGCGCAGCAATATCTTCCAGGTCACGATCAGTCCGGCGCCCATCAAGAGGCCGGGCACGATACCCGAAACGAACAGGGCCGAGATCGAGGTGTTGGTCGTCACGCCATAGATCACGAAAGGCATGGACGGCGGAATGATCGGCGCGATGATGCCGCCCGAGGCAATCAAGCCGCCCGAGGTAGCCATCGGGTAGCCCTGCAGGCGCATCATGGGCAGCAAAATGGTGGCCAGCGCCGCGGTGTCGGCCAGCGCCGAGCCGCTCATGCTGGCCATCAGCACGGCCGCGGCAATCGCGACATAGCCCAGGCCGCCACGGATATGGCCGACCCAGGCCTGCGCCATGTCGATAATGCGCCGGCTGATGCCGCCGGAGTTCATCAGTTCGCCGGCCAGGATGAAGAAGGGCACGGCCAGCAGCGGAAAGCTGTCCACGCCGGCCACCAGGTTCTGCGCCAGCAGCTGGGTGTCCCAGAAGTTGAGCACCCAGGCCATGCCGGCGCCGGTCAGCACCAGGGCCAGGCCCATGTTCATGCCGATGCCCATGAGCACCAGCATGCCGACGGAGAAAACGATGAATGCCTGTGTTTCGGGGCTCATGGTCACTCCACTTCAGCGCTGTGACCAAGGTCCAGCGGCGTGCCCCGGACCAGCTCGATCAGCGCCATGACACCCATGGCCACGGCGCAGAGAAAGGCCGGCAGGGGCAAAAGGGCGGTGGAGTAACCCAGCACGACCGAGTGGCTGCCAAAGCCCACCACCACCTGCTGCCAGGCGCCCCAGGCCAGCATGGCGCAGGCGGCGATCACAAGCAGGCGGATCACCGTCGTGAGCGCGGAAAAAATCTTCGGCCGCTTCTGCAACGCGCCAGCAAGGCTAGTGAAGGCCATGTGCTCGCCGGCGGGGTAAGCGACCGCAGCGCCCATGAACACCATCCATACGAACAGCAGGCGGGAAAGTTCCTCGCTGGCCGCCACGCCACTGCCGAATCCGTAGCGCAGCACCACGTTGACAAACACTGCCAGCGCCATCACCCCCAAGGCCAGCGCCATGGCGACATGGGTGATGCTTTGCACGCGGCGCAAGAAAATTGATTCTTTCATGCAAGCTCCTTGCCGTTCAGCCAGGCGGACACCTGCGCCTGCAATTGCACCAGCGGGAGGAGCGCATCAACCCGCAACACGCCAGACTCCCCGACGGGAGACTCCAGCGTGGCGAACTGGCTGTCCACCAGGCTGGTGGAGAAAAAATGCGTCGCCGAGCGCGCTGTCACCCGCGTCTGGGCATCCTCCCGGCGAATGTCCATGAAGACGAAGTGCAGCCCGGGCTGCGCCTTGCGCAGCCGGTCCCGATAGCTTCGCTTGAGGGCAGAGCAGGTCAGCACCAAGCCTCGGGGATGGGCCTGCAACTGCTGGCCCAGGATGTCCAGCCAGCCTTCGCGGTCGGCGTCGGTCAAGGCAATGCCCTGGCTCATCTTGGCGCGGTTGGCGGCACTGTGGAAGTCATCGCCCTCGACCAGCGGCAAGCGTTCGACCCGGGCAACGGCATTGCCCAGGCTCGACTTGCCGCACCCGGCCACGCCCATGACAACAATGTGTTTTTTCATATTAGGATAGCGCTGTCCTGTGAACTTAAAAAACTCGAATGCCTAGCAATGGATTTTTTCGCAATGAAAAACACTTTTGATACGTATTTTCACTGCTTGTCATTAAAGTCGGATAGCGCTATCCTACAAACATTCCCGATTTCAACAACTAGTAGAAACCCTGATATCTATGCCCGCCTCGCCCACCCGCCAACGCGCCACCGGTCGCGTCACCCTTGCTGATGTCGCGCTGGCCGCCGGCGTCAGCCCCATCACGGTGTCGCGCGCATTGCGTGGCGAGCGTGCCGTAGATCCCGCGCTCGTGGAGCGGGTGCGCGCCGCCACAGCCAAGTTAGGTTACGTGCCCGATCCGGCCGCCCGCGCGCTGGCCTCACAGCGCAGCACGCACGTCGCGGTGTTGATTCCCATGCTCTCGAACGAGCTGTTTGTCAGCCTGCTCGAAGCGGTGCAGGCCAGCATGCGCCGCGCGGGCTACCAGACGCTGATCGGCGTGACCCACTACGACCCCGGCGAAGAAGAGCAACTGCTGCGCGAGCAGCTCTTGCACCGCCCAGCGGGCTTGCTGGTCACGGGCTTTGACCACACGGAGGCGACTCTTCAGCTCATGGCGCGCAGTGGGGTGCCGTGTGTACACCTGATGGAAACCAGCGGGGACAAAAGCGTCTACAGCGTGGGCTTCTCGCAGAGCGACGCGGCCGCCGACCTGACCCGCCACCTCATCGGCCGTGGACGACGGCGAATTGCGTTTGCCGCCGCTCAGCTGGACCCCCGTACCCTGCAGCGCCGGGAAGGCTGGCGCCAGGTCATGCGGTGCGAAGGCCTGTTTGATCCGACGCTGGAATGGATGAACCCGGCGCCCTCGTCCATGGCCCTCGGGGGCCTGCTGTTCGAGCAGATCATGGGACAGACGCCCGCGATCGATGCGATCTTTTTCTGCAATGACGACTTGGCGCAGGGGGCGCTCCTGGCGGCCAACCGGATGAAGGTGAGAGTGCCTCAAAGGGTGGCCGTCGTCGGTTTCAACGATTTGACCGGCAGCGACCTGATGCTCCCCCCGCTGACCACCGTGCACACCCCGCTGACGCGCATCGGCGAGGAAGCCGCTGGCCTGTTGCTCAAACTGATGCGCCGTGAAGCCGTAACCCAACACAGCGTGGACGTGGGCTACAAGGTCGTTGTGCGCCAAAGCAGCTGAACGCCTTGACAGTGCGACGACGCCCCACCGTCGCTTTGCGGGGAACTGAGGTTCAACACCGCCGACTGGATAAGATGATTGGCTTCCAACAGGCAAAACCCCGCTCATGAACTGGGACTACCCGCAGCCTTTCACCCTGCCCGCGATGCCGCAGGCCGAAGACATCGACGGCCTGAACCACACCAACAACGCGGTGTACGTGCAGTGGTGCGAAAAGATCGGCTGGGCGCACTCGGAGTCCCTGGGCCTGAGCCTGGGCGACTACCAGCGCCTGGACCGCGCCATGGCGATTCGCCGGGGCGAATACGACTATCTGCTGCCCACCGCGCGCCATGAAGCACTGACGCTGGCAACCTGGCTGACCGCCAGCGACGGCAAGCTGACCATGGAGCGCCGCTTCCAGCTGATCCGCAACCGCGACCAGGCCACCGTGCTGCGCGGGCGCTGGGACCTGGTCTGCATCGCCCTGAGCACCGGTCAGGCGCGCCGCATGCCAACGGAGTTTTGCCAGGCCTACCTGTCGGTTCTGGCAAGGCCCGCGGACAGGCCGTGAAAAGCCCGGGTGCCCAGCAGCCCGGTTTCTATTGATCTATATCAACACGCCCCCCCCCCAGAGGTTCACAGTAGCGCCACTCCTCTTTGAATCGGCGCCTCGCCAGCAATGCATGACCCGGAAGATCGAGCGAAGAGTCCATTTTTTCTACCAAGGAGCATGAGGATGAAGACGAAGTTATTTTCCGCAGTGATGGGTACCGCCTTGCTGGCGCTGGCCGGTTGCCAGTCGGCCCAGGACAAGGCCCCCGCCGACACGCTGGTCGCCACGTTCACGAGCACCGCGCCCAACATGGCGGCGGGCGCCTCTGACCCGGTGTGGGCCAAGGCCGCCCCGCTGTCGGCGGCCCTGACCGGCGGCGCCAACTTCGGTGCCAAGCCTGGCGAGAAGGGCGAATCCAAGGTCACCCTGAAGGCGGCCTATACCGCCGACATGCTCTACATGCTGGTCCAGTACACCGATCCGACCAACTCCGTGCGCCGTGGCCCGTACCAGAAGCAGGCCGATGGTTCCTGGAAGAAGCTCAAGGACCCGGCGGACAAGGGCGGCGACGACAATGTCTATTACGAGGACAAGTGGGCCATGCTCTGGCCGACCAACGCGGCGACGGCCAAGCAATTCGACAAGGAAGGTTGCGCCATGGCTTGCCACGAGGGACAGACCAAGCCTTACGGCAACAAGTACACCAAC
>JAABQG010000050.1 GCA_011391595.1 Hydrogenophaga sp.
CAGCAACAAGCTCATTGCCCGTGACCTCGACATCGCCGAGACGACGGTCAAGATCCACGTCCAGCACATTCTTCGCAAGCTCAACCTGAGCTCGCGGGTGCAGGCTGCCGTCTATGCCACTGGGCGCGGCGTGAGTTGATCCAGATCAAACAGTCGCCTTAAGTCGGGGCGAGTAGTTCTTTGGAACGATGGGGGCTGCGGCCCCCATCGTTCTTCTGGCTTGTGCCGGGCGTTCCATCGGTGGATGTTCAAGGCGAGACCAAAGGCCGAGAGTCAGTCCATGCAATTTCTGGAGAAAAAGGCATGGGTTCCGAACTGAACAATTCAAGAAAAGCCTGGTCGGTGCTGCTCGTGAGCACACTGGCCTTTACCGTCTGCTTCATGGTCTGGATGATGTTTGGCGTCATCGGCATCCCGATCAAGAAGGCCCTCAACCTCAATTCGACGCAGTTCGGCCTGTTGACAGCGGTGCCGGTCCTGACCGGATCGCTGATCCGCGTGCCATTGGGCATCTGGACCGACAAGTACGGAGGCCGCATCGTGATGACCATCCTGATGGCCTGCACGGTGCCGGCGATCTGGCTGATGAGCTACGCCACGGAATACTGGCATTTCCTCACCATCGGGCTGTTCGTGGGCCTGGCCGGCGGCTCGTTCTCGGTCGGCACGCCGTATGTGGCGCGCTGGTTCCCGCCGCGCCGCCAGGGCATGGCCATGGGTGTCTATGGCGCCGGCAACTCGGGCGCGGCCGTCAACAAGTTCATCGCGCCGGTGCTGCTGGTGGGCTTTGGCTGGACCATGGTGCCGCAGGTGTACGCCGCCATCATGCTGGGCACCGTGGTGCTTTTCTGGATGTTCAGCTACAGCGATCCCAAGCACCTCGTGCCGAGCCACATCAAGTTCACCGACCAGCTCAAGGCGCTGAAGGACCCGAAAGTCATCAAGTATTGCCAGTACTACAGCATCGTGTTCGGTGGCTACGTGGCGATGTCGCTCTGGATGGTGCAGTACTACGTCGGCGAATTCGGCCTGGACATCCGCGTCGCCGCGTTGCTGGCGGCCTGCTTCTCGCTGCCCGGTGGCGTGCTGCGCGCCGTGGGCGGTGTGATGTCTGACAAATACGGCGCCCACAGCGTCACCTGGTGGGTGTTGTGGGTCAGCTGGATCTGCCTGTTCCTGCTGAGCTATCCGCAGACCGACCTGACCATTCTGACGGTGAACGGGCCGACCACCTTCCACATCGGCCTGAACGTCTATACGTTCACCGCCCTGATGTTCATCCTGGGCATCGCCTGGGCGTTCGGCAAGGCCAGCGTCTTCAAGTACATCAGCGACGACTACCCCACCAACATCGGCACCATCAGCGGCATCGTCGGTCTGGCCGGCGGCTTGGGTGGCTTTGTGCTGCCCATCATGTTCGGCGCCCTGATGGACCTGACCGGGGTGCGCTCCAGCGCCTTCATGCTGATGTACGGCGTGGTCTGGGTCTCGCTGATCTGGATGTACTGGACCGAGGTGCGCGGCACGTCGGTCATGGGCGGCAAGGCCCAGGCCGGTCACGCCTGACGCTGCCAAGTTTCAAAGAGAACAAGGACGAATCATCATGACTGAAAAGACCTATTCCCGCGCCGACATCACCGACTGGCGTCCGGAAGACGAGAAATTCTGGGACAACACGGGCAAATCCGTGGCCTACCGCAACCTGTGGATTTCCATTCCCAACCTGCTCGTCGGCTTCGCCGTCTGGGGCATGTGGGGCATCATCACCGTGCAGATGCTGAACCTGGGCTTTCCGTTCAAGCCTGCGGACATGTTCACGCTGACCGCCATCGCCGGCCTGATGGGCGCCACCATGCGCATCCCGGCGTCGTTCTTCATCCGCCTGTCCGGCGGGCGCAACACGATTTTCCTGACCTCGGCGTTGCTGATCATTCCGGCCGTCTGGACGGGCATTGCGCTGCAGGACAAGAACACGCCGCTGTGGGTGTTCCAGGCCTGCGCCTTCCTTTCGGGTATCGGTGGCGGCAATTTCGCCTGCTCGATGTCCAATATTTCCAGCTTCTTTCCCAAGCGTTTGCAAGGCACCGGCCTGGGGCTGAATGCCGGCCTGGGCAACTTCGGCGTCACCACCATGCAGGTGCTGATTCCGCTGGTCATGACCGTCGGTGTGTTCGGCGCCGCGGGTGGCGGCTCCATGGTGCTGCTCAAGGACAGCGGCTGGATCCTGGGCAAGATCGTGGCCGGCACGCCCACCTACATCCAGAATGCCGGCTTCATCTGGGCCGCCATCCTGGTGCCGCTGGTCCTTGCGGCCTGGTTCGGCATGAACAACCTCATGCCCCTGTCGCCGAACTACGGCGGCACCCTCGCTGCCTTCGTCAAGATCTTCTACCTCTGGGGCATTACCTGCGCAGTGGGCGCACTCGGCCTGTACTTGTACCTGCCAGCGCCGACCGGTCTGGGTCTCCTCAACATGTGGGTCGCCCTGCCCCTCATCATCGTGACCACGCTGCTGGTGATGAAGCTGGCCGCCTTCGGCGAGATGAAGGGCAACATCGCCAAGCAGTTCGAGATCTTCCGCAACAAGCACACCTGGTCGCTGACGCTGCTGTACATCGTGACCTTCGGTTCCTTCATCGGGTTCTCGATGGCGCTGCCGCTGTCGATCACGGTCATCTTCGGCGTCAGCCACGTGCCGGATGCGGCCGGTGTCATGCAGCACACTCTGAAGAACCCCAACGCGCCTTCGGCCCTGACCTACGCCTGGATCGGCCCCTTCGTCGGTGCGCTGATTCGGCCGGTGGGTGGCTGGATCTCTGACAAGGTCGGCGGCTCGATCGTGACCCAGGTGATCTCGGCCGTGATGGTGGTGGCCTCCGGTGCCGTGGGCTACGTGATGATGCAGGCCTATGGGTCGGCCACGCCCGAGCAGTATTTCTCCACGTTCATGTGGCTCTTCGTGCTGCTGTTCGCCGCGAGCGGTATCGGCAATGGCTCGACCTTCCGCACCATCGGCGTGATCTTCGACCGCCAGCAGACCGGCCCGGTGCTGGGCTGGACTTCGGCAGTGGCCGCCTATGGTGCCTTCATCGCCCCGGTGGTGATCGGCGCCCAGATCAAGGCTGGCACGCCCCAGTACGCCATGTATGGCTTCGCGATCTTTTATGCCCTGTGCCTGGTGTTGAACTGGTGGTTTTACCTGCGCGCCGGTTCGGAAATCAAGAACCCCTGAGGTGGCGCTGATGGCTGTCGCCGTGTATTGAAAAAAGCTTTTACTGGAGAATCAAATGAGTCATTTTTTGGATCGACTGAGCTACTTCTCGAACCCGAAAGAGCCCTTCGCCGGTGACCACGGTGTCACGACCGGTGAAGACCGGACCTGGGAGGACGCCTACCGCAACCGCTGGGCACACGACAAGATCGTGCGCTCGACCCACGGCGTGAACTGCACAGGCTCCTGCTCGTGGAAGATCTACGTCAAGGGCGGCATCGTCACCTGGGAAACCCAGCAGACCGACTACCCCCGCACCCGCTGGGACATGCCCAACCACGAACCGCGTGGTTGTGCGCGTGGCGCCAGCTACAGCTGGTACTTGTACAGCGCCAACCGGGTGAAATACCCGCTGGTGCGCGGACGTTTGCTCGAGCGCTGGCGCGCTGCGCTCAAGGTGAGCAAGACCCCGGTGGACGCGTGGGCGCTCATTCAGCAGAACCCCGAGGCCCGGCGCGACTACCAGCAGGTGCGCGGCATGGGCGGCTTCGTTCGCAGCAGCTGGGACGAGGTCAACCAGCTCATCGCCGCAGCCAACGTTTACACCATCAAGCAGCACGGCCCGGATCGCGTGATTGGCTTCTCGCCGATCCCGGCCATGAGCATGGTGAGCTACGCCGCGGGCAGTCGCTACCTGTCACTGATCGGTGGCGTGTGCATGAGCTTTTACGACTGGTACTGCGACCTGCCGCCGTCCAGCCCGCAGGTCTGGGGCGAGCAGACCGACGTGCCCGAATCAGCCGACTGGTACAACTCCAGCTTCATCATCGCCTGGGGCTCCAACGTGCCCCAGACGCGCACGCCCGACGCCCACTTCTTCACCGAGGTTCGCTACAAGGGCACCAAGACCGTCGCAGTGACGCCCGACTATTCCGAGGTTGCCAAGCTGTCCGACCTGTGGCTGCACCCCAAGCAGGGCACCGACGCCGCGCTCGCCATGGCGATGGGCCACGTGGCGCTCAAGGAGTTCTATTTCCCCGATGGCGGCAAGCCGCGCAGCAGTTATTTCGACGACTACGCTCGCCGCTACACCGACCTGCCGCTGCTGGTCATGCTCAAGGAACACACGCTGCCCGACGGTCGTGTGACGATGGTGCCCGACCGGTACCTGCGCGCCAGCGACTTCAACGGCAAGATGGGTCAGAAGAGCAATCCCGAATGGAAGACCGTGGCTTTCGACACCGCGGGCAAGGCCATTGTGCCCAATGGTTCCATTGGTTTCCGCTGGGGTGAGCCCGGCCGTGAAGATGAAGGCAAGTGGAACCTGGAGTCCAAGGAGGCGCGCGGAAACAGCGACGTGAAGCTCAAGCTCTCGGTGATCGAAGACGGCGAGCAGGAGCACCAGGTGGTGGACGTGGGCTTCCCCTATTTCGGCGGCAACGCCACGCCCCACTTTACCGCCAACGCGCAAAACGGCGCAGTCAACCATGCCAAAGTGCCCGCGGTGCGTCTGCGCCTGGGCAAGGCCGGCGAGGAACGCTACGCCATGGTTTCCACCGTGTTCGATCTGCAGGTGGCGCAGTACGGCATTGACCGTGGGCTGGGCAGTGGCGCCAAGGATTTCAACGACAACGCCGCCTACACCCCGGCCTGGCAGGAGAGCATCACCGGTGTGCCGCGCGACCAGGTCATCACCGTGGCGCGCCAGTTCGCCGACAACGCCGACAAGACGCATGGCAAGTCGATGGTGATCATCGGCGCGGCCATGAACCACTGGTACCACGCTGACATGAACTACCGCGGCGTCATCAACCTGCTGATGATGTGCGGCTGCATTGGCCAGAGCGGCGGCGGCTGGGCGCACTACGTGGGTCAGGAAAAGCTGCGGCCGCAAACCGGCTGGGTTCCACTCGCCTTTGCCACCGACTGGGTGCGCCCGCCGCGCCAGATGAACAGCACCAGCTTCTTCTACGCCCACACCGACCAGTGGCGCTACGAGAAGCTGGGTATGGAGGAGATCGTCTCGCCGCTGGCCGACAAAGCGCTGTTCGGCGGCAGCATGATCGACTACAACGTGCGTGCCGAGCGCATGGGCTGGCTGCCCAGTGCCCCGCAACTCAAGACCAACCCGATGCAGGTGGTGCGCGATGCGGCGGCGGCCGGCATGGAGGCGAAGGACTACGTGGTCAAGGCGCTGAAGGATGGCACGCTGGAGATGAGCTGCGAAGACCCGGACGCACCGCAGAACTGGCCACGCAACATGTTTGTCTGGCGCTCCAACCTGCTGGGCTCCAGCGGCAAGGGCCACGAGTATTTCTGCAAGCACCTGCTGGGCACCGAAAACGGGGTCCAGGGCAAGGATCTTGGCAAGGACGACGCCAAGCCTGCCGAGGCGGTCTGGCACGACAAGGCGCCCGAGGGCAAGCTCGACCTGCTGGTGACCCTGGACTTCCGCATGAGCACCACCTGCCTGTACAGCGACATCGTGCTGCCCACGGCAAGCTGGTACGAGAAGAACGACCTCAACACCAGCGACATGCACCCCTTCATCCATCCGCTGTCCGCGGCAGTGGATCCGGTGTGGCAGAGCCGCAGTGACTGGGACATCTACAAGGGATTTGCCAAGGCCTTCAGCGAAGTCTGCGTGGGTCACCTGGGCGTTGAAAAAGAGGTGGTGCTCACGCCCATCATGCATGACACCCCGGGGGAGATGGCACAGCCCTTTGACGTGAAGGAATGGAAAAAGGGCCAATGCGAGCTGATTCCCGGCAAGACCGCGCCGCAGATCGCGGTGGTCGAGCGCGACTACCCTAACGTGTTCAAGCGTTTCACCGCGCTGGGCCCATTGATGGACAAGCTGGGCAATGGCGGCAAGGGCATTGGCTGGAAGACGGGCACCGAAGTGGAGCAGCTCGGGCAGCTCAACGGCAAGACGCTGGAAGAAGGCGTTTCGCAGGGTATGCCCAGGATCGTCAGCGACATCGACGCGTGTGAGGTGATTCTGCAACTGGCCCCGGAGACCAACGGACATGTGGCGGTCAAGGCCTGGGAAGCACTGGGCAAACAGACCGGGCGCGACCACACGCACCTGGCCCTGTACCGCGAAGACGAGAAGATCCGCTACCGCGATATTCAGGCCCAGCCGCGCAAGATCATCAGCTCGCCCACCTGGAGCGGCATCGAGAGCGAGACCGTGAGTTACAACGCCGGCTACACCAACGTGCACGAGATGATCCCATGGCGCACCCTCACCGGACGCCAGCAGTTCTACCAGGACCACCCCTGGATGATCGCCTTCGGCGAGGGCTTCAGCACCTACCGTCCGCCGGTGGACCTGAAGACCACCGCGGGCATTCAAGGCATCAAGCCCAACGGCAACAAGGAAATCGCGCTGAACTTCATCACGCCGCACCAGAAGTGGGGCATCCACTCCACCTACAGCGACAACCTGATGATGCTGACACTGAACCGCGGCGGCACGGTGATCTGGTTGAGCGAAGACGATGCCAAGTCGGCCGGCATTGTGGATAACGACTGGGTCGAGCTGTTCAACATCAACGGTGCAGTGGCGGCGCGCGCCGTGGTGAGCCAGCGGGTCAACCAGGGCATGGTGCTGATGTACCACTCGCAGGAAAAGATCATCAACACCCCCGGCTCCGAGATCACCGGAGTGCGTGGCGGCATCCACAACTCGGTCACCCGCATTGTCCTGAAGCCCACCCACATGATCGGCGGCTACGCGCAACTGAGCTATGGCTTCAATTACTACGGAACCATCGGTACCAACCGGGATGAGTTCGTGGTAGTCCGCAAGATGGACAAGGTGGACTGGCTTGACACCCCGGCCGATGACCACCTGATTCGCGCCTACCAGTCACAGGGTGAAAACCCCTGATTTTCACAGCCTTACCGGAATCAAATCATGAAAATACGCGCACAGATCGGCATGGTGCTGAACCTGGACAAGTGCATTGGTTGCCACACCTGTTCAGTGACCTGCAAGAATGTCTGGACGAACCGCCCAGGTATGGAATACGCCTGGTTCAACAACGTCGAGACCAAGCCCGGCATTGGTTACCCGAAGGAATGGGAGAACCAGGACAAGTGGAATGGCGGCTGGGTTCGCAAGAGCAACGGAACGATTGAGCCGCGCCAGGGTGCCAAGTGGAAGCTGCTCATGCGCATCTTCGCGAACCCGAACATGCCGCAGATCGACGACTACTACGAGCCCTTCACCTTCGACTACAACCATTTGCAGTCAGCGCCCGAGATGAAGCACGCGCCCACCGCGCGCCCACGCTCGCTGATCACCGGCAAGCGCATGGAAAAAATCGTCTGGGGCCCGAACTGGGAGGAAATCCTGGGCGGCGAGTTCTCCAAGCGCAGCAAGGACAAGAATTTCGACGACGTGCAGAAAGCCATGTACGGGGAGTTCGAAAACACCTTCATGATGTACCTCCCCAGGCTCTGCGAGCATTGCCTGAATCCGGCCTGCGTGGCGTCGTGTCCCTCGGGCTCGATTTACAAGCGCGAGGAAGACGGCATTGTGCTGATCGACCAGGACAAGTGCCGCGGATGGCGCATGTGCGTGAGCGGCTGCCCCTACAAGAAGATCTACTACAACTGGAAGTCGGGCAAGGCCGAGAAGTGCATCTTCTGCTACCCGCGCATTGAAGCGGGGCAGCCTACGGTGTGCTCTGAAACCTGCGTCGGACGCATCCGCTACCTTGGCGTGCTGCTGTATGACGCTGACCGCATCCAGGAAGCTGCCAGCGTGGAGCATGACCGCGACCTGTACCAGGCACAGCTCGACATCTTCCTTGACCCGAACGATCCAAAGGTCATCGAGCAGGCGCGCATCGACGGCATTCCCGACGCCTGGATGGAGTCCGCCCGCAGGAGCCCGGTCTACAAGATGGCGGTGGAATGGAAAGTGGCCCTGCCGTTGCACCCCGAGTACCGCACCTTGCCCATGGTCTGGTACGTGCCGCCGCTTTCGCCCATCACCGCTGCCGCAAACGCCGGTCAGATGGGGATCAACGGCGAGATCCCGGACGTGAAGTCGCTGCGCATCCCGGTCAAGTACCTGGCCAACCTGCTGACAGCTGGCGATACCCAGCCTGTAGAGCGTGCCTTGGAACGCATGCTGGCCATGCGAGCCTACCAGCGCGCAAAGCATGTGGATGGCGTCACCAACCAGACGGTGCTGGATCAGGTGCAGCTCAAGGCCAGCGAGGTCGAGGAGATGTACCGCTACATGGCCATCGCCAATTACGAAGACCGCTTCGTGATCCCCACCACGCACCGTGAATATGCCGAAAACACCTTCAACGTGCGCGGCGGTTGCGGGTTCAGTTTTGGCAACGGCTGCTCTGAAGGCATCAGTGAGACAAGCCTGTTCGGTAGCGAGAAGAAGCGCACCATTCCAATCAAGGCGGAGGTCTGAGCCATGGGCTATCTGAACAAATCCCCACCGGTGGCGGCCAGGACGCTGCGGGTACTGGCGCGCCTTCTGAGCTATCCCGATGCAGCGCTGCGCGAGCATCTGCCGGAATTGGGCGCCGCACTGCGCACCGAGGCGGCGCTGTCCAGTGCCAGGCTCGCGGAACTTGATGACCTGATCCGCTGGATGGCGGCGTCTTCGCTTGAATCAGACAGGCTGGCGGTTGAGGAGGCCTACGTCGAGTTGTTCGATCGAGGGCGCGCGACATCACTGCAACTGTTCGAGCATGTTCATGGCGATTCCCGCGAACGCGGCCCGGCCATGATTGACCTGGCGCAGACTTTCGAGAAAGCCGGCCTTTTCCTGGCCCCTGGCGAAATGCCGGACTACCTGCCGGTGGTACTGGAATACACGTCCACCCAGCCGCCCCGGGCGGCGCGGGCTTTTCTGAGCGAAATGGCGCATATCTTCAACGCCATCTTTGCAGCGCTGCAGCAGCGTGATACCCGTTACGCCAGCGTCCTCGGCGCTTTGCTGGAGCTTTCCGGCGAGAAGGCCAAGCCTGTGAAGGTGAAGCCTGACGAATCGCTTGATGAAAGCTGGGAAGAGCCAGTCGTTTTTGATGGGTGTTCGACCAAAGGGCAATCCAATCAGAACCAGCCGCAAACCATTCATATCGTTCGCAAGAATGCAGCGAACACAGCCAAGATCGGAGCATCTGTATGAGCGCCCTGCATATTTTCTTCTTTTCGATTTACCCTTACATCTGCCTCGCGGTGTTCCTGATGGGGAGTCTGGCGCGGTTTGACCGTGACCAATACACTTGGAAGAGCGACTCGTCGCAGCTGCTTCGTCAAGGCAGCTTGCGATGGGGCAGCAACCTGTTTCATGTCGGCATTCTGTTTCTGTTCTTCGGACATTTTGTGGGCTTGCTCACGCCACACTTCATCTACGAGCATTTCATCACTGCCGAAAACAAGCAGTTGATGGCGGTGTATTCGGGCGGCGCGGCCGGCTTAATCTGCTTTGTCGGGCTGACACTTTTGCTGCACCGGCGCATTTTTGATCCACGCATCCGGCTGACCAGTCACCGCACCGATCTTGCGATCCTGGTCATCCTCTGGATTCAGCTGTCGATTGGTCTGGCGACCCTGCCGCTCTCGCTGCATCATTCAGATGGTGCTGTCATGATGGCGCTCGGTGAGTGGGCTCAGCGGCTGGTGACCTTCCGACCGGGTGGCGCTGAAGGCCTGGTCAACCTCGACTGGCCCTACAAGATTCACCTGGTGCTGGGGATGACAATCTTCCTGCTGTTCCCCTTCAGCCGACTGGTGCACGTCTGGAGCGGCTTTGGTACTGTTTCGTATCTGTTCCGTCCCCACCAGGTCGTGCGGGCCCGTCGCCTGAACGTGCCTGCGGGGCAGAATCAGCCTCGCCACCCTGGCGCTGGCTTGTAAGGACGTCGCCATGCAAGTCGAAACTCAATTGCAAGGCATTGCGCGCGTCAATGGCGTGGCGCTGAACGGGGCAGAAACGACTCTGTCCGACGAGGAACTGCGCCAGCGCGCCTGTTCCGAGTTGCTGCGCCAGGCCGCCATAGCCCGGGGGCTGTTGCCCGCCAGCGATGCGCCGGGCACGGATGGCGTACTCAGTGAGGACGCCTCCAGCGCGATCGAGGCGCTGCTGGAGCAGAGTCTGGCCATCCCCGAGCCGTCGGATGAAGCCTGCCGACGCCACCATGCGGCCCACCAGGCCACTTACAGCACGGGTGAACGCGTCAACGTCCGGCATATCCTGTTTGCCGTGACGCAGGGCGTTGATGTGGTCGCACTGCGCAACCGTGCCGAGACGACGCTGCTCGATGTGCGCTGTCACGACGGCAGCCTGGCTGACGAAACCTTCGCCAAGGCGGCCGGCACGCTGTCCAATTGCCCGAGTGGCGCTGAAGGGGGAAACCTTGGTTGGTTGACCGCCTCGGACTGCGCACCGGAGTTCGCGAAAGAACTGTTTGGGCACGCCGAGGTGGGTGTGCTGCCGCGCCTGGTGCACAGCCGGTTTGGCTTGCATGTGGTGGAGGTCCTGGCGCGTGAGCCCGGTATCGAACAACCCTATGAGGCCGTGCGCGGTGCGGTGGCGATGTCGCTGCGGCAAACCACTTACGTGACCGCCTTGCGCCAGTTCCTGAGCGTGCTGGCGGGGGAAGCCGATATCGCCGGTGTCGATATCGAAGCCGCCGAGACGCCGCTGGTCCAGTGACCTGTGCTTCGGCGCGGCAGAGGGGACCCCGTTGGGCGTGTCAATCACTTGTTGCGCGGGGTGATCGGGCCAGAAGCCGCAGGAGACATGAATGAAGTTGCAGACCACGATGTTGACGGGTTGTGGCAGCGAAGCCTGCTTCTGCACGGGCACGGCCGTTTCCAGGGCGATCCCCAGCATCAACGGCGTCAAACTGGTTCAGCCTGATCGGCGCTCTGGCCAAACCGCGCTGATGGAGCGGGCGCGCGACGAATTGCTTCGGCAGCAGGCGGTCACCTTGGGTCTGCTGCCGCGCCACGACGGAGTGAACGCGCCTGAAATCACAGAACAAGATCGGCGGGTGATCCAGTGCATGCTTGATCAGGCGGTTGGTCTGCCCCAGCCCGACGAGGAGGCCTGCCGGCGCTACTTCGAGGCCAACAAGCGCCTTTTCGTGCAGGGGCAGGCGCTGCATGTGCGGCATATTCTTTTCGCAGTGACGGCTGAAGTCAACGTTCACGCGCTGCTGGTGCAAGCGGAACGGGCCTTGGTCGAATTGTCGAGGCCCGGCGCGCGGGCTGAGCGTTTCGCGCAACTGGCGGCGGAACAGTCGGGATGTGGGACCGGTGCCCAGGGCGGCGATCTGGGCTGGGTGGGGCCGGACGACTGTGACCCCGAACTTGCGCACGAATTGTTCCATCACAAACACTCCCGCTGGGGCATGGGGGTGCATCCCCGGTTGATTCACACGCGTCACGGATTCCACATCCTTGAAGTGCTGGGGCGGCGCAAGGGCCGGACGTCTTCCTACCAGGATGTCCGCGAGCGCATCGCCGTCGAACTGGCGGCAGCCTGGCGTGCAGAGTCCCTGCGTCAGTACGTCACGGCGCTGGCTCGTCGCGCGAAGGTCGACGGGGTGGATCTCGACGGCCTTGGACTGGAGCGGGCGGCTCGCCCTGTCGTTCAATGACTGCAAAGCCACCTTCGTCCGACGATCTGCTGTTGCGGCTGCGTTCCTTCCATTCAGACTACTTTCCCCTTCACCAGCAGCGCTTTCAGGACCTGGTCTCTGAAGGGCAGCATCCCAAGACCCTGTTTATCGGTTGCTCCGATTCACGTCTGGTGCCCTACCTGCTCACCGGTAGCGGCCCGGGCGAGCTGTTTCTGGTGCGCAATGTAGGGGCCTTCGTCCCGCCCTACGACGGCTCGCATGGCCTGCACGGCACGACGGCGGCCATCGAGTTCGCGGTGTTGACGCTCGAGGTGGAACGCATCATCGTGTGTGGCCACACCCACTGCGGCGCGATCAAGGCGGCCTACGAAGGCGTGCCCGACGAGGCGGTCAACCTGCAGGCCTGGCTGAAACTGGCCGCCGAGGCGATTCTGCCGGTGCAGTCAAGCCCTGAGGCGCGGTACCGCAGCGAGCAGCGTGCGGTGGTTCTGCAACTGGAGCGCCTGATGGACTACCCCATGGTGCGACGCCGGGTGGAGAGCGGTCACCTCACGCTGCATGGCTGGCACTACGTCATTGAAGAGGGTGAAATTCACATCTTCGACGCCCAGCGGGGCGATTTTGTCCCGGCCTCACTGGCTGACAATAGTGGCACCGGGCCTTACCAGCCCTATGTGGAGCACGATGGTCAGGTGCTTGATGAGTGAACGGACGGACGGGGCGCCACCGTGCCAGAGGTCTGGGCAGCGAGCGTGCACTTACTCCGAAAACCTTTGACTGAAAGCTGGAATCAGGGCCTTAAACGTCGCTCAAGAGGTGCAAAATGTCCCGTGGCTGTCCGCCTTCCGAAGCCGTTGACAGCAGATTTTTGAATTATTTGGTATTCATTTTCAAGCGAAGTGCGCTTGAAATTCTTGTTTTGGAGCCCTTTGATGAAACGCGACAACTTTGGCCGGCCGCAGGATGTGACCGCCACCCAGCCCATCAGCCACGATGTGTTGAAGGAAAAGTACCTCAAGTCCGGTGAGAGCGGCGCCGAAGACGTGTACCGCCGGGTGGCGCGGGCGCTGGCCTCGGTCGAACCCGAAGCCGAGCGAGCCCGGTTCGAAGCGCTTTTTCTGGACAACCTGCACGCCGGCGCCATCGGCGCCGGGCGCATCATGAGCGCCGCCGGGACCGACATCCAGGCGACGCTGATCAACTGCTTTGTGCAACCGGTGGGCGACTGCATCCAGGGTGTCGATGATGGCGGCTACCCTGGCATCTACGAGGCTCTGCGCGAGGCGGCAGAAACCATGCGGCGCGGCGGCGGAGTGGGCTACGACTTCTCTCGCATCCGCCCGCGTGGCGCGGAGGTCAAGGCCACGGCTTCGGTGGCGTCCGGGCCCTGCAGCTACATCAACGTGTTCGACCAGTCGTGCTCGACGGTGGAAAGTGCCGGCGCGCGGCGTGGTGCGCAGATGGGTGTGCTGCGCATGGACCATCCGGACGTGCTGGACTTCATCACCGCCAAGCGCACGCCGGGTCGGTGGAACAACTTCAACGTGTCCGTCGGTGTGCCCGACAGCTTCATGCAGGCGCTCAACGACGACCAGCCCTGGGAGCTGGTGCATCGCGCCCGGCCCAGCGCCGCCTTGATCGCGCAGGGGGCCTTCCAGCGGGCTGATGGCCTGTGGGTTTACCAGACGCTGGCGGCGCGGGAACTGTGGGATACCGTGATGAAGTCAGCCTATGACTTTGCCGAGCCGGGCATCCTGTTCCTGGACCACATCAACCAGGACAACAACCTGCGTTATTGCGAGTCGATCGCTGCGACCAATCCGTGTGGCGAGCAGCCGCTGCCACCCTACGGTTGCTGCGACCTGGGTCCGATCATCCTGACGCGTTTCGTGCGTCATCCATTCGGATTCGATGGCGTGCCGGTGTTTGACTTCGAGTCGTTCGAGCGGTCGGTTGAGATCCAGGTGCGGGCCCTGGACAACGTGCTCGATGTGACCTTCTGGCCCCTGCAGCAGCAGCGCGAAGAGTCCACCGCCAAGCGACGTATCGGCGTGGGGTTCACGGGCATGGGCAACGCCCTGGCCATGCTGTGCCTGCGCTATGACGCCCCGGAGGGCCGGGACATGGCCGCGCGCATCGCAGCTCGCATGCGGGAAGCCGCCTACGCGGCATCGGTGTCGCTGGCCCGCGAGAAAGGCCCGTTCCCGAAATTCGAAGCGGACCATTACCTTGCGTCGGGCACCTTTGCCAGCCGCTTGCCGGACGAATTGCAGCAATCCATCCGTGCGCACGGCATCCGCAACAGCCATCTGCTGTCGATCGCGCCCACGGGCACGGTGAGCCTGGCCTTCGCCGACAACGCCTCCAACGGGATCGAGCCCCCGTTTTCATGGATGTACCGGCGCAAGAAACGGGAGTCCGACGGGAGCACCACCGAATACGCCGTGGAAGACCATGCCTGGCGCTTGTACCGCGAGCTCGGTGGCGACGTAGACAAGCTGCCGGACTACTTCGTGTCGGCGCTGGAGATGTCGGCGGCCAGCCACATCGCGATGATGGAGTCGGTGCAGCCGTTCATCGACACGGCGATTTCCAAGACCGTGAATGTGCCGGTGGACTGCCCCTATGACGATTTCAAGGGCCTGTACCTTCAGGCCTGGCGCGCCCGCCTGAAAGGGCTGGCCACTTACCGGCCCAACAGCATTCTGGGCGCCGTGCTGGAGACCGGCTCGGGCAAGGCCGATGTAGCTGACGTGGCGCCGGCCGCGCCCGCCGACCCGATGCGCTCGGTGATCGAAAGCCGTCCCAAGGGCGCGCTGTCGGCGGTCGCGGAAAAGGTCGAGTACTGGACGCAGGAAGGCCACAAGACCCTGTACCTGATTGTTTCCTTCCTGCCGGTTCCGGCAGCGGAGGGCTCGGGCACCGTGGAGCGAGCGATTGAATTCTTCATGCCGGTCGGCCAGAGCGGCGAATCGCAGCAATGGATCACGTCGAGCATGCGCATGCTGTCACTGGCGGCGCGCGGCGGCTTTCTGGAGCGCGCGCTCAGTGACATGCGCAAGGTCGCCTGGGACCGCGGACCGGTGAGGCTGGGCACCTACGAGAAGGCCGACGGCACCCGTGTCCCGCTGTGGCACGACTCGGAAGTCGCCGCCATCGCTTATGCGGTGCAGAACATCATCGCCCGCCGTGCCAGCCAGGCGACGCACGGGGCAACCGTCTCCATGCCGCAAGCCAATGCGGCCACTGGCCTCACGCCGCCAGTGATGGCGGGCAAGAAGTGCAGCGAATGCGGTGCCCATGCCGTCATCCGCAAGGATGGCTGCGACTACTGCACACAGTGCGGCCATCTCGGAACCTGCGGGTGAGCCTGCGCGCGCCGATTCCCATCCAGCCGGTGGCACGCGCCGCGCCCGGGGCCGCAACCCGGCTCCTGGATGTGGACCCGGCCTGGCGCTGGCGGAACTTGCTGATGGCGCCGCACCGGCTGGGGTTTTTCCTGGCGGTCACGGTGCTGGTGGGCGCGAGCGCATGGTGGGCGCTAGTGCAGGTTGACCGGGCCAGCGGCTTGGCGGGCCTGTCGTACGCCGTATCTCCATCGCTGGTGCATGCCACGGCCATGAGCTTTGGTTTCATTCCCTTGTTTTTCTCGGGTTTCCTGTTCACTGCCGGCCCCAAGTGGCTGGGCGTGCGGGCCCTGGAGGCCGCGCAGCTGCGCGCGCCGCTGGTCCTGCAGGCGGCGGGCTGGGGCCTGTGGGTGCTTGGCGGCCATATCCATGTCGGGCTGGCGGGCGCCGGGCTGGCGTGCGCGGCCGTCGGTCTGGGCTGGATGGTGGTGCTGTTCTGGCGCCTGGTTGCCGCGAGTACGGCTGAAGACCGGCTGCATGCCAAGGTCATCGGCGTGGGCGGGGTGGTGGGCTGGTTCAGCCTGGCGGGTGCCGGACTCGCCCTCCTGCTCGATGCCCCCCTGGTGGGTCGTGCCTGCGTCCTGACGGGCCTGTGGGGCTTCGTGGTGGTGACCTATGTGACGGTGGCGCACCGGATGATTCCGTTTTTCACGTCCAGCGCCGTCCCCATGGTGGCGGTGTGGCGGCCGTTCTGGGTTTTGTGGGTGCTGCTGGCGGCGGCGGCCATGGAGGCGGTTGCTGTCTGGGTGGAGCTGTCCGGCTGGACGTCGGGCGATGCAGGCAGGGCCTGGATGCTGTTGCGCGGGCTGCTGGAACTGGCGGCGGGCGGCGTCGTGCTTTGGCTGGCCGTCGCTTGGGGCCTGGTGCAAAGCCTGAAGATTCGCCTGCTGGCCATGCTGCACATCGGTTTCGTCTGGCTCGGGCTGGCGTTTGTGCTGGGCGGCGCTTCGCAACTGCTGGGGCTGGCCTCTGGCGTGCCGGCGCTCGCAATGGGGGCGCTGCACGCGCTGTCCATGGGCTGTCTCGGTTCGCTCATGCTGGCCATGGTCACGCGGGTGTCATGCGGTCACAGCGGCCGCGCCCTGGTGGCCGACAACCTGGTGTGGGGTCTGTTCTGGGGTTTGCAACTGGCCACTCTGCTGCGCATTGCCGGCGCCTTGCCGGGTGCAGGAGCAGGCTGGGTCCTGGCGGCGGCCCTGCTGTGGGCCGCCGTGATGGCGGTGTGGGGAGCGCGGTATGGCTCCTGGTATGGACGATTGCGTGTCGATGGCAAGCCCGGCTGAAGTCCTGATGGCTGGTGCTGCGCCCGGCGAAGCCGCCGAACTGCTCGCGGCGGTGATTCACTCGCGGCAGACCGTGCTGCCTAGGCGCCTGGGTGATCCGGCGCCCGATGCGGCCCAGCTCACAACGATTCTGGGCTCGGCGGCGGCCGCGCCGGACCATGGGCAGCTCACGCCCTGGCGCTTCGTGATCGTGCCCGAGGCCGTGCGAGACCGGCTGGCCGACGCTTTCGCGGCGGCGCTGGTGGCGCGGGACGCGCAGGCCACACCGGAGCAGGTCGAGCAGGCACGCGAGAAAGCGCACCGTGCACCCTTGCTGATGCTGGCGATCGGGCAACTGGAAGGCGGCGACCCAGAAGTCGACGCCAGTGAGCGGCTGATCTCGGCGGGCTGCGCGATTCAGAATGTGCTGCTGACCGCCCATGCGATGGGCTTTGGCGCCGCGCTGACCAGCGGCAAGGCGTTGAAATCGCAGGCCTTGAGCGCATTGTTCAATCTGGCTTCGGGTGAGCACGCGCTTTGCTTCATCAACATCGGCACCCCGCACAAGCGCAAGCCCGCGCGCGAGCGACCTGCCGTGGACAGCTATGTGAGCGTGCTGGCGGGCGAGTGATCCCGGTTTGCAGGGGCAGCGCTGGGGCGTTTCTTTTCACTACCATCGACGCATGCACACCACCGCCCTCGTCCTGTTTTCCGGTGGCCAGGACTCCACCACCTGCCTGGCCCAGGCGCTATCGAAGTACCAGCGCGTCGAAACCATTGCCTTTGACTACCGGCAACGCCACAGCGTCGAGCTGCAGGCGCGTCTGAAGGTTCTGTCGGAGATTCGCGCACAATTCCCGCAATGGGCCAGCCGTCTCGATGAAGACCACCTGCTCGATCTTGCTGTGCTCGGTCAGGTCAGCGAGACCTCGCTCACGCGCGACACCGCCTTCAAGATGGAGGCCTCGGGCCTGCCCAGCACCTTCGTGCCGGGGCGCAACCTGCTCTTCCTCACGCTGGCGGCCGCGCTGGCCTACCGGCGCGACCTTCAGGTCATCGTCACCGGCGTGTGCGAGACCGACTTCTCGGGCTACCCCGATTGCCGCGACGACACCATGAAGGCGATGCAGCTCGCGCTGTCTTTGGGCATGGACCGGCACTTTCTGATCGACACCCCGCTGATGTGGATCGACAAGGCAGCGACCTGGCAGATGGCGCACGATCTGGGGGAGCGCTCCGGTGTCGACCGGGGTGGCGATGCGCTGGTGAACCTGATCATCGAGCACACCCACACGTGTTATCTGGGCGACCGGGTTCATCGCCACGCTTGGGGCTGGGGTTGCGGCAGCTGCCCGGCGTGCGAGTTGCGCGCGCGGGGTTACGCGCGTTGGCTCGAAACCCGCGGAGGCATTGCGCCCGCTTGATGCTTGTCAGGCGGCCTCCCAGATTCTGCATTGGCGCTCAGCCGGGCACGTCGCCGGTCGCAGCCACACGCACGCGGTAACGCGCCGCCGCGCCCTCAGGCTCGGGAACGAGCGTCCACGTCTGCCCATGAAAGCCGGCAACCGTTGGGCGGTGCGCGATCGAGACCAGTCCGCCGCCGGTGCGCGCCACCAGCGCGGTTAGCCGCTGGTACAGGGTCTGCTCTGCGTGCGGGTCGAGCGCGCTGGTGGCTTCGTCGGCAAAAACCCATTGCGGTTGTTTGAGCAGTACGCGGGCGATGGCCAGGCGTTGCTGCTCGCCGCCACTGAGCTTCTGGCTCCATGCGTCGGCCTCGTCCAGACGGGTGACCAGGTCCGGCAACAGCGCCTCATTCAGCGCCTGGCGCAGCGCATCGTCGCTGTAATGGCTGGCCGCCTCGGGGTAGGCCAGTGCATCGCGCAGCGGGCCGTTGGGGAAATAGGGACGCTGCGGAATGAACATGCTGCTGGCAGGCATCCGAACCCGCCCCTTTGCAAATGGCCAGATGCCGGCAAAGGCGCGAAAGAGCGTCGACTTTCCACTGCCGGAGGGCCCCTGCAGCAGCACCTGATTGCCGGCGGCCACGGAAAGCGTCTCGCCGGCCAGCAGCACCGCGCCGGTGGGCAGGCTCACCGTCAGGTCTGCGGCTTCAGGGGCTCCTGAATCAATAGCTGACCGTGACCATTCTGCGCTGGACTGTGCCTCTTTTTTCTCTGAAACAGCCCGCTCGAAGCTGGTGAGACGGTCGGTGGTCGCGCGCCAGCTGGCCAGGCGGTCGTAGTTGTCGACGAACCACGACAGCGAGTCCTGCACACGACCGAAGGCCGAGGCAATCTGCATCAGC
The DNA here is from genome assembly GCA_011391595.1 of Hydrogenophaga sp. Classification (GTDB taxonomy): domain Bacteria; phylum Pseudomonadota; class Gammaproteobacteria; order Burkholderiales; family Burkholderiaceae_C; genus JAABQG01. The sequence goes on from JAABQG010000050.1 coordinate 18,816, forward strand.
TGGCCCAGCTGGATGGCCCCGCTGAAAAAGCGCGGCGCGGCCACGATGAAGGGGAACACCACCGCCGCCTGGCCGAAGCCCACCGTGAACCAGGTCAGCCGCTTCTGGGCCCGGAGCAGCTGCAGGTAGTTGACCAGCACGCGGCCGAAACGGGTGTCTAGCTGGCCGCGCTCCACGGCCTCGCCCTTGTCCAGGGCGATGGATTCGCTGTACTCGCGCACCCGCACCATGTGGTGGCGAAAGTCCGCCTCGAAGCGCTGCTGCTGGAAGTTCAGTGAAATCAGCGGGCGGCCGATGTAGTGCGTGAGCACGCTGCCGACCACGCAGTACAGCACCGCCATCCAGACCATGAAGCCCGGAATGTTGTAGCTGGCGCCGTTGAAAGTGAAGTCAAATGCGCCACTCAGGCCCCACAGGATGCCGACGAAACTGGCCAGGGTGACCACCGCATTGAGCAGGCCCATGCTCAGGGACACCGAGTACGAGGTGAACAGGTTCAGGTCCTCCTGGATGCGCTGGTCCGGGTTGTCCGGCGAGTTGCCGTTGCCCGCCGGCGCTTCCGGCTGGGTGAATCGGGCCAGCTCCATGCGATAGAACGCGTGGTTGGCCAGCCAGCGCCGGGTGTAGTGCGCCGTCAGCCAGGCGCGCCAGCGCATCTCCAGCAGTTGCGTCAGGTAGAACTTGTAGACCGCGATGATGATGTAGGCGAAGGCGATCCAGGTGAAGCGCCCGAGCTGCGTCCAGAACACGGGTTGATCCTTGTTCTGCAGCGCGTCATAGAACAGGCGGTTCCAGTCGTTGATCAGCACAAGCATGTAAACGGCGGCGAGGTTGAGCGCCACGATGGCCACCAACAGGCCCCGCGCCTTCCATTTTTCCTCCGAGCGGAAGTAGGGCATGGACAAGGCGCCCGCCTGACGGGCGAATGCGGCAAATGCGGCGAACTTCTGCGAGAGACTCATGCTTGTGGCTCCATGGCGTGACACGGCATCCTACCCGGGCTGGCCGGGGCTGATCGCGCGGGGGGATCAGGCGTTGCGAACGCCGCTGGCCACATGCCCGGCCGGCACATGCTGCGCAGCGGATTCGATGTGGCCGGTCTGGTCATCGAAGAAAAAGTCGGGCTCGAACTCGCGCAGGAATTCGCCCTTGGGCAGGCCGCCCAGGAACATGGCTTCGTCCACCTCGATGTTCCAGTCCATCAGCGTGCGGATGGCGCGCTCGTGCGCCGGGGCGCTGCGAGCCGTGACCAGCGCGGTGCGCAGGCGCATGGCCGGCGTGCCGTCTCGCTGCAGGCGTTGCAGCGCGGCCAGCAAGGGCTTGAAAGGCCCGGCGGACAGGGGCTGGGCGGCCTTGTCCTTCTCATGCTGCTGGAAGGCGCTCAGGCCTTCGGCCTGGAAGACGCGCTCGGCCTCGTCACTGAAGAGCACGGCGTCGCCGTCGAAGGCGATGCGGACCTCGTTTGGGTGTTCCTCGCTGGCGCGTGCCGACAGCGGATAGACCTGCGCCGCAGGCACGCCGGCATCGAGCGCCGCGCGCACGTCGCTAAGGTGCGCAGAGAGAAACAGGTTGGCGTTGAGCGGCCTGAGGTAGCACCAGGGCGGTGCCCCGCGCGTGAAGCTGCCGCGCTGGATAGGCAGGCCATAGTGTTGCGCCGAGCGAAACACCCGCATGCCAGAGACCGGGTCGTTGCGTGAAAGGATCACCACTTCGACGCGCTGCGTGCCGGGTTCGTTGAAGGCTAGCAGCTTGCGCACCAGCGAAAACGCCACGCCGGGCTTGGCTGGCTGGTCCAGCCGGTCAAGCTGCAACTGCATGTAGGCCCGGTCGTCGCCCTGCTCGAACAGCTGGTTTTCGACCTCGAAGTCAAACAGCGCCCGGGACGAGATGGCGACGACGAGCCGACCTTCCAAAGTCACACCCACGCCTGCCTCCCCAAGTCCGCCGCCGCGCCGGGCCGCCCCAAGCAAGGCGCGACCCCCTCGGGGGGCAGCGCAGCACACGAAGTGGCAAGCGTGGGGGCCATTACTTGACCCACTGGTTGAGCTGGATGATCGGCAGCAGCACGGCCAGGACGATCAGCATCACCACGCCGCCCATGGCCACGATCAGCAGGGGCTCCAGGATCGTCGCCAGTGCCATGGCGCGGCGCTGGACTTCGACCGACAGCTGAGTGGCGGCGCGCTGCAACATGACCGGGAGCTGACCCGTTTGCTCACCCAGGCGCGCAAACATGCCGAGCAGGCCGGGGAAGCGCTTCTTCTGGGCCAGGGCCGACGCCAGGGGCGCGCCTTCGCGCACCAGCACCAGGGCGTCCAGCGCGTCGGCCCGCATGGCCCGGTTGGAAAGCGTCTCGGCCGCGGCCTGCAGCGCCTTCAGGATGGGCACACCCGCGCTGGCCAGCATGGCCAAAGTGCTGGCAAAGCGCGCGGCGTTGTAGCCGCGCGAGAGCCGGCCCACCAGTGGCAGATTCAGCCATGCGGCGTCAAATTTTTCGCGAAATTGGGCATTGGCCAGCGCGAAACGGCCGCCAATAGCTATCAATATGATAGTCAAGAGCATGGCCCAGCCGTAGCTGCGAACCACGCTGCTGAGCGCCAGCATGGCCACGGTGAGGAAAGGCAGGGAGCGCTTCGTGCCGGCAAAAACGCTGGCGACCTGCGGCACCACATAGCTCACCAGGAAGACCACGATGGCGATCGCCACCAGCGTCACGATGGCCGGGTACAGCGCCGCGCCGACCAGCTTGGCCTTGAGTGCCTGGCTTTCCTCCAGGTCATCGGCAAGGCGCTCCAGTACGCCGCCGAGGTGACCGCTTTGCTCGCCGGCGCCGATGACGGCGATGAAGATGTCGGAGAACTCTCTTGGATGCTGCGCCAGGGCCCGGGCAAACGAGGCGCCCGCATTGACCTCTGCGCGCAGCGAGGCGACCAGGTTGCGCTGCTTCTCGTCCTCGGCCTCGTCGGTCAGGGCGGTCAGCGCCCGCTCCAGCGGCAGCCCCGAGGACACCAGCCCGGCGATCTGGCGCGTCCAGATGGCCAGGCGCGTGGCGTTGAACACCCGTGGCGCAAACAGGCTGGATCCAGCGCCTGCGCCGGCCCCCTTGGCGGTGGCAACGACGGGTTCCACCGTCAGTGGCACCAGCGCCTGCGCCCTGAGCAGGCTGCGCGCGGCCTTGGCGGTGTCGGCCTCCATGACGCCCTTGCGGGTCTGGCCCTGGGCATCCAGCGCTTCAAATGAATAGGCAGGCATCGTCGTCTCGCTCAGCGTGGGGGCGACAGACCTAGTCCCGCGTGACGCGGACCAGTTCTTCGCGACTGGTGATGCCCGCCTGGACCAGGCGCTCGCCATCTTCGCGCATCAGGGTCATGCCCGCCCCACGTGCCGCCGCCCGGATTTCGGCCTCGGACGCCCGGTTGTGGATCTGCGCGCGAATGGTGTCGTCGGTGACCAGCAACTCGAACACGCCGGTACGCCCCGCGTAGCCGGTCTGGCCGCATTCGCCGCAGCCTGTGCCCCGGCAGTGGGTGCAGACCTTGCGCACCAGCCGCTGCGCCAGCACGCCCAGCAGGGACGAACTCAGCAGGAAAGGCTCCACGCCCATGTCGATCAGGCGGTTCACGGCGCTGGCCGCGTCGTTGGTGTGCAAGGTCGCCAGCACCAGGTGCCCCGTCAAGGAGGCCTGGATGGCGATCTGCGCTGTCTCGAAATCGCGGATCTCGCCAATCATGATGATGTCCGGGTCCTGGCGCAGGATGGCACGCAGGGCCTTGGCAAAGGTGAGGTCGATCTTGGCGTTGACTTGCGTTTGCCCCACGCCGGGCAGCTCGTATTCAATCGGGTCTTCCACCGTCATGATGTTGTTGCCGCCGGCATCGAGCCGCTGCAGCGCCGCGTACAGCGTGGTGGTCTTGCCGGAGCCGGTCGGCCCGGTCACCAGGATGATGCCGTGCGGCTGGGTCACCAGATGCTCGAAGCGCTTGAGCACGTCCCCTTGCATGCCCACGGACTCCAGGCTCAGCTGGCTCTCCGACTTGTCCAGCAGGCGCAGCACGGCGCGTTCACCATGGGCGCTGGGCAGCGTCGAGACGCGCACGTCCACGGCACGCGTGCCGATGCGCAGCGAGATGCGCCCGTCCTGCGGCAGACGCTTCTCCGCGATGTCCAGGTCGGCCATGATCTTCAGGCGCGAGATCAGCGCCGCGTGCAGCGCACGGTTGGGTTGCACCACTTCGCGCAGCGTGCCGTCCACCCGGAAGCGCACGCTCGACGTGCGCTCGTAGGGTTCGATGTGGATGTCGCTGGCACCGTCGCGCGCGGCTTGCGTCAACAGCGCATTGAGCATGCGAATGATGGGCGCATCGTCGTTGTTTTCAAGGAGGTCTTCGACGGCAGGCAGCTCCTGCATCATGCGCGTGAGATCGGCGTCGCTCTCCACCTCGCTGACCACGGCGGCCGCGCTCGACTCGCCTTTGGCATAGGCGGCGCTGATGCGCTGGGCCAGCACGGCCGCATCGATGCGTTCCAGCGTCAGGAGGCAATCACCGGCTGAAAACTTGCGCATCACTTCGCCGACGGCGCTGTGGTCGGGTTGTCCGTGATGCCAGAGTGTCAGGGCGTGGCCGTCGTCTTCCAGCAGCAGCTGGTTGGTCCGGGCAAATGCGTAGGGCAGGGGGTGGCGCATTGTTGGCCGGTTCAGCGAGGCACCGCGGGTGCCAGGCCGGGGCTGACGAACATCGGCGTGGTGGGTGCAACCAGGGACGCAGGGGGCGTGCCGGGGCGCACGGGCGGCAACACCGCCGCGTCGTTGACAGGCACCATGACGCTGGACTGGGGCTGGGCCTCCTGCTGTACCCCGCGCATCATGTCGTAACGGTTGATCGTGAAGTCCTCCGAGGACACCGCATCGCGCAACACCACGGGGCGCAGGAACACCATCAGGTTGGTCTTCTTGCGGCTGCGCGACTGGCTCCTGAAAAGGTTTCCGAGCACAGGAAGGTCACCCAGGAGGGGTATTTTGTCCACGTTGGACGAATAAGTGTCTTCCATCAGGCCACCCAGCACGATGATGCCGCCGTCTTCGACGAGCACGCTGGTCTCGATGGCACGCTTGTTGGTGATCAGCCCCTCCTTGGAGAGCACGGACTCCGGCGCAATGCTGCTGACCTCCTGGTAGATCAACATCTTGATGGTGCCGTTCTCGCTGATCTGCGGCTTCACGCGCAGGGTCAGGCCGACGTCCTTGCGTTCGACGGTCTGGAACGGATTGACCGCGCCGCCAGAGCTGCCAGTGTTGGAAAACGAGCCGGTCAGGAAGGGCACGTTCTTGCCAATGACGATCTTGGCTTCCTCGTTGTCCAGCGTCACCAGGTTGGGCGTGGACAGGATGTTGCCGTCAGCGTTGGTCTGCAGGAAGTTGGCCAGGAAACCCAGCACATAGACGCCGTTGAATTTCCTGGCGGCCGCAATGTTCAGGCCCTGGCCAGGTATTACGCTGGAGGGGTCAGTGGCGGCGGCCTGGCCGAGGTTGATGATGTTCTTGGTACCGGCAAAGAAGTTGGTGCCCAGGAAACCCAGGACCGAACTGCCAGCTTCACCGATCGGGCCTTGCCACTGCACGCTCAATTCGGCCGACTTGTCGGCGTTGACCTCGGCGATCAGGCTTTCGATGAACACCTGGGCGCGTCGCGAATCGAGCTTTTCAATCACGGCCCGCATCTGTCGGTATTGCGGCTCGGGGGCGGTAATGATCAGTGAATTGGTGGCGGCGTCGGCCTGAATCTGTCCGCCAGTCGAAGGCTGGCTGGCGGCGGTGTTGGCCGCCGCGCCGGGGGCGGCGCCGGCGCCGGTCGTGACGGGTGTCGGCGTGCTGCTGCGCGCTTCGCCAGACATCGCGGCGCGCAGGGTGACGGCCAGCTTGGTGGCGTCGGCATTCTTGAGGTAGACGACATGGATGTTGCCGGTGGCCGAAGCCACGCCACCCTGGCCGCCATCGGGCTGGTCGAGGCGCTCGATCAGCGACTTGACCAGCGTCATGCGCGCCGGGTTGGCGGTGCGCAGGATCAGTGAG
>JAABQG010000051.1 GCA_011391595.1 Hydrogenophaga sp.
ATCCTGTTGCTGCTGCCACAGCGGCGCGCGCCGAATCCTGACAAGAATCGCCCACTGTAGAAGGATATGGCCCCCACGCTCGTCACTTCGTGTACTGCGCTGCCCCCCGAGGGGGCCCGCCTTGCTTGGGGCGGCCCGGCGCGGCGGCGCATGGCCCCCACGCTCGTCACTGCCTTTGCAAGGCCCGTCGATCATGACTGAGATCCGGAACGTTCAGGCCGACCTGTCGCGGTTCAGGCTGCGGGTCCTGGTCGTCACGGTCGTGGTCCTGGCGGCGTTCCTCACGCTGGCATTGCGCCTCGCTTACCTTCAGGTGGTCCGGCATGAAGACCTGAACGAGCAGGCCGAGAGCAACCGCACCGCAGTCGTGCCCATCGTGCCCAACCGCGGACTCATCCTGGACCGCAATGGCGTGGTGCTGGCAAGCAACTATTCGGCGTACACGCTGGAGATCACCCCCTCCAAAGTGGCCGACCTCGAACAGACCATCAATGCACTGTCCAAGATCGTGGAGATCCAACCCCGGGACAGGCGTCGCTTCAAGAAGCTGCAGGATGAGTCCAGGAGTTTTGAGTCCTTGCCGATCCGCACGCGCCTCAGCGACGAGGAGGTGGCGCGTTTCGCGGCCCAGCGATTCCGCTTTCCCGGCGTCGACATCAAGGCCAGGCTGTTCCGCAGCTACCCGTTTGGTGAGCTCGCCAGTCATGTCATCGGCTACATCGGCCGCATCAATCAGAGTGAAAAGGAGCGCATCGAAGAGTCCGAAGACGCCGCCAACTACCGGGGCACGGACTACATTGGAAAACTCGGTATCGAGCAGAGCTATGAAGCCCAGTTGCACGGCACGACCGGCGTGGAGGAAATCGAGACCTCGGCCGGCGGACGGGCCGTGCGCCGGCTGGCCAGCAACCCGGCCACGCCCGGCAACACGGTCATGCTGTCCATCGACATCAAGTTGCAGAAGCTGGTCGAGGATCTTTTCGGCGAACGGCGCGGCGCGCTCGTGGCGCTGGATCCGCAGACTGGCGAGGTGCTGGCCTTCGTCAGCAAACCCACATTCGACCCCAACCTGTTCGTCGACGGCATCGACCAGGAAAACTGGCAGTTGCTCAACGAGTCCCTCGACAAGCCCCTGCTGAACCGCGCGCTGCGCGGCACCTACCCGCCCGGCTCCACCTACAAGCCCTTCATGGCGATGGCGGCGCTGCAGACCGGCAAGCGCTCGGCCAGCTTCATCGTCAACGACAACGCCAACTACAGCTTCGGCGGGCACACTTTCCGCAGCCACGGCGACACGGCGCTGGGTCCGGTCGACATGTACCGCGCCGTCGTGAAGTCAAGCAACGTGTATTTCTACTCGCTGGCCAACGAAATGGGCGTGGACACCATGCACGACTTCATGAAACCGCTGGGTTTTGGCCAGATCACCGGCATCGACATCAACGGCGAGGTGCGTGGCGTGCTGCCCAGCACCGAATGGAAGCGCAACTACTACAAGCGCCCCGAGCAGAAAAAATGGTTTGCCGGCGAAACCATCTCGCTGGGCATCGGACAGGGCTACAACAACTTCACCATGCTGCAACTCGCGCAGGCCACGGCCATCCTGGCCAACAAGGGCATCAAGCACAAGCCCCACCTCGTCATTGCCACCCAGGATGCCTTGACGCGCGCGCGGATCCCCGTGACCCAGCCAGCCGCGGAAGACCTGGGCTACAAACCCGAACACGTGGCGGTCATCAACCGGTCGCTGGTAGGAGTTACGCAGGAAGGCACATCGGCGCGGGTGTTCGCCGGCGCAGGCTACCTGTCGGGCGGCAAGACCGGCACGGCGCAGGCTGTGACCATCGGCCAGAAGGACAAGTACAACAAGGCCAAGCTCGAAGAACAGCAGCGCGACCATGCACTGTACATGGCCTTCGCGCCCGCAGAAAACCCGCAGATCGCGCTGGCCTTGATTGTCGAGAATGCCGGCTGGGGCGCCGAAGTGGCCGCCCCCATCGCCCGTCGCGTGTTCGATTACTGGCTGCTCGGCCAGTACCCGAACGACGAAGACCTGGCGGCCGTGCGAAAGGGCCAGGGCGGCCCCCCGATTGGCAAGCCGCGCGCCAAGGCCGAGGTCGACCTGGCTGCAAGTCAATGATCTGACCGGAAAAACAAGACCCCTCCCGGCACCTTGCAGGGGTATGATTTCCCCTCTTTTCACCCGGAGGTTGCGACCATGGCCCTGATGGACTTCATCAAGAAACAGTTCATAGACATCATCCAGTGGACCGAGACCGGCGACGGCACGCTGGCCTGGCGTTTCCCGATGGCGGAGATGGAAATCCAGAACGGTGGCTCGCTCACCGTGCGCGAGTCGCAGATGGCAGTGTTCGTCAACGAGGGCAAGGTGGCCGACGTGTTCGGCCCCGGTATCTACAAGCTCACCACGCAGACCCTGCCGGTGCTGACCTACCTGAAGAACTGGGACAAGCTCTTCGAGTCCCCGTTCAAGAGTGACGTCTACTTCTTCAGCACGCGCCAGCAGATCGACCAGAAATGGGGCACGCCCCAGCCGATCACCATCCGCGACGCCGATTTCGGCGCGATCCGCCTGCGCGCCTTTGGCAACTTTGCCTTCCGCATCGCCGACCCGAAGCTGTTCCACACCGAGATCTCGGGCACGCGCGACAGCTACACCGTGCAGGACCTGGACGGCCAGCTGCGCGGCCTGGTGCTGCAGAACATCAGCAACGCGATCGCCGCCAGCGGCATCCCGTTCCTGGACCTGGCGGCCAACCAGCTCAAATTCGCCGAGGCGCTGACCACCCAGCTGACCCCTGAGTTCGGCAAGATCGGCCTAAAGCTCGAAACCATGACGGTGCAGAACGTCTCGCTACCCGAAGAACTGCAGAAGATCCTGGACCAGAAGATCGGCATGGGCATGGTCGGCAACGACATGGGCAAGTTCATGCAGTACCAGACCGCGCAGGCGATTCCGAAGTTTGCCGAAGGCGGCGGTGGTGGCAGCGGCATTGCCGGCGACGCCATGGGACTGGGCGCCGGCGTGGCGCTGGGCCAGGTGCTGGCGCAGAACCTGGCCGCCGGACTGCAGGGCAACACCGCGGGCGCGGCTGCAGCGACCGCTGCTGCGGCCCAGGCGGCTGGCGTCAAACCTGAAGATGTGATGGCCACGCTGGAAAAGCTCGGCGAACTCAAGGCCAAGGGCATCCTGACCCAGGAGGAGTTCGACGCCAAGAAGGCCGAGCTGCTCAAGAAGCTGGTCTGACAGCACCCGAAAACTCCTGTTTGAAGAGCACAAAACGACCATTTGACGCTAGGCTCATGCCAATCTGGCGTGAAACGGCATGGCGCTGAGCCTTTTTGCCCATGGCTGACCTCTCCACCGTCCAGCGGCACTACCGCGCGCCCTGCCCCGGCTGTGGCGCGCCGGTGGCGTTCCGCAGCGCGCAGTCGGCGTTCGCGGTCTGCGGCTACTGCCAGAGCACCGTGGTGCGTCAGGGCGAGGTGCTGTCGCGCATTGGCAAGATGGCCGAGCTGTTCGACGACCACAGCCTGCTGCAGCTCATGGCCAGCGGCACCCTCGACGGCCAGGGCTTCACTCTCGTCGGCCGGCTCCAGTACACCTATGGCGAAGGCAGCTGGACCGAATGGCAGGCGTTGCTGAACGACGGCAGCACCGGTTCCCTGAGCGAAGACAACGGCGCCTATGTGTTCTCGCGTCCGGTGGCGCCCGGGCGCGACCTCCCGGCGGCGGACCAGTTTCGCGTTGGCGCCACCACCGCCATCAGCGGGCAGACCTACAGCGTGGCCAGCAACCAGCAAGTCGCCCTGAGGTCCGCGCAGGGCGAGCTGCCGCGCCTGCCGGCGCTGGGCCAGCCGTTTGCAATGGTCGAGCTGCGCGGGCAGGACTCGGCCCAGGTGCTCAGCATCGACTTTGGCCCGACACTCGCCGGCGCGCCCCCGGCGGTGTCGCTGGGCCGCCCGATCACGCTGGACGAACTGCAGATGAGCGGCCTGAAGGACCAGTCGGCGAAGGACGAAAAAGGCCGGCAGTTCAACTGCCCGAACTGCGGCGCGACGGTCGAAGTCGCGCTGGCGCAGAGCCAGAGCATCACCTGCAAGTCGTGCAACAGCCTGATCGACCTGAGCGCCGGCATCGGTGGCGAGCTGCGCCACGCCGAGCAGCACGAGCCCATGCGCCCCCTCATTCCACTGGGCACGTTGGGCCAGCTCGAAGGCGTGGTCTGGCAGGTGGTGGGCTTCCAGCATCGCATGGGCCAGGAGCCCGGCGACGACGAGCAGTTCGGCTGGCAGGAGTACCTGCTCTACAACGCGAAGCGCGGCTTCAGCTTCCTGGTCGACGCCACCGACGGCTGGAGCCTGGTCAGACCGGTGACGGGTGCGCCCTTGCTGGCCGCCAATGGGCAAAGCGCCACCTGGCAAGGCACCACCTACCGGCAGCAGTATGCGTACAAGGCCGAGACCACCTACGTGGCCGGCGAGTTCTACTGGCAGGTGCAGCGCGGCCAGAAAACCGACAACCGCGATTTCGCGTCCGGCAAACAGCTGCTGTCGATGGAGCAGTCGCGCAACGAAATCACCTGGTCCAGCGGCCGCAAGATCGAAAGTGCCACGGTGGCCAGTGCATTCAAGCTCGAAGGCCAGAAAGACCTGCTCAAGCGGGACGACGCCGCGCCCTTCACGGCGGCGCGCAGCGTGGGCATCATTCCCCTCATCGTCATGCTGGTGGCCATCCTGATGGTGCTGTCGCTGCTCAGCCGCTGCAGCCGCTGCGACCCGCGCGTGGAGAACTGCAGCTCGAGCAGCGCCCGGACTTCGGGTGGCTCCTATGGCGGCAGCTCCAGCGGGGGGGGGCACAAATGAGCTCAATCAGTTGGGGACAGCGCTGCGCTTCGCTGCGGTCTGTCCCGCAAGGTAATTTACTCAAAGGAGGTCATCATGGGTATTGAGTGGCTGAAACCGGCGGCCTTCATCGGCTCCATCGTGTACGCGCTGGTCGGCGTGCTGATTTTCTGGCTGTGCTTTGTCATCATCGACAAGATCACACCCTACAACCTGTGGGAAGAGATCGTGGTCAAGCAGAACCGGGCCCTCGCCCTGGTGGTGGCGGCCATGTGCCTGGGTATTTCGCTGATCGTGTCGGCGGCGATCCACGGGTAGGTCGGCCTTGATGCTGTTGTTCCGGGTGACCTGAGTGGCCGCCCCCCTGCAAGACGCGACCGGCGCCCCGTCGCCGCGCCCGGTCGAGGTCGCGCTGCTCGCCAGCGTCTTCGTCGTCGCCGCCTGCGGCCTGCTGTACGAGCTGGCGGCCGGTGCCATCGCCAGCTATGTGCTGGGCGATTCGGTGCTGCAGTTCTCCACCATCATCGGCACGTACCTGTTCGCGATGGGCGTGGGCTCGTACCTCTCGCGGTTTTTCGAGCGGCAACTGCCCGCGCACTTCCTGCGCATCGAGTTGCTGGTGGCGTTGGTCGGCGGTGCCCTGCCGGCCCTGCTGTTCCTGGCCAACGCCTACACGCCCGGCGCCTTCCGTTTCCTGCTGTATGCGCTGGTGATGCTGGTGGGCATCCTGGTCGGGCTGGAGATCCCGCTGGTCATGCGCATCCTCAAGCGCAACGTCGCGCTGAAAGACCTGGTCTCGCAGGTGCTGACCTTCGACTACCTCGGCGCGCTGGCGGTGTCGCTGGCGTTTCCGCTGGTGCTGGTACCGCATCTCGGGCTGATCCGCACCGGCCTGCTGTTCGGCCTGATGAACGCGTCCGTGGCGCTGTGGGCGCTGTGGCTGTTCCGGCACGAGCTGCGGCGCTTCGGCGCACACGCTGTGGCCTGCGGCGTGACGCTGCTCGTCCTGGCGGGCAGCTTTGCGGCGGCCGACCAGATCACCACGCTGACCGAAGACAAGTTCTACGCCGACCGCATCGTCTTCACCGCCGTCTCGCCCTACCAGCGCATCGTGGTGACGAACAGCCCGGGCGAAGGCCGCGCGGGCCATCGCCTGTTTCTCAACGGCAACCTGCAGTTCGCCGAGCGCGACGAGTACCGCTACCACGAGGCGCTGGTGCACCCGGCGATGGCCGCGTTTACCTCGGGGGGTGGCGCGCCGCGCAAGGTGGCGGTGCTCGGCGGCGGCGACGGCATGGCCGTGCGCGAGATCCTCAGGTACCCCGGCGTGCAGAGCGTCACCCTGGTCGAGCTGGACCCGGCCATGACCACGCTGTTCACGCAGAACGAGACCCTGGCCCGCCTCAATGGCCAGTCGCTGTCGTCGCCGAAGGTCAAGGTCGTCAATACCGACGCCTTCAAGTGGCTCGAAGACACGCGGGACAGTTTCGACGTCATCGTGGTGGACTTCCCCGACCCGACCAACTTCAACATCGGCAAGCTCTACACCAACTCCTTCTACGCTCTGCTCGACCAGCGCCTCTCAGCGAGCGGCTACGCGGTGATCCAGACCACCTCGCCGCTGGTAGCGCGCCAGAGCTTCTGGACCGTGGTGCAGACCATCGAGTCGGTCGGCCTGCAGGCCACGCCCTACCACGCGCACGTGCCCAGCTTCGGCGAATGGGGCTTCGTGATCGCCAGCCGGCGGCCCTGGCGGCAACCCACCGCCCTGCCCGAGGACCTGCGTTTCCTGAACCTGCAAAGCCTGCCGCTGCTGTTCGACTTTCCGCAGGACATGGCGCGGGTGCCGGCCGAGGTGAACCGCCTGTCGAACCAGGTGCTGGTGCACAGCTATGAGGCCGAATGGGGCCGGGTGACGCATTGATGGCGGCGGCGACATCCCATGAACCGTCGCAGCTGCGCTTCAAGCCGCCGGCGCCGCAAAAGGCCTGGTCTGCCGGCCGCGTCCGCAACGGCACGCCATGAAACGCCGACAGTTCCTGGCGACCGGCTCGCTGGCCCTGGCGGGCTGCAGACCGGCGTCGCGGGAGATCGAGGGCGGCTTCACCGGGATCGGTTTTGAGCGCGGCCATCGGCTGCGCCCTGCTTCATCGGACGCGCCAGGAGTCGGCGAATCGTCCCCCGACGCGGGCTTGCCGAAAGATCCGCCCGCTGTCACCCGCCGTGTCCACACCCTGATCGCCGGGGGCGGCGTCGCCGGCCTGGCCGCCGCGCGCGCACTGCGCCAGCGCGGCATCGACGACTTCATGGTGCTGGAACTCGAAGACAGCGCCGGCGGCAACAGCCGGGGCGGCGTGGTCGGCGGCATCGCCTGCCCGCTGGGTGCGCACTACCTGCCCGTGCCCGGCGACGAGGCCCACGAGGTGCAGGATCTGCTCGAAGAGCTCGGCCTGCGCCAGCGTCTGGCCGGGCGCTGGCAATACGACGAGCGCCACTTGTGCCACAGCCCGCAGGAACGCCTTTTTTTCAACGGGGAATGGCAAGACGGCCTGCTGCCGGTGCAGGGCGTGGGCGCCGCCACGCTGGACCAGTACCGGCGCTTTGCCGACAAGGTCCGCGCCGCCCAGCAGGCCGCGCCGTTTGCGATGCCGGCGTTCAGGGCGCCCGCCTCCGCCGCCCACCTGGCGCTGGACGCACTCCCCTTCAAAGCCTGGCTGGACCGCGAAGGCCTGAGCGACCCGCACCTGCGCTGGTATCTCGACTACAGCTGCCGCGACGACTACGGCGCGGGCCTGGCCAGCGTCTCGGCCTGGGCCGGCATCCACTACTTCGCCAGCCGCCACGGCTTCCATGCGCCGGGCGACGAAGCCGGCGAGCGCGAAGGCGTGCTGACCTGGCCCGAGGGCAATGCCTGGCTCACGCGCCGACTGGCCGCGCCGCTGGTGGAGCCGTCTGGCGGGCGCCTGCGCACCGGCCGCGTCGTGCTACGCATCGAGGCGGGCAGGCAGGGCGTCACCGTGGACGCCTGGGACGCCGCGACGAATACCGTCGAGCGCTGGCAGGCGGCGCATTGCATCGTCGCGCTGCCGGTGTTCGTGGCCGCGCGCGTGGTGGTGAACCCGCCGGACTTCCTGCGCCAGGCGGCGGCACGCACCCGCTATGCGCCCTGGCTGGTGGCCAACCTGCACATTGACCAGGCGCTGCACGACCGCCCCGGCGCCCCGCCGAGCTGGGACAACGTGATCCATGGCAGCCCCGGCCTGGGCTACGTGGATGCGATGCACCAGAACCTGCAGCGCGTGCCCGGCGCCACCGTGCTGACGTATTACACGGCGCTCGGTGATGCGCCCGCCGCCCGCCGCCAGCTGCTGGAGCGCCCCTGGAGCCACTGGCGCGACGCCCTCCTGGCCGAGCTGTCGGTGCCGCATCCGGACCTGCGGGACAAGCTCACGCGCATCGACGTCACGCGTTATGGCCACGCCATGGCGGTGCCGGTGCCGGGCATGCTCGGTTCGAGCCATTTATGGAAACAAAATGGCATCATCCCAGCGTCGAAAGGTCATGATCTGCTATCGAATTACAAGCGAATGACACCCGCCGACGGCCGCCTGCGATTCGCCCACGGCGACTGGTCGGGCTATTCGGTGTTCGAGGAAGCCTTCACGCGCGGGCATGCGGCCGCGGCATCGCTGCGGGCCTGAGGCACCGGCGCCGCGTCCTCCGGCAGGGCGGTTCACGCGGGGACGTGGGCGTGGACAATGGCGGCTCTGCGCCCCTTTCACCTTCTGCCATGAAACCAAGCACGCTTGTCCTCCCGATGATTCAAGGTAAGACCGCCACGGCCGCGCTGGTGCTTGGCGCACTGTTGCTCGGGGGTTGCGCCACGCGGGAGCCCTCGACCGCGCCAGCGCCACCGGGATCGTTCGAACTCGCCATCGCCCACATCAACGACCATCATTCCCAGCTCGATGCTTTTGCAGCGACCGAACTGCTGCTCGACGGCGTGCCGACGCAGGTGGAGCTCGGCGGCTTTGCGCGCCAGACGGCGCTGTTCAAGTCGGTCGCCGGCACGCCCAACCTGCTCAAGCTGCACGCGGGCGATGCGCTGACCGGCTCGCTGTACTACACCTTCTTCAAGGGCCGGGCCGACGCGCGGATGATGAACACGATCTGCTTCGACGCCTTCATCCCCGGCAACCACGAGTTCGACGACGGCGACGCCACGCTCAGGGCGTTCCTGGACGAACTGGCCCAGGGCCCGTGCCAGACGCCCACGCTGTCGGCCAATATCGTGCCCAAGCCCGGCACCCCGCTGGCGCCGGCCGGCGGCAAGCCTTACCTGCAGCCGTCCATCGTGAAAGAGATCGGCGGCGTGCGCGTGGGCCTGGTGGGCATCACCATTGCCGACAAGACCCGGGCCTCCTCGCGCCCGCTGGCCAGCACGCAGTTTCTCGATGAAACCCAGTCAGCCCAGGCCGCCATCGACGCGCTCACGGCCCAGGGCGTGCGCCACATCGTGCTGATGACGCACCATGGCTTCAAGGCCGACCGGGCGCTGGCCGCGCGGCTGACGGGCGTGGACGTGATCATCGGCGGCGACTCGCACTCCCTGCTGGGCGACTTCAAGGCCCTGGGCCTGCCCGCCGAAGGGCGCTACCCCACCGAGGTGCGAAGTGCCTCGGGCGAGCCGGTCTGCATCGGCCAGGCCTGGGAATACGGCAAGGCCTTCGGCCTGATGAAGGTGCGGTTCGACGCCCAGGGTCGCGTCAGCCAGTGCAGCGGCCAGGCCGCGCTGGTGGTCGGTGAGCCGTTCAAACGCAAGAACGCCGCAGGCGGCTGGCAGGCGCTGCCGGCCGCCGAGGGCGAGGCGCTGAAGGCCCGGCTAGCGGCCAACCCGGCGGTTCGGGTGGTGACGCCCGATCCAGCGGCTGCGCAGATGCTGGCCGGCTTCGCCCGCCAGGTCGCCGCCGAAAAGGCCCGCACCATTGGCAGCGCCAGCGAGCCGCTGTGCCTGGTGCGCGTGCCCGGCGAACGCGCCGACCCGCGCGCCGGCGTCGGCTGCGAGACAGCCAGCCGCCTGGCGCGCGGCAGCGATGTGGCCCAGGTGGTGGCCGAGGCCTTCCTTCGCGGCAGCCGGCGCGCCGATTTCGCGCTGCAGAACGCCGGCGGCGTGCGGACCCCCGTGGCAGCCGGCACGCTGAGCATGAACACCGCCTTCACCGTGCTGCCCTACAGCAACGTGCTGGTGGAGCTGGACCTGACCGGCGCCGAGGTGCTGGCCGCGCTGGAAGACGGCGTGGCCAACCACCTGGACCGAGGGCAATCCAACGGCTCGCACCCCTATGCGGCCGGCCTGCGCTGGGATCTGGACATGAGCCAGCCCAGGGGCAAGCGTTTCAGCAACGTGCAGGTGCGCGACAAGGCCAGCGGCTCGTGGACTGCGCTGGACCCGGCAAAGACCTATGTTCTGGTGACCAACGACTTCGTCGCCGCCGGCCGCGACGGCTACGCCACGCTGGGCCCGGTGTACGCTGCCGGCCGCTATGTGAACACCTACCTGCTCTACACCCAGACCTTCGTGGACTACCTCACGGCAACAGGCCCGCTGGCGCGGCCGTCACGGGCCGACTATTCGCACCAGAAGGTCGTCACGCGCGACGGAACCGTCCTTCCCTGACGTTTTTCGCCTCTTTCCTGCCTTATCCCAGCGTAGAATGGCTCTCATCTGCTACGTTTTCAGTAGTACATGAGCCGACCCGCCGGGGCCCGGCACCCTCGCCCTCATCACGCACGCTTGCCGTCCCTCACTCGCTGGTGGCCGGAAACGCCTTCTGGTAACGCTCCAGGCTGTTGACGGAACCACAGACAAACAAGGTGTCATCCGGGCGGACCACAAATTCTTTGTCGAACTCCACCAGCACGCCGCCGCCGCGCTCCACGGCCACCACCTTGGCGCCGGTGCGCTCCAGCGCCTCGCAGTGCCAGGGGTGTTCGCCCGCCAGAGCGGCCGCATTCAGGCGGATGAACTTCACCCGGTTCTCGACATGGGTGTCTGCTCGCCGAGCAGGTGGTAGGCCAGGATCTGCCCTGCCACCTGGCCGACCGAGATCGCAAAGTCCGCGCCGGAGCGGTACAGGCGCGCCGTGTTCGGCGTGCGCAGCACGCGCACGATCAGGGGAACGCCGGGCGCGTAGTCGCGCACCACGGCCGTGGCGAAGACGGATTCGCTGTCGTCGCTGAGCGCCAGCACCACCGCGCTGGCCTCGCGCACTCGGGCTTTGTCCAGGCTGGCGCGCTCCAGCACGCTGCCGACCACGTCCACCCCCGGCGCGGCCACGCGGTCGATCACGGTGCAGGTCTCCCCGGCGTCGAGCAGCATTTCCACCACCTTCTGCCCGACCGAGCCGTAACCGGCCAGCACGATCGGGCCGGCGCGGCGGATCGGCATGGCCATGCGCTCGACCTCGGCAAGACCCTCATGCACCCCGACAACCACCAGGATGGCGCCGGGCTGCACCTGGGTGTCCGGTCCCTTGGCGGTGGTGAAGAGGCCGCCGAACCATTGGCCGATCACGGCCACGCCATAGTACTCGCGCAGGCGCAGGTCGCCCAGCCGCTTGCCGGCCAGCGCACTGTCGGCCCGCACCCTGAACTCCGCCATGCCGACCCGGGCGCCGAGCAGGTGCATGCCTTCGGCGGGCGGGCTGATGCGGTGGCTGGCCCGTGAAGCCAGCGCGGCGCCCAGAACATGGGCCGGCGTGAACACCTCGGTGGCACCGATCTGGACCATGGGCGCCCGGTACAAGGGATCGTTGGCCAGGGCAAACAGCGGGCCCGTGAAGCCGTATTCGCGCACCAGCAGCGTGCAGGTCGCATTGGCATGGTCGTTCGAGTTGGTCACCACCGCGCGCGCCTGCGCGGCAGGCGCCAGCACCGAGGGGTCTGCGGCCAGGTTGCCCAGCACCACGTTGAAGCCACGGTCGCGCAGGCTGCGCGCCTGATTCGTGTCTTCTTCCAGAATGACAAACGGGCTGTTCGCGTTCTCGAACTCCACCACCAGCGACTCGATGGCGGGTCCGTAGCGGTAGAACAGCACCTTGCCTTCCATCGGCGGCAACACCTGCTGCAGACGAACCTCGAACTTGTTCTCGAAATAGGGCAGCATCAGGACCGGAAAGATCAGAAAGACCAGGAACTGACCGACAAAGGGCGTCACGATCACGAACATCGCCATCACCGGATGGTTCCAGCGGTTGTCGGCGCCATAACCGGTGTTCGTCATGGTTTCCGAGGCCCACTGCAGGCCCTGCATGAACGTGCGCGGGTTGCCCTCCAGATGGTCCATCCCAAGCATGTAGAGCGTGCCCAGGACGAGCACGGTCAGGGGCAGCAGCGCCAGCAGCGCGAGCAGCCGGCGGGACGGGCTCCATGTCTTGTATTGCATGCTGAGTTACTGGTCGATTCAGGAAAGCTGAGGTATTTTCGCCGGGAAGTCCGGCACACCCCCGAAGGCCCGGGCCAACAAAGGCCGTTTAGAGTGCGCGCCGGGTCCCGGCCCCGGGGGCCTGTTGGAAGTCGGCCTTCTTGCCACGCAGGAAATCCTGCAACATCCGCGCCGGGAAGGTGTTGACGGTGATCACGATGTCGGCCAGTGCCCGGTAGCGCGGCACGCCTTCGTACAGGCCGCCGAGCGTGGCGATCATGGCCGCCAGCGAACGCGACAGGTGCAGGTATTCGCCGCGCAGCACCAGCCCGAGCTGCTGGGTGTTGGACGCCAGCTGCATCAGCGTGTTGGCGCGCTTGAGCCAGCCTTCTGCGCCTTCGCGGTACAGGGTCCAGGCAAAGTCGTAGGACAGCGGTTTGATCTGCTTCTTGGCCAGCGTGCGCGCCAGCGCCTCGCGGATCTCGGCACGGCGCGCCTGGGCCGCTTCGGGCTCGGTGCTGATGGCGATCAGCGCGTCGGTCAGCAGGTCGGCGTCGGCCACCAGCGCACCTTTGAGGTAGCTGAGCACGGGCGCCAGCTTGCCGGCAAGCTGCACGGTGTTGCCCCAGTCGATCAGGTGCAGGCGGCCTTCGCGGTCGACCATGACGTTGCCGGGATGCAGGTCGCCATGCACCTCCTGGTAGATGAATATCTGGCTGAGAATGGTGAAGAGAAATTTTTTCGCCAGGTCCCGCCGGTAGGCGATGGGGTTGGCTGGCTTGAAGTACTGCACCGCGCGTGAAATGTTCACCGCGCCTTCCACGTACTCCATCTCGATGACCCGCTCGGTCGCCCGGTACACCTCGGGCACGCGCCAGACGGTGCTGGTGCGGGCGCGGCGCGAAAAACTGGACTGCACCTCGGCCTCGCGCTCGAACTGCAGTTCGCCGCGAAAGCCCTCGACGAAGCCGTCGATCTGCTCTGTCATGGCTTTCAGGAAGGGGGTGAGCTTGCCGTGCGGCGCCCAGTACTGGCTGGACACCAGCATCAGGCCGATGGAGGTCTTGCCCATCAGGAATTCACGGTCCAGGTTGTGCCGCCCGATCTTGATGATGACCGGCACCAGGTGCTCGACGCCACCCACCGTGAACGGCTTCTTGGCCAGGTACACCGAGCCGATGGAGCCGGACTTGATCGGCCGCTCGGCGTCGAAGCCAAAGTAGATGTCCTCGGGCGGGCGGCCGAAGCTGTCGATCAGCGCGCTGCGGGCTTCCTGCGCCGACATCGGCGGCACGTCTTCCTGGAACACGGCCAGCTCGCGTGCGATTTCCTCGGGCAGGAAGTTGGCCGTCGCGGCGGCGACCTGCGCCATCTTGATGAAGAACGGTCCGAACTCGCGCACCATCTGCGCCACGATCTGCGCCTGGGCCCGGTAGTCCTTGGGGTCGGCCTGGAAGAAGGGCTTGATGTAGCGCAGCGCCCTGATCTGGCGCCGGATGATCTTCAGGTCACTGCGCACCACCTGCACCCGGCGCAACAGCGCGTCCATGCGGTTCTGGTTGCTGTAGTAGATGTCTTTCAGCTCATTGATCACCTCGACCAGCAGCGGCTCGTAGGTCTTGAGGATCAGGCGCGTGATGTCCAGCCCCAGGTCGGCAAGGCCGCGCAGCTCAGGGTCGGCCATCAGCTCGTGGAAGAAGGACCAGAACTCGTCGACGATCTGCTGCGGCACCGGAATCGGCGAGCGCGCCACGGATTCGCGCACCACGTAGCGGATCAGGCTCTCGGTCGAGCCCTCGTTGGGCAGGATGTTGCGCGAACGCAGGTAGGACGTAACAGCGCGCGTCTTCTCGGTCAGCGGGTGCGCGTACAGCGCCGCGAAGATCCGGTCGAGCTCCCGGCTGAACTCCTGTTCCGTGAGATGGGTCTCGCCGCCGAACTTGCGCACCAGCGGCGCAAAGGCCAGGATGACACGGGCGGTGGAGTCGGGCAGCTGGGCGGCCTGCTGGGCCAGGTCTTTGGCACCGCGCAGCAAGCGGATGCCGCCGGCCGCAACGCCGCCCAGGGTGGCGGGCTGCGGCCCGCGGGTTTTCCGCGCGGCGCCCTTCGGCGCCACGACCGCCTTGACCGCCGCGCGCTTGCGCGGGCGGGGCCTGGGTCTGGGTCTGGCTCTGTCATTCGCAGGGGATGTTGTCTGGGGCACGGGGGGAAGTTTATCGGCTTTGCGCAGCCGGCCGGCGGCCAGCGACAACGCCGCCACGACTCAGCGCAGGTGCTTGATGCGCTTGGCGTCCAAGGCCTGTGTTATGCCCAGCGCCCGCCGGCCTGGCACCAGTGTGAAGGCCTGGCCGGCCTCGATGGTGCCCGGCACGTCCACCGCCAGATAGAAGCCGCTGCGACCGGACAGCACCATGTCGCGCGCGGCCTGGGCGTAGCCCATGATGGCGTTGAACTTGAAGCAGGGCTCGCGCGGCGCGGTCACCCGCAAAACGCAATAGGGAAAATGCAACTCGTCGCCGACCCATACCTGCGGCTCCAGCAGGCCTTGCAGGCTGAGGTTTTCACCGACAAAGCCCCCCGGCAACGCCTCGTCGAAAAGGCTCACGCCGTGTTCCTGCCTGCGCGCCTGCCAGAAAGCGCTGTGCTCGGCCGGACAGGCATACACCGCCTTGTCCAGCCCGCCGTGCACGCTCAGATCGGCCTGCTCGTCGCCGGCCAGGCCCAGACGCGCCACGGCCACCGGCCCGACCACCGCCTGCTTGCCGATGCCCGAGAGCACGCGTCGCCCGCCGGCCATCAGGGGCCTGGCGATGCCCACGTTGACGCTGCGCACGGTGCCGTCCTTCACGTTGCACTGCCCGGCCCGGCGTTCGCCAGGTCAGCCCCGCGAGCGCAGCAGCGCGTCGATCTGTGTGTCTTTTTCATCCCAGATGTCGGCCAGCCAGCGATGCAGCGTGCCACGGAACTCAGCGTCGCCCTCGTAGTCGCCCTTGCAGAAATCATCGGGGATCGGCAACTGGCGCGCCCGCAGGATCACGCGCGGCGTGGTGCCGCACAGGAAATGCCAGAACGTGGGCACGCCATCCGGATAGACGATGGTGACGTCGATCAGCGAGTGGAACTGCTCGCCCATCGCGTTCAACGCCAGCGCCAGCGCGCCGGCCTTGGGCTTGAGCAGGTGCCGGTAGGATGAGGTCTGTGCCTGATGCTTGGCGCGGGTGAAGCGCGTGCCCTCGGCAAAGTTCATGACGCTGGTGGGCACCAGCGCGAATTTGGCGCAGGCCTTGCGCGTGGTCTCGCGGTCCTGCTGGCGCAGTTCGGGTTTCTTGCGCAGTGCCGCGCGGGAATGGCGCTTCATGAAAGGGAAGTCGAGTGCCCACCAGGCCAGGCCGATCACGGGCACATAGATCAGCTCCTGCTTCAGGAAAAACTTGAGCATGGGAATGCGCCGGTTCATGACGTGCTGCAACGCGAAGATATCCACCCAGGACTGGTGGTTGCAGTTGACCAGGTACCAGCCCCGGTAAGGCAACTCGGCCACGCCCTGCACATCCCAGGTGGTACGCTGGGTGAGGCGCATCCAGCCGCTGTTGCAGGCGATCCAGGCCGTGGCAATGGCGTTGAGCACCGGGTCGATCGCCTTGCGCACCGCCGCAAACGGCAGCACCAGCTTGACCAGCGCCAGCGCGAGCAGCAGCGCGCACCAGAACAGCGTGTTGATCACCAGCAGCAGCAAGGCGATGACGCCCCGCACGACGGGAGGCAGAAATCCGAGCATGGTCTGTCCCACAGAAAATCGAAATAGATTCCCGATTGTGCCTAGGCTTTGCGCAAACATCATCGGTCAACAGGAAGTACGGCGCGAGGCCCTTTTTGCGGCAGCGCAGCAATGGTGGGTTGCTACAATGATTTACTGCTTGGAAAGCTCTTCGAACGCCTTGCCCGACAAGCCTCCAGCCCCGCCTTCACGTCCCCTGGAAACCACTCCCCATGCAACCCACGGCCAAGCCCAAGAACCCCAATTTCTCCTCCGGCCCCTGCGCCAAGCGCCCCGGCTACAACGTCGCCGCCCTGCAGCTCGACACGCTCGGGCGCTCGCACCGCTCGGCGCTGGGCAAGAAGGCGCTGGGCCTGGCCTGCACCGAGACCGCGCGCATCCTGGGCCTGCCCGAGGGCTACCGGGTGGCCGTGGTGCCTGCCTCCGACACCGGCGCCGTCGAAATGGCGATGTGGTCGCTGTTGGGGCCGCGCGGCGTGGACGTGCTGGCCTGGGAGTCCTTCGGCTCCGGCTGGGTGACCGACATCGTCAAGCAGCTCAAGCTGCCCAATGTGAACAAGCTCGAAGCCGGCTACGGCGACATCACCGATTTCTCCAAGGTGAACTTCGACAACGACGTGGTCTTCACCTGGAACGGCACGACCTCGGGCGTGAAAGTGCCCAACGGCGACTGGATTCCCGCCGACCGTGCAGGCCTGACGATCTGCGATGCCACCTCGGCCGTGTTTGCCATGGCGCTGCCCTGGGACAAGCTCGACGTGGTCACCTACTCGTGGCAAAAGGTGCTGGGCGGCGAAGGCGCGCACGGCATGCTGATCCTGAGCCCGCGCGCCGTGCAGCGCCTGGAGAGCTACAGCCCGCCCTGGCCCATGCCCAAGATCTTCCGAATGACCTCCGGCGGCAAGCTTTCTGAGGGCCTGTTCAAGGGCGAAACCATCAACACGCCCTCCATGCTGTGCGTGTCCGACTACCTGGACGCGCTGGCCTGGGTCGAGCGCATTGGCGGCGTTTCCGCCAGCATGTCGCGCAGCGAGGCCAACCTGAAGGTCATTTCCGAATTCGTCGCCGCCAACGACTGGATTTCCTTCCTGGCGAAGGACCCGGCGACACGCTCCAACACCAGTGTCTGCCTGACGCTGAAGCTGGAGGAAGCCAAGGTCAAGCAGGTGGTGAAGCTGCTCGAAGCCGAGGGCGTGGCCTACGACATTGGCGCTTACAAGGACGCGCCCGCCGGCATCCGCATCTGGTGCGGCGCCACGGTCGAATCCGCCGACCTGCAGGCCCTGATGCCCTGGCTGACCTGGGCTTACCAGAGCGTGAACGCCTGAGACTGAAAGCACCGCCATGTACAAAGTCAGAACCTACAACCAGATCTCGGTCAAGGGTCTGGACCGGTTTCCGCGCCAGTCCTATGAAGTCGGCAGTGACATCGGCCATCCCGATGCCTTCCTGCTGCGCAGCCAGAAGCTGCAGGGCGTGCCGGTGCCCGAGTCGCTGGTGGCGGTGGCGCGCGCTGGCGCGGGCGTCAACAACGTGCCGATTGCCGAGTACAGCAAGCTGGGCATCGTGGTCTTCAACACGCCGGGCGCCAACGCCAATGCCGTGAAGGAACTGGTGATGGCCGGCATGCTGCTGGCCACGCGCGGCATCCTGCCGGGCATGGCCTACGTGCAATCGCTCACCCACCTGACCGACGCGGCCGAGATGGCAGCCTTGCTGGAGAAGGAAAAGGCGCGCTTTGCCGGCGGCGAGATCAAGGGCAAGACGCTGGGCATCCTGGGGCTGGGCGCCATCGGCTCGATGGTGGCCGACATGGCGCTGGCCATGGGCATGAAGGTGGTGGGCTTTGACCCGGCCCTGTCGATCGACGCCGCCTGGCGGCTGTCCAACGAAGTCACGCGCATGGAGAACCTGCCTGCGCTGATGGCGCGCTCGGACTACGTCTCGCTGCACGTGCCCGCGATGGACGCCACGCGCCACCTGATCAACGCCGACGCGCTGGCCGGCATCAAGCCCGGCGCGGTGCTGCTGAACTTTGCCCGCGAAACGATTGTCGACTCGGCCGCCGTGCAACGCAGCCTGGACGCCGGCCGGCTGGGCCGCTACGTCTGCGACTTCCCCGAGCCCGCGATGCTGGGCCACGCCAAGGTCATCGCCATGCCGCACATCGGCGCCAGCACCGAGGAGTCGGAGGAAAATTGCGCCGTGATGGCGGCCAACCAGCTCATGGACTACCTGGAAAACGGCAACATCACCAATTCAGTGAATTTTCCCGCCGTCAACATGGGCCGCACACCGGGCACGGCGCGTATCGTCTTCTCCAACGACAATGTGTCCGGCGTGCTGGGCCACGTGCTGTCGCTGCTGGCCGAGCACAAGGTCAACGTGGTGGACATGATGAACAAGAGCCGCGGCGAGCTGGCCTTCAACATCATCGACGTGGAAGGCGTGCCCGATGCAGCCGTCGCCCCCGCCATCCAGGCGGTCGGGCATGTGATCCGGGTGCGGGTGATCTGAACAACTGGTCTGATTTCACAGGGGTCCAACGCAATGATGTACTTCAACAGCCTGACGGTGCGTGCCGGCATCGCGGCCCTGACGATCGCCGTGATCACGGCCTGCGGCGGGGGCGGCGGCGATTCAACTCCCGCGCCGCCCCCCGCTCCGGTTGTTCCCCAACTCAACCCCCTGCCAAGCCTGCCCGCAGTTCTCAACGCCATGCCCGTGGCGGTGGATGCGGGCCCGGCCAACACCGGCTACAACGTCAACCGCCTGTACACCAGCGTCACGGTCTGCAATGAGGGCAGTGTCACGCAGTGCCAGACCATCGACCATGTCCTGGTCGATACCGGCTCCACGGGCCTGCGGCTTCTTTCGGCGGCGATGGCACCGGCCCTGGACCTGGGCCGGCTGACCGCCAGCAGCGGGCTGACCCTGCTCAACTGCGCGCGCTTCATCGACTCCAGTGCGGTCTGGGGCCCGGTGGCCACCGCGGACGTCTGGCTGGGCGGCATGAAGGCCGCGGGCATCCCGATCCAGATCTATGGCGACGCGACGTACCAGAGCACGGCGGCAAGCTGTTCGCCCAGCGCCTCCGACGTCACGACCGCAGCCGATCTGGGTGCCAACGGCATTCTCGGGATCGGCCTGTTCAAGGAAGACTGCGGGACCGGGTGCATCACCCAGTCTTTCAACGGCTACTACTACACGTGCAAGGACGCGACCTGCAGCGCCGTCGTCGGCACCACCGCCAGCCTGGCCCAACAGGTGCAGAACCCGGTGCCCCGATTTGCGACGGACAACAACGGCCTTGTGGTCGACTTGCCGCCGGTCAGCCCGGACGGCGCGATCAGCCTGAACGGATCGGTGATTTTCGGCATCGGAACCCAGCCGAACAATCAGTTCACGGCCGGTTCGGTGCTGACCACCGATGACGAGGGATATCTGGCCACCGCCCTGGCCGGCAAGATCCTTCGTAGCAGTTTCATCGACACCGGATCCAACGGCTTCTTTTTTGACTCGGATGATTCGAAAACCCTTCCGGAGTGCCTCGTTTATGACGGCTTCTACTGCCCCCCCACGCCCGTCACGGTGTCGGCCACGATCGAGGGCGCCAATGGCGTGAAAGTCCCGGTTTCGTTTGTGGTCGGCGATGTGGCCTCCATGCTGACCACGCCGCCCAAATCGGTTCTCCCCGCCCTGGCCGGCCCATTCGGGAATTCGGACGTCTTCGATTGGGGCCTGCCCTTCTTCTATGGGCGACGGGTGTTCATCGGGATCGAGGGCCTGACCTCCCCCCTTGGAACCGGGCCGCTCTACGGATTTTGAGCTGTTTTGGCATCTGTCCAGCGTCAGATGGGCGTGGTCGGCTCTGTTTTTGTGAGCAGTCCGGCGCCTTGCCCCGGTTCACCGGGCTCTGGTTCGCCCGGACTCCGGATCACCCCCGCATCAACGCCTCGATCTCGTCCGGCCTGACCGGCACCCCGCGCGAGATCAGCTCGCAGCCCCCGGCGGTCACGATGGCGTCGTCCTCGATGCGGATGCCGATGTTCCAGAACTCCCTGGGGATGCGGTCGCTGGGGCGCACATACAAGCCGGGCTCGATGGTCAGCACCATGCCGGGGTGCAGGATGCGGCTGGGGCGGTCCTTGATGGTTTCGCCGCTGAGCGGGTCGCGGCGCTCGCTCACCTGCCCCACTTCAGTCGGTTCGACATAGCTGCCGCAGTCGTGCACGTCCATGCCGAGCCAGTGGCTGGTGCGGTGCATGTAGTGGGCAAAGTAGTGGCGGTGGTGGATGGCGTCGTCCAGCGTGCCGTGCTGGTCTTTGTCCAGCAGGCCCAGGTCCAGCATGCCCTGCGTCAGCACTTTGACGGTGGCCTCGTGCGGGTCGGTGAAGCGCGCGCCCGGCTTCGTGGCGGCAATGGCCGCGTCCTGGCTGGCCAGCACCAGTTCGTAGAGCGCGCGCTGCGCCCCGGTGAAGCGGCCGTTGGCGGGGAAGGTGCGGGTGATGTCGCTGGCATACCCATCAAGCTCGCAGCCAGCGTCGATCAGCACCAGCTCACCGTCGCGGATGGGGGCGGTGTCGGCGCGGTAGTGCAACACGCAGGCGTTGGCGCCGGCGGCGACGATGCTGCTGTAGGCCGGGTACTGCGAGCCGTGCTGGCGGAATTCGTGCAACAGCTCGGCGTCGAGGTGGTATTCGCGCACGTCCTGGCCGGCGCGCAGCATGGCGGCGCTGCGCTGCATGGCGCGGATGTGGGCACCCGCGCTGATCTGCGCGGCGCGGCGCATCACGTCCTGCTCGAAGTCGTCCTTGATCAGGCGCATTTCGTCGAGGATGGCGCACAGGTCGTGCTGCGCCTGCGGGCACAGCGCGCCGAAGCGCACCCGCGCGCGCACCGCATTGAGCCAGCCGTCCACGCGGGTCTCCAGCCCCTTGTGCGTGGCGAACGGGTACCAGACGGTGGCCTTGTTCTCCAGCAGCTGGGGCAATTGCTGGTCGAGTTCGGCCACTGAAAACGCTGCATCCACGCCCAGATGCGAGGGTGCGGCGTCCGGGCCGAGGCGGACGCCGTCCCAGATCTCGCGCTCAAGGTCCTTGGGGTTGCAAAACAGCGTGGTGTGGCCGTCGCCGGTGATGACCAGCCAGGCGTTGGGCTCGCCAAAGCCGCTGAGGTAGTGGAAATAGCTGTCGAAGCGGAACAGGAACTCGCTGTCGCGGTTGCGCGCTCGCTCGGGCGCGGTGGGGATGATGGCGATGCCGCCCTGGCCCAACTGGGCGGCGACGCGCGCGCGGCGCTGGGCATAGATCGAAAGGGTCATGGGTTCCATTGCGTGGTTGGGGTCAGCTTGCATTCAGTTCGGCCAGCCGCTCGGGCGTGCCCACGTCGGTCCAGGCGCCGGTGTACAGCTCGGCGCTGACCTGACCGGCGTCCATGGCCGCGCGCAGCAGCGGCGCCAGGGGCGCGGCCGTGCCCTGCGGGTTGCCATGCAAGATCGGGCACCACGGCGCCTCGAACAGCGCTCGGCGGTAAAGGGCGATGGTGCTGAAGGTGTATCTGACGTCCGCCTGGTTCAGCGCCACGCCGTCATCGGACAGGCCGAAGTCGCCTTTGGGGTTGTGCGGCGGGTTGGGCACCAGCCAGAGATGGGCGAGCTTGCCGCTGGCGCTGAAGCGGTCCACGCTGGCTTGCGTGCAGGCGAAGTCAGGCACGTAGACGTCGCCGGCGAGCACCCAGAACACCTCGCCGAGCAGCGGCAGGGCGCGTGCGATACCGCCAGCGGTCTCCAGCGCGTAGCCGAAGTCCTGCTCCTCATGCGAATACGTCAATTCGATGTGCTTCAATTTTAATAGCGAATCATGGCCATTTGACGCTGGAGAAGTGCCAAACAAGTCTGAAATCTGCTCGCCCAGCCAGCCGGTGTTCACCACCAGCCGCTCAAAGCCGCCCATGGCCAGTGCTTCCATCGGCCACTGCATCAATGGCTTGCCGCGAACGGGCAGCAGGGGCTTGGGGGTGTGGTCGGTCAGTGGCCGCATGCGCTGGCCCCGGCCAGCGGCCAGGATCATGGCGCTGGCCGGCGTTGCGACGGTTCCTGCGGTCGGCGCTGCGCTCAGGTTCATGGGGCTATGGTGCCACGCTGCAGCGATTGACGCGCCACATGCCCGGGCTCGAACAGCGTCACCAGGGCCTCCAGCAAGGCCTGTGCCTTGGCGGAATGGTCGCCGCCGAAGTTGCAAACATAGACGTCCAGCGTCACGGCGCGCTGCTCGGGCCAGGTGTGCACGCACAGGTGGCTCTCGGCCAGCAGCACCGTGGCGGTCACGCCGCCGGGGCCGTGCCCGGTGTCGGGGAAGGTGTGAAACAGCTGGTTGACGGGCTGCAGGCCGGCGTCCAGCACCGCCTGCGCACACGCCGCACCCAGCTTCTGCGCGTCGAGCAGCCAGCCGCTGTCGCAGTGGCAGTGGTGCAGATCGGCGGTGAGGTGCAGGCCTTGCATCGTGCCTACTTTAAGGCACATTCGGGACGTGAGTTGATCTGATCGGGGGGTGACCGCATCAGCCCCGGTAAAATTCAAGGTTTACCCGACCCACCCTCCGGAGCCGCCCGACATGGCAAACACCCAACAGATGGCCAACGCAATCCGCGCCTTGGCCATGGACGCTGTACAACAAGCCAACTCCGGACACCCCGGTGCCCCCATGGGCATGGCCGACATGGCCGTGGCGCTGTGGGGCAACCACCTGCGGCACAGCCCGCGCAATCCCAAATGGATCAACCGCGACCGCTTCGTGCTGTCCAACGGCCACGCCTCGATGCTGCTGTACGCGCTGCTGCACCTCACCGGCTACAAGCTGCCCATGAGCGAGCTCAAGAACTTCCGCCAGCTGCACAGCAAGACCGCCGGCCACCCCGAGACCGGCGTCACGCCGGGCGTGGAAACCACCACCGGCCCGCTGGGGCAGGGCATCACCAACGCCGTGGGCATGGCACTGGCCGAAAAGCTGCTGGCCAAGGAATTCAACCGCAAGGATGGCGATGTCGAGCACACGGTCGTCGATCACCACACCTATGTATTCATGGGCGACGGCTGTCTGATGGAAGGCATCAGCCACGAAGCCTGCGCGCTGGCCGGCGCCTGGAAGCTCAACAAGCTGATCGCGCTGTACGACGACAACGGCATCTCGATCGACGGCCCCGTCTCGCCCTGGTTCATCGACAACACGGCCCTGCGCTTTGCCGCCTATGGCTGGAACGTGATCGGGCCGGTGGACGGCCATGACGCTGCCGCCGTGACGCAGGCCATTGCCGATGCGAAGAACAGTGCCGACAAGCCGACCCTGGTCATCTGCAAGACGCACATCGGCAAAGGCAGCCCGAACCGCCAGAACACCGCCAAGGCGCACGGCGAACCGCTGGGCGCCGAGGAGATCAAGCTCACCCGTGAAGCCCTGGGCTGGGCGAGCACGCCCTTCACGATCCCGAAGGAGGTCTCCGCCGACTGGGACGCCCGGGCCAAGGGCCTGACTTTCGAAGCCGAGTGGGATGCGAAATTCGCCGCGTACAAGGCGGCCTACCCCGAACTGGCCAGGGAACTGACCCGCCGCATGAAGGGCGACCTGCCGAAGCACTTCGCCCAGACCGCCGTCGATGCGACGATCGGCGCCCACACCAAGGCCGAAACGGTCGCGTCGCGCAAGGCCTCGCAGATTGCCCTGGAAGCCTTCACCGCGGCCATGCCCGAGTTGCTGGGCGGCTCGGCCGACCTGACCGGCTCCAACCTGACCCATACGAAATCCACCCCGGCGCTGCGCATCGACCTGGGCGGCGAAGTGGTCGTGACGGAAAGTGGGCAGATCGGCCGCCACATCAACTACGGCGTGCGCGAGTTCGGCATGGCCGCGATCATGAACGGCGTGGCCCTGCACGGCGGCTACATCCCCTACGGCGGAACTTTCCTGACCTTCAGCGACTACAGCCGCAACGCGATCCGCATGGCCGCGCTGATGAAGCTGCGCGTGATCCACGTCTTCACCCACGACAGCATTGGCCTGGGCGAGGACGGCCCGACGCACCAGTCGATCGAACATGCCGCCAGCCTGCGCCTGATCCCCAACCTGGACGTCTGGCGCCCCGCGGACACGGCCGAAACCACCGTGGCCTGGGCCATGGCGCTGCAGAACAAGGAAAGGCCGACTGCCTTGCTGCTGTCGCGCCAAAACCTGCCCTATGCGCCCAAGCATGACCTTGGCGAGATCAGCCGCGGCGCCTACATCCTGGCCGAGCCCTCGCGCGTCGGTCTGAAGAAGAAGACCCAGGCCGTGATCATCGCCACCGGCTCCGAAGTGCAGCTGGCGCTGCAGGCGCAGGAACTGCTGGCCCAGCGCAAGATCGCGGTGCGCGTGGTGTCCATGCCCAGCACCACGGCCTTCGACCGCCAGACCCCCGAGTACAAGGCCGAGGTCCTGCCCAACGGGCTGCCGCGCATCGCGGTGGAGATGGGCGTGACCGACGGCTGGTGGAAATACGGCTGCGCGGCGGTGGTCGGCATCGACACCTTCGGCGAATCGGCACCGGCACCGGTGTTGTTCAAGCATTTCGGCTTCACCCCCGACAACGTGGCAGACACGGTGCAGACCGTGCTGACAAGGAAGTAAGCACCCTCGTCGCGGCGAGCGGATTTCGGTTTTAACTCTGGAGAAAACTCATGACAATCAAGATCGGCATCAACGGCTTCGGCCGCATCGGGCGCAACGTGCTGCGCTCGGCCCTGCAGAACTTC
>JAABQG010000052.1 GCA_011391595.1 Hydrogenophaga sp.
TGCGATCAACGAGCAGTGCAACCAATACTACGAGTGCGGTGGCTACAGTGTCTTTACCAGCAAAGGCAAGCCCGTCTTCAACGCCGAATACAAATCCATCTGGAAAACCGACGCCACGGCCCGCGCAAGCCTGTGTGCAGCCAGCAAGGCAGCCAACATCCGCACGCTGGTGTTGCCGCTGTCCCTGGACGGATCCCTCCGCTACAGCTGCGACTGAAGCACAGGCGCGACGACATCACCCGCGCGGGTGATGTTGCGCATGAAGGCTCTTGAGTCTTTCGCGCGCCACATGCGTGTAGATCGTGGTGGTCGATATGTCAGCGTGGCCCAGCAGCAACTGCACTGCACGCAGATCCGCACCGTGGTTGAGAAGGTGGGTGGCGAAGGCATGGCGCAGGGTGTGCGGCGACAACTGGGCCGTGATCCCGGCCTGCACCGCATAGCGCTTGACCAGCAACCAGAACATCACGCGCGACATGCCGGTTCCAGGCCTGGGCCCGCTGGACGTGACGAACAGATCCTCGGTCTGCCTGCCGCCCAATAGCGCGGGCCGCGCATCGGCCAGGTAGCGCACCAGCCACTCCCGCGCAATCTCACCAAACGGCACCAGCCGCTCCTTGCGCCCCTTGCCCAGCACCCGCAACACCCCTTCATTCAGGCCAAGGTTGAAGGTCTTGAGCGTGACCAGTTCGCTGACCCGAAGCCCGCTGGCGTACATCAGCTCGAGCATGGCGCGGTCGCGCTGGCCGAGCGCGGCGCTCGTGTCAGGCGCGGCCAGCAGCGCCTCGACCTGCGGCTCGGTCAAGGTCTTGGGCACGCGTAGCGCCTGCTTCGCGGACAACAGCTTCAGGGTGGGGTCGGCGCTGATCAGGTGTTCACGCAGCGCCCAGCGGAAGTAGCGTTTGAACACGGTGAGGCGCCGGTTGGCCGATGTGGCTCGGCTCGTTCCATGACGTGCCACGAAATATTGCTGCAAGTGGTGCTCCGTGGTGGCATCGAGCGCTGCGCCCTGCCCGCCGAGCCACTGGGCATACTGCGTCAGATCGCGCCGGTACGCCGAAAGGGTGTTGGGCGACAAGCCGTCCTCGAGCCAGAGTGCGTCAATGAAGCGGTCGATGCCAGGGGCGCTGTCAGGGTGCATGGGGTGAAGATACCAAACAAAAAGCCACCGGCGCCCCAACGGGCACGCAGTGGCTCCGGCACCGGCCCGGAATCGGGCGGCAGGCGGCCTAAGTACTCAGTCGAGTTTGAGCTTCGACTGCTCGACCACCTTCTTGTAGACCTCGTACTCGGCTTTGATCTGTGCGGCAAACTGATCCGGTGTGTTGGCAACGACCAGTGAGCCCGTGTCCTCGATGCGCTTGCGCACCGCCGGATCCTCCATCGCCTTCTTCACGCCGCTGTTGATCTTTTCGACCACTTCCTTGGGCAGGCCCTTGGGGCCGTAGATGCCGTAGTAGGCCATGCGGTTCACCGGCTCCAGACCGACTTCCTTGAACGTCGGCACATTGGGCAACTGGGTCAGGCGCTGGGGCGCGGCGACCACGATGGGGATCAGCTTGCCGGTGTTGATGAAGGGCAGCGCAGAGGGCATATTGTCAAAGATGATCGGCACCTGCCCTGCAACCGTATCGTTCAACGCCGGCCCGGCGCCGCGGTAGGGGATGTGCGTGATGAAGACACCGGCCAGGTTCTTGAACAGTTCGGTCTGCAAGTGACCAATACCTCCCGTGCCGGAAGACGCATAGGAGTACTTGCCCGGGTTCTTCTTGAGCTCGGCAATGAAACCCTTGTAGTCGCGGGCCGGGAAGCTGGGGTGCACGGCAATCACGTTCGGCGTCGCTGCAACGTTGATGATGGGCGTGAAATCGGTGACGGGGTTGTAAGGAATTTTCGGGTTGATCGCGGGGTTGGCCGCCGTGGTGGACACCGTGGCCATTCCCAGCGCATAGCCGTCGGGCGTGGCCTTGGCGGTTTCATTTGCGCCAATCACGCCGCCGCCGCCGGCCTTGTTTTCCACGATCACGTTTTGCCCGATGGCCTTGCCCAGCGGGTCGGCAATCACGCGGGCCACGATGTCGGTGGTCCCGCCGGGCGCAAACGGAACCACCAGCTTGACGACCTTGGTCGGATAGCCTTGTGCAAACACGGCGCCTGTTGCGGCGACTGCCACTG
This sequence comes from Hydrogenophaga sp., assembly GCA_011391595.1. Lineage (GTDB taxonomy): Bacteria > Pseudomonadota > Gammaproteobacteria > Burkholderiales > Burkholderiaceae_C > JAABQG01. Next base: position 2,176 of record JAABQG010000052.1, read on the forward strand.
TGAGCGTGATCCATTGACGACGATGCATTGACAGACTCCTGAAGTGCTGGGAACAAAGGTGTGATCCTAAACCGTCCGGCGCCCACACGCTGCTGTGGATGCACCCTAGGGTCTAACCCTAGTTCGCCGTCGATTACGGGGTATTCTCACCGGGTGAACTACGCCCAACTGCTTTTACCCGATTTTTCCCTGATCCTGTGTGGCTATCTGGTCTGCCGCTTTACCGCGCTCAACCGCAGGGTCTGGGAGCCCGTGGAAAGCCTGGTCTATTTCTTCCTGTTTCCGGTGCTGCTGTTTCACTCCATCGTCAAAAGTCCGCTGGACCTGGGCGCTGCGGCGAGCCTCATTGGCGCGGGCCTGACGATGGGCGTTGCAGGCATCGCATTGGCCTACGCCTTGCCCCATCTGCCCTGGATCGGCCCACATATCGACCGGCGTGACCACGCCGCGAGTGCACAGGTGGCTTTCCGCTTCAACTCTTTCATCGGCCTGGCGCTGGCCGAGCGACTGGCCGGCGCGCAGGGCTTGCAACTGATCGCCGTGCTGATCGGCGTGTGCGTACCGCTTTTCAATGTGGGCGCGGTCTGGCCCATGGCGCGGCACGCGCAGCGCGGACTCCTGCGCGAGCTGGTGCGCAATCCGTTGATCATTGCCACCGCCTCGGGCCTGGCGGCGAACCTGCTCGGCTTTTCAATGCCGGGCTGGCTGGAGCCCACGGTCACGCGCATTGGTGCGGCCTCACTGGCACTGGGCCTGATGGCGGCGGGCGCCGGCATGCAGTTTGGTTCGCTCGGCAACGCCAAGACGTTGGCCGCATCCGTGCTCTTGATCCGCCATTTCCTGCTGCCGCTGATTGGCTGGGCCGTGTCCGGGGCTTTCGGACTGTCTGCAGTGCAAACCACCGTGCTGCTGGCGTTCTCAGCCCTGCCCACGGCGTCAAGCGCCTACGTACTGGCAGCTCGAATGGGCTACAACGGCGCCTACGTGGCCGGTCTGGTCACGCTGTCCACGCTGCTCGGCATGGTCAGCCTGCCGTTTGCCTTGGGCCTGTTGCGGGGCCTCTGAACCCTCATCAGTCACGGCTTGATGACGACCGGCGCCCCGGCCGACAGCACCAGTTCCATGCGCCGGCGCAGGCGCTGCACTTCGGCGGCGTCCCCGCCCAGTTCCGCATGCCGTGCCTGCACCTGAAGCCAGGCCAGCAGCGGTCGGCTCCAGCCCTGGGCCGACGCCGTGTCCACCGCCACCACCATGACGGCCGGATGCCCCTGCCCGGCCTGCAGCCACACACCGGCCGCCACCAGTTGCGCCAGCGGGTCGGCGATCCCGACAAGCACGGCCACGTCGCCATCTGAACCCGCCCTGCCGGACAGCAAGCGACTCGCAGGCGCCTGGTGCTGGGCAGGCAACAAGGCGATGCTTTGCGCCGTCACCCGTCCACCCAGGTAATCGGCATAGGCGCGCTCTGGCAAAGCTGCGTCGGGCCGTAACGCCTCAAACCGGTCGCAGGGCTCGAACATCAGGCTGGCCACCCGCGTGGCGCATCGAAGCAACTCGGCGCGCGCCATCAGGGTGGCGTCTCCCGTTCGCGCGGTTTCCCGCCGCATGCGCTCGAACTCAAGGGACTCGACCCGGTTATTGCCCGACAGATAGGCCTCCACGGCACGCTCGGCCGCGGACCGTGCGTTCATCTGCCAGTCGAGCGGCGGCGGGTTGACGGCGCAGGCGCCCAACAGCGCAACCAGGCAGCCCGCGAGCAGCACCCTGCCAATACCGTCGAGATGGGTCTTATGGCGTTTCATGGCAGCTTGATTTCCGTATCGCGAGCAAACGGCCATTTCCGGTTGATCTCATTGACCAGATGCTCCACTTTGCGCAGGCTGCTCTCGGCCTCGGCGCGCAGGGCGGCCAGGTCCGAAGTGCCCTCCCGCGTGTTCGCCGCGATGGCTTGCGCTTCCTGCAGAACCGCGTCCACCTTCTTCAAGCTCCCACGCGCATCGGCCAGCAAGCCATTGAGCTGCGCGACCGTGGCGCGGGTCTCGGGCATCACGCCCTTATCGCCAAACACCTGGGTGTCGGCTTTCACGGCCAGGCCATCGAGCCGCCCCAGCAGCACATTGGTGCGGTCCATCGTCGTGATCAGCTTGCGGGCGTCGGCCTCGTTGCCGAGCAGCAGGCCCAGCGCACCCTGGGGGCCCTTGAGTCTGTCGGTCATCCCCTGCACATTGGCCAGACTGCTGTTCAGCGCCGAATCGCTTGCCGTCATCGCCTGCAGGTTGGACAAAAGGTCGCGCGCTGCATTCACCAGACGCGGAATTTCAGCCGTTGCGTCACCGCGCAGTACCTTGCGCTCAGCGCCGTCGGGGAGCGGCGGGTCCGTCAGGATGCCGGAATAGGCCCGGATGCGTGTCCCGCCAACGAGGCCGCGTTCCATGGTGAAAATGCTCGATGTGCGCAGCCAGTGCGCGTCCTTTTTCGGTACGTCCACCAGGATACGGGCGTTACCGTCCGGCGCCAGTTCGATGGCACTGATGCGCCCCAGCGCAAAGCCCGAAAAAGTCATGTCCATGCCAACCACCACGCCCTCGGAGTCATCGGCCAGAAGCACCAGCTTCTGGGTGCGCTCGAACACGCCGCGTGCATACATGAGGTACGCCACGGAGGCACTGACCAGCAGCGCCACCAGAACCAGCAGAACTGCGGCCTTGAACTCCATGCGGGGATTGATCGGGACGGACTCGGGGGGACTCTGCATCTTTACAGCTCAATAATAGTTTCCGATGAGCGAGGCAACCTCGATCAACAGGATCAGCAGGAACATGCGCACCAGCCCCTGCAACTCGGGCGTGGCGCGCACCTCTTCCGACGAGGGCTCCTGGACACCAGTCACCATCGGGATCAGCGACACGGCCAGACTGAAAAACAGCGTTTTCAGGGCGAAAATCAGTGCCACCGAGGGGTTGAACACCTGACCGACCTTGCGTGTGTACCCGTCGAACGCGGTGTGCGTAAGTCCGTGCACGACCAGGTAAGTCAGCACCAGCGAGATGACGCAACTGACGAAGGCCAGCGTCACCACGGAAAACATCCCTGCACATACGCGTGGCACCACTTCGGTCACCAGAGGATCAAGGCCTCGCGCGCGCTGCGCATCGAGTTCGCCCCGTGCCCGCATCCCGGCGAGCTCGACACCCGCCGGCAAGGTGAGGCGCACCGCGACGAACAATGCGGCGGTCAGCGGAATCAGTTCCAGCACCAGCACCCGTACCACCGTTTCCAGCGCGTACTGCGACAGTCCGTAACTTTCCGCGGTGACCACGACAATGCGGATCACCACCAGGCTGGCAAATGCCACCAGCACAGTGAACCAGGGCAGCAGCGGCGCCGTGCCCAGATAAACATGGCTGGCCAGATTCGCGCGGTTCGCCCGGCCGTAGCTCGATGGCGACAAAACCAATGCGAGGACGAGGGCAGATGTATGCAACAGGCGCCCGGCCATTTGCAACCTTCGGTGCACCGCGCCGGACCAATCCTGCAGTGATGTCACGGGATCCATGGCTTCATGATAGCGGGGCGGCTGCAACGCCGCAGGCGCCTTGCGCCAACGCCCAGACCACCTGTTCACGCACCACCGGATCCGGGTGATCCAGCCGCCCTGCCAGCGAGGACCGCAGCGCCCCGGCGGACTCCCCGTTGGCGGGGTCCCGGGCCAGGGCGCGCAACGCGTTGCCCAGGGCCAGCGCCACATTGCGCAGCCAGCGTGCATGGCCGATGCGACGGATCGGGCCGCCCTCGGTGATGCGCAAGAAATCCTCCTCGCTCCAGGCCAGCAAGCTCGTCAGGTGCCGACCGCTGACGCCGCCGCGCTCGTCGAAGTCGGGCAATGTGCTGCGTCGGGCGAACTTGTTCCAGGGACAGATCAACTGGCAGTCGTCACAGCCATAGATGCGGTTGGCGATCAGGGGCCGAAATTCAAGCGGAATCGGCCCGGCGTGTTCGATGGTCAGGTAGGAAATACAACGACGCGCATCCAGCTTGTACGGACCAATGATGGCCTGTGTGGGGCAGATGTCGATGCAGGCCTTGCAGGTGCCGCAGTGCGCTGCGACGGGTTTGCTCTCGGGCAAGGCCAGGTCCACATAGATCTCGCCCAGGAAACACATCGATCCACCCTCGCGACTCAACACCAGGGTGTGCTTGCCCCGCCAGCCCTGGCCGCTGCGCGCCGCGAGTTCCGCCTCCAGCACCGGGGCCGAATCCGTGAACACGCGGTGGCCGAACGGGCCAATGGCGTGCGCCATGCGCGTCTGCAACTGCTGCAGCCGGGTTCGCAGCACCTTGTGGTAGTCCCGCCCCCTGGCATACACCGACACGATGCCTTCGGCGGGGCAATTCAGCCGGTCGAATTCCACGCGCTGCCAATCAGACGCCCCTGCCGCATCGGTCGGAGCCCCCTGGACTCGAGGCAGGTAATCCATGCGCGCCGTAATGACACTCACCGTGCCGGGCACCAGCTCGGCCGGGCGTGCGCGCTTGAGGCCGTGCGCCGCCATATAGTCCATGCTGCCGTGGAACCCCTGGGCCAGCCACTGGGTCAAACCGGGCTCCGCCGAGGACAAATCCACGCCGGCCACGCCAATTTGGGAAAATCCCGACTCCCCGGCCCATTTGCGGATCTGGGCCAGCAACTGATGAGGATCGATCTGAGCACCGTTGAACGTCACCTGCCCATTGTAGGAACCCCCACCATGCCTTGCGAAAGCATCCGGTTGGTGTGGCGCACGGAAGCCGAAACGGGACGCTTCGCCCGCCGCCTGGCAGCCAGTGCGGCGGTGCGCAATGCTTTCATCGAACTGCACGGCGACCTCGGCGCAGGCAAGACCACGCTGGTGCGCCACCTGCTGCGAGCCTTGGGTGTGAATGGCCGCATCAAGAGCCCGACCTATGCCGTCGTTGAACCCCACGAGGTGGCGGGCCTGGCGATCTGGCATTTCGACTTCTTCCGTTTCAACGACCCACGTGAATGGGAAGAAGCCGGATTTCGTGACCTCTTTGCCAGCCCGGGCCTGAAACTCGCGGAGTGGCCCGAAAAAGCCGCCGGGATGCTGCCTGTGGCCGACCTGGTTCTGCGCATCGAGAGCCAGCCCGACGAGAGCCGCGTGGTGAACTGTTTCGCGCAAACGACCGTCGGTCAGGCACTGCTGAAGGATGCCTCGACGTGAACGCAGAAGCAAAAAAGCCGATTCGGCGCCGAAACCTGCTGAAGGGCGGCGCCTTGGTGCTCCTGCTGGGTGTGCAGCACCTGGCGCGCGGGGCCAGCATCCTGGCCGTGCGGGTATGGCCGGCGCCGGACTACTCGCGCGTGACAATTGAATCCAGCGGGCCCCTGAAGACGAAACACGCCTTTGTCGCCTCTCCGCCGCGCCTGGTGGTGGACATTGAAGCGCTGGAGTTGAACCCGGCATTGCGCGAACTGGTCGCCAAGGTGCGTCCGGACGATCCCAATATTGCTGGTATCCGCGTGGGGCAGTATGCCCCCGGCGTGGTGCGCCTGGTGATGGATCTGAAACGCCCCATGCTGCCGCAAGTCTTCAACCTTACCCCGGTGGCAGCCTATGGCGACCGGCTGGTTTTTGATCTTTACCCGGCCCAGGTGACCGACCCGCTGGAGGCACTGATCGCTGAACGCCTGCAGGACAAGCAGGCTGATGCCAGAGCAGCCGCCGCAGCCGCGGTCCCGGCGCCGGCCTCGGTGGCTGCCGGCGTCCCGGCTGCGGATCCGCTGGGTGATCTGATAGCCCGCCAATCCAGCCGGCCCGGACTGCCGGCTGCTATGGCACCGCCCTCGCCACCCATCGCAACGCCCAGCACGCGACGCTACCCGGAGCTTTCGCCCCTTGAGCCGGACGCTTCAGTTTTGCTAGCAGGCGGTGACCATTCGGCGATGGGTAAAGGCCAAAAAGGCTCTAAATCGGTGCTGGAAAATGCCACCGAGCGCCTGATCATTGTCGCGCTCGACCCGGGTCACGGTGGCGAGGACCCCGGCGCCATTGGGCGCGGCGGCACACGGGAGAAAGACGTGGTGTTGCAGATCGCACTTCGCCTGCGCGAACGTATCAACGCCACCACGCTCAAGGGCAATCCGATGCGCGCCTACCTCACGCGTGACGCCGATTTTTTCGTGCCACTGCATGTGCGCGTGCAAAAAGCCCAGCGCGTGCAGGCTGACCTTTTTATCAGCATCCATGCGGATGCCTTCCTCACGCCACAGGCGCGCGGCGCCAGTGTGTTTGCCCTGAGCCAGGGCGCGGCCTCCAGCGCGGCGGCGCGATGGATGGCCCGCCAGGAGAACAGGGCCGACCTGATCGGCGGCGTGAACATCCAGGCCAGCGACCCGCACCTCAAGCGCGCGTTGTTCGACATGAGTACCACCGCGCAGATCAACGACAGCCTCAAACTGGGTGGCGCCATGCTGCGCGAGATCGGCCAGGTCGGCAGGCTGCACAAGCCCGGCGTGGAACAGGCTGGTTTTGCCGTTCTGAAAGCCCCTGATATCCCCAGCGTGCTGGTGGAAACCGCCTTCATCAGCAACCCCGAGGAAGAGGCCAAACTCAGGAGCGAGGCCTACCAGGAGGCCCTGGCCGATTCGTTGATGAAAGGCATGCTGGCCTATTTCGCCCGCAATCCGCCGCTGGCGCGCAACCGGACGGTCTAGCCGACCGCTCGGTCGGGACCGGATCAAGCCGGCTGGCGTGCGGATTGAGTCCTGTATCGATAGCGGCCAGTGCCCATTTCACGATGGGGAAGTGTCAGAAATGCCTTTGAATTCCCAGCACCGACCTGCCAGGCTCGCGCGTACAGGCACAGAAGGGGCTACCCCGGGAAACCCCCCTAGGAAAACCCGGGGGTTCTGCGGCACATTTGACCGCGACGCGTCAGACTGGCGCTCATCTAAACAGGATCTCTCATGGCAAAAAGCAAACTTATCCTCGACTACGTTTACGAACTCGAAGCCTCCCAGCCCGACAAGGTGTACCTGACCCAGCCCCTCGGTGGCGGCAAGGTCACCGACTACACCTGGAAACAGACGCTGGACCAGTCCCGGCGCATGGCCGCCTACCTGAAGAGCCGCAATTTCGAGCCTGGCGCCCGCATTGCCATCCTGTCCAAGAACTGCGCGCATTTCTTCATGGCAGAACTGGCGATCTGGATGGCCGGCTACACCACCGTGGCGATCTTCCCGACCGAGACCGCCGATACCGTGAAGTTCGTGCTGGAGCACAGCGACGCCAGCTTCCTGTTCGTGGGCAAGCTCGACACCTGGGAGCAGCAACTGCCTGGCGTGCCCGAAGGCCTGCCGCGCGTCGCCTTCCCGCTGGCGCCAAGAACCGACTACGACACCTGGGACTCGATCACCGCGCGCACCGAGCCCATGGCCGGGCGACCGGCCCGCGGCCCGAAAGACACCGCGATGATCATCTACACCTCGGGCTCCACCGGCCAGCCCAAGGGCGTGATGCACTGCTTCGAGAATATTACCCGGGCCAGCGAAGGCATTTCCGCGGACATCGTGTCGCGCATCGGCAAACTGCCGGAAAACCGGATCATGTCCTACCTGCCGCTGGCGCACGTCTTCGAGCGCGCGTGGGTCGAATGCGCCTCCATGGTGGACGGCAACACGCACGTCTTCTTCGCCGAGACGCTGGAGACCTTTCTGGCTGACCTGAACCGCGCGCGCCCCACCACCTTCATCTCGGTGCCACGCCTGTGGCTGAAATTCCAGCAGGGCGTGTTCACCAAGATGCCGCCGAAAAAGCTGGACCGGCTGCTCAAGATCCCCTTCCTGGGCAAGCTCGTCGGGCGCAAGGTGCTCAAGGGCCTGGGACTGGACGCAGCCCTGCTGGCAGGCAGCGGCTCGGCCCCCATTCCCGCCGACCTGATCGCCTGGTACCGCCGCCTGGGCCTGAACCTGATCGAAGGCTACGCGATGACCGAGGACTTCGCCTACTCGCACAACTCGACCGAGGCCATCAACGAGCCTGGCTGCGTAGGCGTGCCGCTGGCCGGCGTCAAGGTACGCATCAGCGACGAGGGCGAAATCCTGATCAAGTCCCCTGGCGCGATGACCGGCTACTTCAAGCGCCCCGACCTGACGGCCGAAGCCTTCACCGACGACGGCTATTTCCGCACAGGTGATCGCGGTGAGCGGCGCAAGGACGGCCTGCTCAAGATCACCGGGCGCGTCAAGGAACTGTTCAAGACGGCCAAGGGCAAGTACGTGGCGCCCGCACCGATCGAGAACATGATCAACGCCCACCCCATGGTGGAGCTGACGCTGGTCTCCGGTGTGGGCCAGGTGTCGGCCTATGCGATGGTGGTGCTGGCCGAAGACCTGCGCCCCAAGGTCAAGGACCCTGCCGTCAAGGCCAAGGTGCAGGCCGAACTCACCCAGTTGCTCAAGGACGTCAACAAACAGCTCGCCGACTACGAGAAGTTGCAGATGATCGTGGTGGCGCCCGAGCCCTGGACCGTCGAGAACGGCTACCTGACCCCGACCATGAAAATCCGCCGCACCCGCATCGAATCCGCGGTGGAGCCCCAGCTGGACGCCTGGTACGGCAAGAAGGGCGCCGTTCACTGGGTCTGAGCGGCTTGAACCAGCCTGCCTGACCCTGGCGGGCAGCCGAGTCTGCACCGGGGGTTATTGCGCCGTCCAGATCAATCGCCCGATCTGGATGGTCTAATCCTGCCCCATGTCCCCATCCGAAGAGCCGTCGCATGCCGTAGCGACGGCATTGAATCCCCGTAGCCGCCCCTGCGCGCTTGGCGCCTGCTACGGGCCCGAAAACCGCTGTGGCAGGACCTCCCCGCGGAGAATCGCGCGGGCAAGTCCGCCCCGCAGGGCCAGTCAGCACCAACCCTTTCTGGACCGCCTTGCCGACCGCCGGACCGACACGCTGACCACGGTGCGAGGCGGGGCATGGCGCCGCGACCTCGCCTGACCCCGGAGCGCCCCGCGCAAGAAACTCAAGCCCGACACCACCATGAATGCCTCCAAACGCAAGCCGGTCGTTATCCTCGTCATCGTCGCCTGTGCACTCTCGGCCGGCGGCATGGGCCTGTACTTTTCGACGAGGGCACCGGCCGCCGACAGGCCTGCGGCCGGTCCCGGGGCCGGGGTCACGGCCAAGCCGGCGCTCACCGTCACCACCACCCAAGCCCAGTCCAGCGCCCTGCCCATCAAGCTCAGCGCCAACGGCAACATCGCCGCCTGGCAGGAAGCCAGCGTCGGCACCGAGAGCAACGGGCTGCGCATGGCCGAGGTGCTGGTCAACGTGGGCGATGTCGTGCAGCGCGGCCAGCTGCTGGCCCGCTTCGCCGAGGACAGCGTGCAGGCCGATGTGGCGCAGGCCCGCGCCGGCGTGGCCGAGACCAGCGCGCAGGCCGGCGAGGCCACCGCCAACGCCGACCGGGTGCGCACCCTGCAGGGCACCGGCACCTTCAGCGGCCAGCAGATCAGCCAGTACCTGGCGGCCGAGCAGACCGCGAAGGCCCGCGTGGAATCCGCCAAAGCCGCGCTGGCCGCGCAGATGCTGCGCCTGAAGAACACCCAGGTGCTGGCGCCGGACGCCGGCATCATCTCGGCGCGCAGCGCCACCGTGGGCGCGGTGGTGCCCAGCGGCACCGAGCTGTTTCGCCTGATCCGCCAGGGGCGGCTGGAATGGCGCGCCGAGGTGACCGCTGCCGAACTGGGCCGCATGCTGCCCGGGACCGGCGTGACCGTGACCGCCGCCAACGGCGCACAGCTCAAGGGCCGGGTGCGCACCGTGGCCCCCACAGTGGACCCGTTGACCCGATCCGGTCTGGTGTACGTGGACCTGCCGCCGATGCAAACAGACAGAGACAGCGCCGCAGCGCCGGGCCGCCCCAAGAAAGGCACGGCCCCCGCGGGGGGCAGCGCAGTACGCGAAGCGACAAGCGTGGGGGCCAAACCCGGCATGTTCGGGCGCGGCGAGTTCGAACTGGGCGAATCGAAGGCCCTGACCGTGCCGCAACAGGCGGTGGTGGTGCGTGACGGTTTCAGCTACGTGTTCCGTCTGAATGCGGACCAGCGCGTCAGCCAGATCAAGGTGCAGCTGGGGCGGCGCGTGGGCGAGCGGGTGGAGGTGCTGGACGGCATCGGCACGGATGCGGTGCTGATCGCCAGCGGCGCGGGCTTCCTGAATGACGGCGACCTGGTCAAGGTCGCAACGGCGATGGCAGCGCCCGTTGCCCCTTCGACCACGCCGCCCGCCGCGGCTGCGTCAGCCATGGCCCAGCCAGCCGCGGCCGTGTCGAAATAAGGATCGCGCGTGAACTTTTCATCGCTCTCCATCAAGCACCCGGTCCCGGCGATCATGCTGTTCGCACTGCTTTCACTGGCCGGCATCCTGTCGTTTCGCGCCAGCGTGGTGCAGGACTTCCCCGACATCGAGCTGCCCATCGTCACCGTCAGCGCTGCGCTCTCGGGCGCGGCCCCGGCGCAGCTGGAAACCGAAGTCGCCCGCAAGATCGAGGACTCGGTGGCCACGCTGCAGGGCGTGAAGAACATCTACACCAAGGTGCTCGACGGCGAGGTGACGGTCACGGTCGAATTCATCCTGGAAAAGCCGATTGCCGAAGCCGTCAACGACGTGCGTGACGCCGTGGCCCGGGTGCGCGCCGACCTGCCGGCCGACCTGCGCGACCCCTCGGTCACCAAGGCCTCCACCTCGGGGCGCGTGGTGCTGACCTTCACGGCGGCAGCCGCGCCGCCCACCAGCGGCACGTCGACGCCGCTGGACGACCAGGCGCTGAGCTGGTTCGTCGACAACACCGTGGCCAAGCGCCTGCTCAGCGTGCCGGGCGTGGGCGCCGTCAAACGCATGGGCGGCGTGAACCGCGAGGTCCGGGTCGAGCTGAATGCGGACAAGATGGCCGCGCTGAACGTGGCCGCCATCGACGTGTCGCGCCGCCTGAAGCTGGTGCAGCAGGAGGCCCCGGGCGGACGCGGCGACGTGAGCGGCGCCGAGCAGTCGGTGCGCACCATCGCCACCGTGAAGACCGCCGCCGAACTGGCGCGCCTGGACATCCCGCTGGCCGATGGCCGCCACATCCGGCTGGACCAGGTCGCCACCGTGCTCGACACCGTGGCCGAGCCCCGTTCCGTGGCCACGCAGGACGGCCGCCCCGTGGTCGGCTTCGAAGTCTTCCGCACCAAGGGCGCCGGCGAGGTGGACGTGGCACGGGGCGTGCGCGCGGCCGTGGCGCAGCTGCAGGCCGCCCACCCCACCATCACGCTCAAACAGGTCATCGACAACGCCCAGCCGGTGGACGAGAACTTCCAGGGCTCGATGGAATTGCTCTACGAAGGCGCACTGCTGGCGATCCTGGTGGTGTGGTGGTTCCTGCGCGACTGGCGCGCCACGCTGGTGGCCGCCGCTGCCCTGCCGCTGTCGGTGATTCCCACCTTCCTGGGCCTGATGTACTTCGGCTACACGCTCAACACCGTGACGCTGCTGTCGCTGGCGCTGGTGGTCGGCGTGCTGGTGGACGACGCGATCGTCGAGATCGAGAACATCGAGCGCCACCTGCGCATGGGCAAGTCGCCCTACCAGGCGGCGATGGAAGCCGCCGACGAGATCGGCATGGCGGTGATCGCCACCACCTTCGCACTGGTGGCGGTGTTTTTGCCGACGGCCTTCATGGGCGGCGTGCCAGGGCTGTTCTTCAAGCAGTTCGGCTGGACCGCCGTGCTGGCCATCCTGGCCTCGCTGCTGGTGGCGCGGCTGCTCACCCCGATGATGGCGGCCTACATCCTGAAGCCGCACAAGAACGCGGCGCACGCCGACCCCAAGGCGGCCTACCACGAGGCGCCCGACGGCTGGCTCATGGCGCGTTACATGGCCACCATGCGCTGGTGCCTGCGCCACCGCGCCATCACCATGACCGGGGCCGCCCTGTTCTTCGTCGGCTCGATCGCGCTGGTGCCCTTGCTGCCCACCGGTTTCGTGCCCGCGGCGGACCGGGGCCAGACCCAGATCAACCTTGAACTGCCGCCCGGCAGCACGCTGGCCGAGACCCGCGCCGTGGCCGAACAGGCGCGCCTGGCCGCCATGACCCTCCCGGAGGTCAAGGGCGTGTTCAGCTCGATTGGCGGAGGCTCCAGCGGGGACGCCTTCGCCCCCGGCGCCTCGGCCGAAGCACGCCGCGCCGTGCTGACGCTGACCACCAGCCACCGCGACGACCGGACCGCGTCGATGGCCGACATCGAATCGCAGCTGCGCCAGAAAATGTCGGACATCCCGGGGGCCCGCTTCACGGTCGGCCCGCCGGACACCGGCGTGAAGATGCAACTGGTGCTCAAGAGCGACGACCCGGTGGCGCTGCTGGCCAGCGCGCAGAAGGTGGAACGCGAACTGCGCACCCTGCAAGGCATCGGCAATGTCAGCTCCAGCGCCTCGCTGGTGCGCCCGGAGATCATCGTGCGCCCCGACAGCGCGCGCGCCGCCGACCTGGGCGTGACGGCCGCCAGCATCGGCGAGACCGTGCGGGTAGCCACGGCCGGCGACTACGACACCAGCCTGCCCAAGCTCAACCTGTCCGAGCGCCAGGTGCCGATCCGCGTCAAGCTGCCGGACACCGTGCGCGCCGACCTGGCCGCACTGGAGCGGCTGACGGTGCCCGGCAAGAACGGCCCCGTCATGCTCGGCAACGTGGCCACGCTGAGCATGGAAAGCGGCCCGGCGCAGATCGACCGGCTCAACCGCAGCCGCAACGTCACGCTGGACGTCGAACTGGGCAGCCGCGCACTGGGCGATCTGAACGAGGAAGCCCGCGCCCTGCCCAGCCTGAAGAACCTCCCCCCGGGCGTGACCATCGCCGAGCTCGGCGATGCCCAGGAGATGCAGGCGCTTTTCGCCAGCTTCGGTATTGCCATGCTGATCGGCGTGCTGTGCATCTACGGCGTGCTGGTACTGCTGTTCCATGACTTCACGCAGCCGATCACCATTCTGGCCGCCCTGCCCCTGAGCGCGGGCGGCGCCTTCGTGGCCCTGCTGCTCACCGGGCGGGCGCTGTCGATGCCGTCGATGATCGGCCTGATCATGCTGATGGGCATCGTCACCAAGAATTCGATCCTGCTGGTCGACTACGCCATCCTGGCGCGCGAAGGCCACCTGGGTCCCGACGGCCAGCCCACGGTGCCGCCCATGGGGCGCTTTGACGCGCTGGTGGACGCCTGCCACAAGCGCAGCCGCCCGATCGTCATGACGTCCATTGCCATGGGCGCCGGCATGCTGCCGCTGGCCCTGGGCTGGGGCGCCGACCCGAGTTTTCGCTCACCCATGGCGATTGCCGTGATCGGCGGACTGATGACCTCCACGCTGCTCAGCCTGCTGGTGGTGCCGGCGGTGTTCACCTACATCGACGACTTCAAGTACCTGCCCGGGCGCGCAAGGGCGTGGCTGCGGCGGGGGAAACCCGCTGAGACAGCCGTGCCGGCGCATGAGGCGTCTTGACGCAGCGTTCACCGGGTCCGGCTGAACGGGTCATCCTGTGGCCCACCGGGCTCAACCGTCTTTTCCTTTTTTGATAGCTGAAGAGGTCCGTTCGACGCTGAGTAAAGCCCTGAAAAGCGCCAAAATCTGTGCTAGGACACCGGCCCACGGGTATTTCCGCATGACGCCGCGCCTGCGGGTCGGCACAGTCAGGTCCTGCGCGCCCTTCCCGCGCGAACCAAGGACACTCCATGGCCCACCAGAAGCTGATCCTCGACTTCGTCTTCGACCACGAAAAAACGCAACCTGACAAGGTCTACCTGACGCAACCCGTCGGCCATGGCAAGGTCATCGACTATTCGTGGGCGCAGGCGCTGGACCAGTCGCGCAGCATGGCCGCGCACCTGCAGAGCCACGGTTTTGCGCCCGGCGCGCGCATCGCCATCCTGTCAAAGAATTGCGCGCACTTCATCATGGCCGAGCTGGCGATCTGGATGGCCGGCTACACCACCGTGGCGATCTTCCCGACCGAGACCGCCGAGACCGTGCGCTACGTGCTGGAGCACAGCGAGGCCAGCCTGCTGTTCGTCGGCAAGCTCGACACCTGGGAGCAACAGGAGCCGGGTGTGCCAGCCGGCCTGCCACGCATTGCCTTCCCGCTGGCGCCGCCCAACGACTATGAGACCTGGGATGCCGTCATCACCCGCACCGAGCCGCTGGCCGGGCGACCCGCGCGCGCGCCCGATGACCTGGCCATGATCATGTACACCTCGGGCTCCACCGGGCAGCCCAAGGGCGTGATGATCAGCTTCAAGGCCATCACCCGCGCGGCAGAGGGCATTGCAGCGGACACCCGCTCGCGCGTGGGCGAGGGCACCGAGGGCCGCATGCTGTCCTACCTGCCGCTGGCGCACAGCTTCGAACGTTCGTGGGTCGAGGCCGCTTCACTGGTGGACGGCGGCACGCAGATCTACTTTGCGGAGTCGCTCAACACTTTCCTGCAGGACCTCCAGCGCGCGCGTCCCACGATGTTCATTTCGGTGCCGCGCCTGTGGCTCAAGTTCCAGCAGGGCGTGTTCGCCAAGATGCCACCGAAGAAGCTGGACCGGCTGCTCGGCATCCCGATCCTGGGCAAGATCGTCGCGCGCAAGGTTCTCAAGGGCCTGGGGCTGGACCAGGTGGTGCAGGCCGGCAGCGGCTCGGCGCCCATCCCCGCTGATCTCATCCGCTGGTATCGGCGCCTGGGCCTGAACCTGTACGAGGGCTACGCGATGACCGAAGACAACTCGTATTCGCACAGCTCGAACGAAAAGTTGAACGAGCCCGGTTATGTCGGCGTGCCGATGCCGGGCGTGGAGGTGCGCCTGAGCGACGAGGGTGAAATCCTGATCAAGTCGCCCGGCCAGATGACGGGTTACTACAAGCGCTCGGACCTGACTGCCGAGAGCTTCACCGCCGACGGCTTTTTCCGCACCGGCGACCTCGGCGAACGCCGCAACGACGGGTTGCTGAAGATCACCGGCCGCGCCAAGGAGCTGTTCAAGACTGCCAAGGGCAAGTACGTGGCGCCCGCGCCGATCGAGAACCTGCTCAATGTGCACCCGATGATCGAACTGTCTCTCGTCTCGGGCGTGGGCCAGCCTGCAGCCTATGCGATGGTGGTGCTGGCCGAGGACATCCGGCCCCAGGTCAAGGATCCGGCGGTGCGGGCGCGCGTCGAGGACGAACTGGGCCAGTTGCTGCTGGACGTGAACCGCCAGCGCCCCGAGTACGAGCACCTGAGGATGATCGTGATTGCCGGCGAGCCCTGGTCCATCGAGAACGGTTGCCTCACCCCGACGATGAAGATCAAGCGCAGCCGCATCGAGGCGGACGTCGCACCTCAGGTAGAGTCGTGGTACGCCCACCCTGGCACCGTCCACTGGGCCTGACCCAAGTTAACTCTCCATGCCAACGAACACCCCATCCCCCTCCTCCAACGGCCACGGCGGCGACCGCGTGGCCGACGCGCTGCTGGCCCACGGCGTGCCATCCATCTTCACCCTGTGCGGCGGCCATATCTCGCCCATCCTCAGCGCCGCCAAGGCGCGCGGCATCCGCATCATCGACGTGCGCGACGAGGCCACCGCCGTGTTCGCCGCCGACGCCACGGCGCGGCTCACCGGCCTGCCCGGCGTGGCAGCCGTCACCGCGGGGCCAGGCATCAGCAACACCATCACCGCGCTGAAGAACGCGCAGCTGGCACAGTCCCCCGTGATCCTGATCGGCGGAGCTGCGCCCACCGCGCTGCAGGGCCGCGGCGCGCTGCAGGACATCGACCAGCGCCCCCTGGTGGCGCCGCACGTCAAGCTGTTCCGCAAGATCACCCGGGTGCGCGACCTCGGACCCGCCGTGGACGAAGCCTTTGAAGTGGCACAAGCCGGTGTGCCCGGTCCGGTGTTCATCGAATGCCCGGTCGATCTGCTCTATGACGAGGCGTCGATCCGCCAGTGGTATGCCGACGCCGCCGGCAAAGGCACGTCCCTCGGCGACCGGGCCTTGCGCTTTTATTTGAACCGCCACGTCAAAAAGATGTTTGACGGTAGCACCAACGTCATTGCGCCGCAGGTGCGGCCCATCACCCCGCCCCGCGCGCCCGACGCCAGCCTGAAAGCCGCGCTGGCCGCACTGGCCAAGGCCGAGCGCCCGTTGATGGTCATCGGCAGCCAGGCGCTGGTGATGTCCAGGGAAGCGACGCACCTGGCCGAGGCCGTGGCGAAGCTCGGCGTCCCCGTTTACCTCTCAGGCATGGCGCGCGGCCTGCTGGGTCGAGACCACCCGCTGCAGATGCGCCACCAGCGCCGCAACGCCCTGCGCGAGGCCGACTGCGTGCTGCTGGCCGGCGTGCCCTGCGACTTCCGGCTGGACTACGGCAAACACGTGCGCCGCAGCGCCACGCTGATCGCCGCCAACCGCAGCGCGAAGGACGCGCGCCTGAACCGCAAGCCCGACATCGCCGCCATTGGCGACGCCGGCCTTTTCTTGCAGGCACTGGCGCAGGCGCAGCCCTCCAGCGGCACGCCCAATGCACGCCTGGCCGGCTGGATCGCCTCGCTGCGCGCCCGGGATCTTGAGCGCGAGGTCGAGATCGACCAGCAGGCACAGACCGCAGGCGAGCACGTCAACCCCATCGCCCTGTTCCGCGCACTGGAAAAGGAGGCCGGCGACAACGCCGTGCTGGTGGCCGACGGCGGCGACTTCGTGGCCACCGCCTCGTATGTGATGCACCCACGCGCACCGCTGACCTGGCTGGACCCCGGCGCCTTTGGCACGCTGGGCGTGGGCTCGGGCTTTGCGCTGGGCGCCGCGCTGGCGCGACCGGGCAGCGAGGTCTGGATCATCTTCGGCGACGGCGCCTGCGGCTACGGCCTGGTGGAGTTCGACACGTTTGTGCGCCACGGTATCCCGGTGATCGCGCTGGTCGGCAACGACGCCGGCTGGACCCAGATCGCCCGCGAGCAGGTCAAGATGCTGCACGATGACGTGGCCACCGTGCTGGCCCGAACGAACTATCACGAGGTGGCGGCCGGCTTCGGCGCCGAGGGCATCATGGTCAAGACCATGGCCGAAGTTCCCGCCGCGCTGGCCCGCGCCCGCGCCCTGGCGCACAGTGGCAAAGCGGTGCTGGTAAACGTCTGGCTCGACAAGACGGAGTTCCGGGAAGGGTCGCTGTCGATGTAGGTCGAATGCGGCGCCTCCCGACGTGAGGGCCTGGTACCTTATTGCGGCTCGATCTTGGCGTCGCGGATGGCCTTGGCCCATTTGGCGGTCTCGGCCTTGTTGCGCTGGGCCAGCGCCTCCGGCGTGCCGGGATCGATCGCAAAGCCGATGGCGGTGAATTTCTCCTGCAGGTCCTTGGAAGCGGCTGCGGTGTTGATGGCCTGGTTCAGCTTCGCGATGACGTCCGGGGGCGTGCCGGCGGGCGCGAACACCGCGAAGTAGGCGATCAGCTCGTAATCCTTCAGGCCGAGGGCCTCATTGACCGTCGGCAGTTCGGGCACTGCGGCCGAGCGCTTCGTTGACGTCACGGCCAGGCCGCGGATCTTGCCGGCCTTGTGCTGCGACACCGTGACGCCGAAGTCGGCCGAGAACATGTTGACCTGCCCGCCGATCAGGTCGGTCATCGCCGCCGGGCCGCTCTTGTAGGGAATCGGGTTCATCTGGACGCCGGCCATGCTGGCCAGCATCTCAGACGACACCTGCTGCGAGGTGCTGGCATAGGCAAACGTCACCTGGCCGGGTTTGGCCTTGGCCAGATCGACGAACTCCTTCAGCGTTTTGGCTGGCACCTCGGGGTTCACCGCGATCATGAGGGGCACCGAGCCGAGGAAACCCACCGGCACGAAGGCCGTGTCCTGGTCATAGGGCAGCTTCTTCATCAGGTACTTCAGCGCGGCATTGGTGCTGTTGGTCCCGATCAGGATGGTGTAGCCGTCAGGCGCGGCCTTGGCCACCGCATCGGCGCCCAGCATGCCGTTCACGCCCGGTTTGTTCTCCACCACGATGGGCTGCCCCAGGGTCTCCGACATCTTGGCCGCAAAGGCACGCCCGATCTGGTCGGTCGCGCTACCGGCGGCAAAAGGCACGATGGCCTTGATCGGCTTGCTGGGAAAAGGCTGAGCCAGTGTCGCCGCGCTGAAAAGCATGGCACCGGACAACACAAGCAGGCAACGGGACACAAAACGCATGGCAATCTCCTTTTGGGGTGTTTGAGGGTCGAGTTTAGAGGCTGTTCAGATCTCGCCCGCATCGAGCGAAAGATCGAGGATGGCGGCACTCAAGGTCTTGCCATGCGCATCCAGCGCCAGCGAACGGGTCACGCCGCCGCCCAATGCGTCATTCATCAAAAAGTGCAACGCGCCCAGATGGGGCAACGGGAAGCGCTGGACCGGCCCGTGCACGACGCCCTGATAGTGCGCCTGCACGCGCTCTGCCGTCAGTGCACGTTCCAGCCGCGCGTAGTCCGCAGGGTCATAGGCAATCACGCTCAGCGTGGCCCGGTTGCCCTTGTCGCCCGAACGGGCCAATGCGATGTCGCGGATCTTCATGTCACAGCTCCAGGATCTGGCATTCGGGCCGGACGGCGTCACGGGGGATCAGCGCGGAGGCCACCGCAACAACTTCGCGCACCGACATCGTCACACCGCCACCGCCAGCCGGGCCGTTGAGGTACAGCGCTTCGACCTCCTGGCCCACCTGCTCGGCCAGTGCACGGGTAGGCGTTCGCGCGACCAGTCGCACCCGCACCTCGTAGGGTTCACGATCCGCCCCCAGGCCGGCGCCGTGCATGGCGTTGACCCCGATCAGTTCGGCGCGGTGTTCCAGCGCGGCCAGCCCCAGGCCTTGCAGGCGCCGCTCCAGCACGGCCAGCGCCAGTTCGCCACGGGCGCGGGCGCCAGGCCCGGCATAGGAGATCTGCCCCTCGCCGATGAAGCCTTCACGATAGCCCAGCGTCACCTTGAGCTGGTCCGGCCGGGGCTGGCCGCTGGCGCCCCCGACCTGCACGCGGTCCGGGCCCACTTCCGTCAGATGCACGCCAGAAAAGTCAGCTGTCACATCGGGCTGCAGGTAACGGCCCGGGTCTTCCAGTTCGTAGAGCAGCTGCGCGGTGCAAGTGAGGCGATCCACCCGACCGCCGGTGCCCGCCAGCTTGGTGATCACACAACTGCCATCGGCCTGCACCTCGGCCAGCGGAAAGCCAACTTCGTCGAGTCGGGGAATGTCCACAAAGCCCGGATCGGCGATGTAGCCGCCACTGACCTGGGCCGCGCATTCGAGCAGGTGACCGACCACGATGCCTTGCCCCATGCGCGGCCAATCGTCCGCAGCCCAGCCAAAGCGATGCATCAACGGTGCCAGAAACAGCGCCGGATCGGCCACCCGGCCGGTGATCACGACGTCGGCGCCCGCCTGCAGCGCGGGAAGCAGCGCATCCGCGCCGAGGTAGGCGTTGGCCGAGATCAGCCGGCCTTCCAGGGAACGCACCGATTGATCGGAGTCCATCAGCGGCACGTCGTTGGCCTGCATCCAGGCGAGCACATCGTCGCCGGTGACCACGGCCACGCGCAGGCGGGGCAAGCCCAGCTCCCGCGCGACCTCCAGCACGGCCTCGCCGGCCGCCCGCGGGTTCGCCGCACCCATGTTGGTGATGATCGTGACGCCTTGGGCGACGCAGGCGGGCAGCACCGCGCGCATGCGCTGCCTGAGCAAGGGGTCATATCCCACCCGGGAATCGAGGCTGCGCCGCAATTGCGCCAGGGCAATCGTGCGCTCCGCCAGGCATTCAAACACCAGCACGTCCAGTTCGCCGCGCTGCGCCAGATCCTGCGCCGGATCGATCCGGTCGCCGGAGTAGCCCGCGCCGGAGCCAATGCGAAAGGGTTTCATGCTGCCGATTGTTTCATCGGGATCCTGCAACGGCCACGGGATCAACCCTCAGCCCGCACCCTCATCCCGGTGCCGCGCGGCTCCTGGCGACCCGGTACAACAGGAAAGCCACGATGGCCACATTGACCAGGTTCCAGGCGATCCCGTTCACGAAGGCGGCCCGGTAGGAGCCCGTCCAGTCGAAGATGGCGCCCGAGAGCCAGCCGCCCAGCGCCATGCCCAGCAGCGTGGCCATCAATACGGTGCCGACGCGCGCGCCGGCCTCCTTGGGGGTGAAGTACTCGCGCACGATCAGCGCGTAGCTGGGCACGATGCCGCCCTGGAACAGGCCGAACAGGCCCGACACCACATACAGCGGCACCAGGCCATCGAACGGCAGGAACAGCAGCAGCGCCACGCCCTGCAGCACCGAGCCCAGCATCAGCGTGCGCAGCCCGCCGATGTGGTCCGACACCCAGCCCGACAGCAGCCGGCTGGCGATGCCCGCCGCCATCATCAGCGACAGCATCTGGGCGCCTTGCGCAGCACCAAAGCCCAGGTCGGTGCAATAGGCGACGATGTGCACCTGCGGCATCGACATCGCAACGCAGCAGCTCACGCCCGCGACGCACAGCAGCATCTGCAGGCGCAACGGCGTCTGGCCCAAGGGCTTCCCGGGGTCCGAGCGGCCGAGGAAGCGCGCGGATTTCATGGCTGGGGCGCCCGCCGCTGCCTGCGCAGCGGTGACCGGCGCGGGCCGGCGCAGGAACAGCGCCAGCGGCGCCATGGTCACCACACAAAAAATGGCCAGCCCGAAGTAGGCGGTGCGCCAGCCGGCGCTGTCGATGAAATGCTGCATCACCGGCGGCCACACCGCGCCAGCGAGGTAGTTGCCGCTCATGCAGATGGCCACCGCGATGCCCCGGCGGCGCGTGAACCACAGCGAGGTGTCGGCCACCAGCGGCGCAAAGGTGGCCGAGACGCCCAGCAGGCCGATCAGCAGCCCGTGCGCCAGGGTGAACTGCCACAGGCTGGCAGACGCGCCAGCGGCGGCAAAACCCAGCCCGAGTCCGACCGAGCCGATCAGCGCCACCACCATCACGCCGAAGCGGTCGGCCAGCCGCCCCATCAAGATGCCGCCGATGCCAAAGCCGATCAGCGTCAGGGTGTAGGGGAAGGAGGCATCGGCCCGCACCGCCCCGAAATCGCGCTGCACGGCGGGCAGCACCACCGCCGCGCTGTACATGCCCACGCCGCCGATGGTCATCAACGCCAGCGACACCATGAGCCGCGCCCAGGCATAGGCGGATTCGACGCCATGGCGGGCGTTGTCGGCGGCGTTCATGACGCGCACTCGGCCCATACCTCAGGCGCCGAAAACTCCCGAATCAATAGCATACAAAGTCCATTTGACGGTGGGCTAGTGTCAAAAATATTCGATAAATCGCACTCAAGAGCCCGCCATGCCGGCCAGACGCTGGCGGATGATGCCGTCGGCCTCCACCATGATGCGGTCGATCAGCTCCTTGACGCTCGGAATGTCGTGGATCAGGCCGGCCACCATGCCGCAGGACCAAGCACCGGCTTCCATGTCGCCCTGCTGCATGATGCGCGGATAGACCCCGGCCACCTCCTCGATGATGTCCTCGAACTTGAGGTTGGCGCCCAGCGTCTGCTCCTTGACCAGCAGGCGATCCACGGCGGCATTGCGCAGCACGCGCTCGGTGTTGCGCAGCGGGCGCATCACCAGGCGGGTGTCGAGTTCGCTGGCCGCCACGATGGCCAGTTTCACGTTCTCGTGCACCGGCGCCTCCTTGGTGGCGATGAAGCGCGTGCCCATGTTCATGCCTTCGGCGCCCAGCGCCAGCGCCGCCACCAGCGAGCGGCCGTCGGCCATGCCGCCGGAGGCAACGAACGGAATCTTCAGCGACTCGGCGGCGCGCGGCAGCAGGATGAAGTTGGGCACGTCGTCCTCGCCCGGGT
>JAABQG010000053.1 GCA_011391595.1 Hydrogenophaga sp.
CAGCTTGAACGATTCGCCCAGGCGCTGCTCCAGCGTGGCGTGCAGTTTCTCGTCGACGGTGCGCCGCATTTCCTCCAGCTTGGCGGTGTTGTCGGCCTGAATGGCGGCGAGCCGCTCGTTCAGCGCGGTGCGCAACTGCTCGGCATTTTGCTGCGTGCCCTGCACCAGTCCTGCGAGTTGCTGCGACAGGGACTCTTGTAGCGCCGTGAACTGGTTGCGGATCTGGTGGCCGTTACCCTCGAGCTGGTCGCGCAGGGCGCCGGACATCGTGCCCAGGGTGCCTGTGAGTTCGGTGCGAAAACTGCTCAACGCCAGGCTCTGGGCTGCGTCGAGTGCGACCAGGCGTTGCGCCAGCTGGGCCTCGAACGCGGCGAAGGCGGCCAGCAGTTCGCTGCGGCCAGTGCGCGACTCATTCACCGCCTGGGCCAGCTTCTCGTCCACCGTCTGGCGCACCGTCTCCAGGCTGTGGCTGGTCGCTTGGGTGAAGCCCTGCAACTGGTTCGCCATGCCGTCGAGCGCGCCGTCGTTCTTGGCCACCTCCATGCGGGTCGCCTGACCCTGCTGCTCCAGCCGCTGAAGCTGCGCGAGCAGCTCCGGCGGCAGCTCGACGCGCGGCTTGCGCAGCAGCAAGAGGAGTTGCAGCACGGCGATGACGATTGCGGCCGCCAGGAGGATCAGGAAATGGGTGTCAGACATGGGGCAAGGGTGGTTTCAGGGTCGCATCAAGGCCATCATCGGCAATTCAGGATACTTCAACATCAATAGCAAACAATGACCATTCGACGCTGGACCAAGGCCATTTTCATACAAGAACACCGCGCCAGACCGGGGTTGCGGCTCCTTCCAGCCGGCGGACGCGCCGGAAAACCCGACAAGCCCGTCGCGCCGGCGCTTCAAGGCTTTAGCGCCTCGGGATTCAGCGGCGTGAGCGGCTTGCCTTCAATCAGGAAGCTGATCAGGTTGTCCGCCGCCAGCCTGGCCATGGCCCTGCGCGTGGGAATGGTGGCGCTGGCGATGTGCGGGGTCAGCACCACGTTGGGCACGGTGAGCAGCTCGGGGTGCACCTTGGGCTCGCCCTCGAACACGTCCAGACCGGCCGCGGCGATGCGTTTTTCGCGCAGCGCCACGGCCAGCGCCGCATCGTCCACGATGCCGCCACGCGCGATGTTGACCAGGCAGGCGGTGGGCTTCATCAGCGCCAGTTCGGCCGCGCCGATCGCGTGGTGCGAGGCGGCGGAGTACGGCACCACCAGCACCAGGTGGTCGGCGGTCTTCAGCAATTCTTCCTTGCTGACGTAGCGTGCCTTGCAGTCGGCCTCCTGCGCAGGTGAGAGTTGCGAACGGTTGTGATATGTCACGTTCATGCCGAAACCGTGCGCGCCGCGCTTCGCAACGCCCTGCCCGATGCGGCCCATGCCCAGGATGCCCAGCGTGCTGCCGTGCACCTCAGCACCGGCGAACATGTCGTAGCTCCACTTCGTCCAAAGGCCCGCGCGCAGGAAGTGCTCGCTCTCGGTCACCCGGCGCGCGGTGGCCATCAGCAGGGCGAAGCCGAAGTCGGCGGTGGTCTCGGTCAGCACGTCGGGCGCGTTGGTGCCCAGCACGCCGGCGGCGCTCATGGCGTCCACGTCGAAGTTGTTGTAGCCCACCGCCATGTTGGCAACGATCCGCAGCTGCGGGCAGGCCGCCAGCACCTCGGCGTCGATGCGCTCGCTCCCCGTGGTGAAGGCGCCCACCTTGCCCTGCAGCTTGTCGATCAGCTGCGCCTTGGTCCAGATGGCGTCGTCAGGGTTGGCTTCGACCTCGAAATGTTGCGCCAGATGGGCAATGGTCTCGGGGAAGACGGCGCGGGCAACCAGGATGGCGGGTTTGTTCATGGAAAGGGGCAGTGAAGACGGGTTAGCGGAACCAGATCAGGGTCATGACGAGGAACAGCGGGATCAGAATCCCGCACGACCACGCCATGTAGCCGAAGAAGCTGGGCATCTTCACCCCCCGGTCTTCGGCGATGGCCTTGACCATCAGGTTGGGCGCATTGCCGATATAGCTGTTGGCCCCCATGAACACCGAGCCGGCCGATATGGCGGCGAGCGTGGGAGCCATCGTGGTCATCAGCACCTGCGGATCGCCACCGGCCGTGTTGAAAAAGACCAGGTAAGTTGGCGCGTTGTCTAGGAAGGAACTCAGGATGCCCGAAGCCCAGAAGTACATGGCCGGGTCAGGTGAGCCGTCGGGCCGTGTCACGGCGGCCACCACCGCGCCAAACGGCCCGTTCACGCCGGCCTTGAGCATCGCAATGACTGGAATGATGGTCAGGAAAATGCCGGCAAACAGCTTGGCCACCTCCTGCATCGGCCCCCAGGCGAACTGGTTCTTCTCGTGCACTTTGCTGGGCGTGATTTTCAGGGAGATCAGGGTGACGATGATCAGCCCGATATCGCGCACGATGCCAGGCAAGCCGCGCTCGGTGCCGGCCACGTCGAAGACGATGGACGATTTCCAGACCCCGCTGAGCAACACCAGTCCCATGATGACACCTAGCAGCCAGAAATTTTTCTTGCCATCAAAACCGATGCGGTCGGTGTCGGGCGTCGGATCGACGGGCCGGACTTCCCGGCTGCGATGGTAGTACCAGGAATCGAGCAGGAAGAAAATCGCCAGCAGCGAGCCGACCAGAAACAGCGTCTGCGGAAAGATGTGCTTCGCCGTCCAGAAAAAATCCACGCCCATGAGGAAGCCCAGGAACAGCGGCGGATCGCCCAGCGGCGTGAGCGAGCCCCCGGCGTTGGACACGATGAAGATGAAGAACACCACCACGTGCACCTGGTGCTTGCGGTTGTCATTGGCGCGGATCAGCGGACGAATCATCAGCATCGAGGCGCCCGTCGTCCCCATCACGCTGGCCAGCACGGCGCCAATCGCCAGGATGGCCGTGTTGAGCACCGGTGCACCATGCAGGTTGCCGCGGATGTAAATGCCGCCGGCCACGGTGAACAAGGCGGTCAGCAGGATCATGAACGGGATGTACTCGGCCAGCAGCGCGTGAACCAGATTCACACCCGCCATGGCGGGACCGAAAACCAGCGCGAACGGCACCAGGAAAGCCAGCGACCAGCCGGCGGCGACCTTGCCGAAATGGTGGTGCCAGAAAAAAGGCGCGACCAGGGGCAGCACCGCGATGGACAACAGGAGGCTGGCAAACGGCACGGCCCAGAGCACGGACAACTGGCTACCGTCGAAGTCGGCGGCGCCGGCAAGCCCCGGCAACATCCCCAGCAAGGCCACCGCGACCGGCCAACGATTCGTTTTCATATTGGGTCTCCTCGTTCTTGTTCGCTGAACCTGCACGCCCGCCACCTCACGCGCCATCGCTGATCTCGAACACCTGGCGCAGGTAAGCCAGGTATTTTTCATCGTCACACATGCCCTTGCCCGGCGAATCGGACAGCTTGGCCACCGGTTGGCCGTTGCAGCGCACCATCTTGATGACGATCTGCAAGGGCACGTGCGCGGGCGGGTCGCTCAGGTCGTTGGTCAGGTTGGTGCCGATGCCAAAGGCCAGCTGGCATCGGCCCTTGAAGCGCTGGTAGAGCTCGATGGTGCGCGGCACGGTCAGGCTGTCGCTGAAGATCAGCGTCTTGGTCAGGGGGTCGACCCGGTTCTTTCGGTAGTGCTCGATCAGCCGCTCGCCCCAGGCAAACGGGTCGCCGCTGTCGTGGCGCGCTCCATCGAACAGCTTGCAGAAGTACATGTCGAAGTCGCGCAGGAAGGCATTGAAGCCGTAGACGTCGCTGAGCGCAATACCGAGGTCGCCGCGGTATTCCTTGGCCCACGACTCGAAGGCAAACACCTGGCTGTCGCGCAGCCGCGGCCCCAGCGCCTGGCAGGCCTGCAGGTACTCGTGCGCCATGGTGCCCAGGGGCGTGAGGCCCAGCTTCATGGCGAACAGCACGTTGCTGCTGCCGGCAAACTGTCCGGCCGGCCCGGCACCCAGGCGCGCGATCAGCACGCGCAGCACTTCCTCATGCCAGGCCTTGGAGAAGCGCCGGCGCGTGCCGTAGTCGGCGATCTTGAGGTCGTGCAACTCGTCTGCGTGCAGCAGCGCGATCTTGGCATCCAGGCGCTTGCGGCCTTCGATGAAGTCGGGCACTTTCTCGACGTTGCGGAAATAGACCTCGTTGACGATGGCCAGCACCGGAATCTCGAACAGGATGGTGTGCAGCCACGGACCACGAATGGTGATGTCGATCTCGCGCGAGGACAGCGGCGTGACCGTGATGTATTTCTCGTTGAGCCGGAACAGCCCCAGGAAGTCGACGAAATCGCTCTTGATGAAGCGAAACGTGCGCAGATAGGCCAGTTCGGCGTCCTGGAAATTCAGGCTGCACAGAGAGCGGATCTCGTCGCGGATCTCGCTGACATAGGCGGCCAGATCCACACCCGGATTGCGGCACTTGAAGCGGTACTCGACCTGGGCACCGGGAAACTGGTGCAGCACCACCTGCATCATGGTGAACTTGTAGAGGTCGGTGTCGAGGAGACTGGTGATGATCATCGCGGCGGTCTTCACGGGCGGGGAGGTCCTGCCCTGCTGAGTTCTGCAGTGTACGGGAAGGGCCTGGCGTTTCGGGCCCCGCCATGCCCGGTTCAACCCCGGTGAAAACCCGCGTTCCGGTGTGCTGAAATCGGGGGCCATTGACTCCGCTTGCGCCCGCCTCCCTCATGTCTGCGCCACCCCACTCCCCCTCGCTGGCCAGCGCCCTGCTGTCGCAGCTGGAATCCATCGCGACGCGCTTCCCACCGCCGTGCGTGGCGCGCCTGCACGTCCCGGCCGACGCGCCGGACGACGCCAGCGGCCCGAAGGACGCAAAGTTCTGCGCCATCGAGCTTGAAGACGGGGCCTTCGGCCTGTCGTACATCCTGCTCGGCGACACGCTGGACGCGCTGACGCACGCACATTCAACCGGTGCGGTCCTGCCCCTGGCCGGCGCGGACCCCCTGCTGCTGGCCCGGCGATTTGCCGGCGGCAGCCTGGTCGAGCGCGCCGTCGCCCTGGCAGCCATCAACGCGCTGACCGATTCGGTCTGGCGTCGGGTCGGCTATGCACCGCCCGCAGCGCGCAACTCGCTCGGGGACGTGCAGCTCGACGCGGCAGACCACCTCGGCATGATCGGCTTTTTCCCGCCGCTGGTGCGCCAGGTGCAGGCGCTGGGCGCGCGGATCTCGGTGCTGGAGCTGGACGAGGCCATGGTGCGGCGCCAGCAAGAAAGATTCCCCGGCGTGCACATCACGCTGGACCGCGCGGCGCTGGCGGGCTGCAACAAGGTGGTCGGAACCTCGACGATGCTGCTCAACGACACGCTGGACGCCATGCTCGCAGCCGCACCCCGGGCGCAGGCGTTCGCCGTGATCGGCCCCTCGGCGGGGCTGTGGCCTGACGCCCTGTTTGCGCGCGGTGTGACGCTGCTCGGCGGCACCCGGGTGGCCGATGGTGCGGCGTTTGCCGATGCGATGGCCCGCGGGGCATCGTGGAGTGCGGCGGCGACGAAGTTCGCCATCTCGCGAGACCAATGGCCGGGCTGGCAGATGCTGCTGCGCTGAGCGTCAGGCCGCCACCCGCCCGCTCACCAGTGTCACCACGCGATCGGCCTGATCGGCCAGGATGCGGTTCTGCTCGGCCACCAGCATCGCCATGCCGGCCGCGCGCAACGCCAGCAGAGCGTCGCGGATCGACACCACCAGCAGCGGCGCGATGCCTTCGCAAGGCTCGTCGAGCAGCAGCAGCTTCGGCTCGGTCATCAAAGTGCGGGCGATCGCCAGCATCTGTTGCTCGCCGCCGCTCATCTGACTGGCGCGGCGCTGCAGCATGACCTTAAGCGCGGGGAAGAGGTCCAGCACGCGCGCCTCGTTGGCCGGCACGTCACCCCGCGCGGCGATGTGCAGGTTCTCGCGCACGGTCAGGGCGCCGAAAAGGCGCCGGTCCTCGGCCACGTAACCGAGCCCTGCGAGCGCCCGGCGGTAAGGCGGCCATGCCGAAATAGTTTCATTTTGATAGCTGATAGCGCCCGTTTGACGCTGGGAAAGGCCCATTGAAGCTTGCAAAAGCGTCGATTTGCCCGCGCCATTGAGCCCCTGCAGCACCACCAGCTCCCCGGCGCCCACGCTAAGAGACACATCGAACAAGGCCTGCGCCGCGCCGTACCAGACATTGAGTTGCCTGACCTCAAGCATGCGCGTCCTCCGCCTGGAAGCCGTGCCCCAGATAACGGTTGCGCACGGTGGCATCCAGCGCCACCTCGTCCGGCGTGCCCTGCGCGGCCAGTTGCCCGTCGATCAGCACCAGCACGCGGTCGGCCACGCCGAAGACGGCGTCCATGTTGTGCTCGGTATAGAGCACAGCCACGCCCTCCCGGGCCAGCGCCTGGACCCGCTTCATCAGTTCGGCGCGCTCGGCCGCGGCCAGGCCGGCGGCGGGCTCGTCCAGCAGCAGCAGGCGCACGCCTTCGTCGGGCAGGCCGGCAAGCGCCATCGCCAGTTCCAGCCGCTTCTTCGCGCCGTAGGGCAGGTCCAGCGCATCAGTCTCTGCCAGGTGCTGCAGCCCGACCCGCGCCAGCCGCGCCAGAGTGGCGTCCACCTCCGCGTCGCAGAGCAGGTTCCATGCGCGCAACCCTCGCGGCGCAGCCCTCAGCAGCTGCAAATTTTGTAGCACGGTGAGCGCCTCGAAGGTCTGCGCCACCTGGAAGGTGCGCGCCACGCCGAGCTTCTGGCGCTGCGCGGGCGCCAGGCGATCAATGCGCTGGCCGGCCCAGCGCACCTCGCCGTGGGTGAGCGCGTGCTGGCCGGCGATGCAGGCGAAAGTGGTGGACTTGCCCGCGCCGTTGGGTCCGATCAGCGCCACGCATTCGCCGGGGTTCACCTCGAAACTCACGCCCTTGACGGCCTGCACGCCGCCGAAATGCTTGACGAGCTGGCGCACATGCAGCGTCATGGGGTCGCTCCGGGTTCGCCTTGGGCCGGCCTGGCACGCCGAACGTTCTTCACCTTCTGCAACACGCCCAGCAGCCCCGAGGGCGACAGCACCATGATCGCCATCACGAACACCCCCAGCGCGCCGCGCCAGTAATCACGCAACCACGCCACGCTGCTGCCCAGTTCGGCACCGGCCCAGGTCAGCACCGCGCTGCCCATCGCCGCGCCCCAGAGCTGGTGCACGCCACCGAGCAACACCACCAGCAGCGCATCGACCGAGGTGGCCACACTGGCGACCGAAGGAAACACCGCGCCCTTGTGCGCCGCCGCCAGCCCGCCGGCCAGGCCCGCGAGCACCGCGCTTTCGACAAAGATGCGGTACTTGATCCAGTTCACCGGCAGGCCCGAGGCGGCCGCGCGCTGCGGCGCGTCGCGCACCGCCTGCAACGCCGCGCCAAAGGTCGATCCGGCCAGCCGGCCCAGCGCCGCGACGCTGAGTGCGGCAATGCCGGCCAGCAGCCCGAAGAACAGTGGCCGGGTGTCATCCGTGACCAGCCGCAGGCCGATCACGCCGTTGTCACCGCCAGTCAGCGCCACCCACTGCGTGGCCGTCGCCCAGATCACCTGGGCCAGCGCCAGGCTCAGCATGGCCAGGTACACGCCGGCGCTGCGCACCACGGCGGCGCCGAACACGGCGGCCACCGCCAGCGCCAGGCCACAGCCCGCCGCCAGCGCCACCGGCAGCGTCGCGCCCCACAGCGTGTGCGACAGCGCCGCGCCGTAGGCACCGAGCCCGAAAAACGCCGCATGACCAAAGCTCACCAGCCCGCCCAGCGCCATCATGGCCTGCAGGCTGACGCCGAAGATCAGCAGGATCAGCGCGTCGGAGGCGAGCGCGCGCGCGTAGTCACCGCCCGTCCAGGCGGCGCCGCACAGTGCAAAAAAAACTCCGAAATAAAGAGCATTCCATGACCGTTTGACGCTGGGAAGATGGAATTTCTGGATGATTTCCCGCGGCCCGGCGTCGAGCGGCAGCCCCATCAGGCCCTGCGGCCGCACGGCCAGCACCACGGCCATGGTCAGAAACACCAGCACCAGCGTGGCCTGCGGAAAAAGGCTCACGCCCAGGGAATGAATCAGCCCGATGAGCAGCGCGGCGAAGAACGCACCGCTGATGCTGCCCAGCCCGCCGGTGACCACCACCACGAAGGTCTCGACGATCACGTTCACGTCCATCTGCAGGTTGGCCGGCTCGCGCGGCAGCTGCAGCGCGCCGCCCAGCCCG
Source organism: Hydrogenophaga sp. (assembly GCA_011391595.1). Taxonomy (GTDB): domain Bacteria; phylum Pseudomonadota; class Gammaproteobacteria; order Burkholderiales; family Burkholderiaceae_C; genus JAABQG01. Next base: position 8,255 of record JAABQG010000053.1, read on the forward strand.
GCCAGCGCGCAGCCCAGCACCACCGCGCCCAGCATCAGCGGCTTGGGGTTGACACCCAGCGCGTCCAGCATGGACCGGTCCATCGTGGCCGCGCGCAGGCGCTGGCCGAAGCGCGTGCGCGTCAGCAGCCCGTGCAGGCCGGCCCACACCAGCGGGCCCAGCGCCAGCGTGACCAGTTGCCACACCGGAAAAAATTCGCCCCACAGCTCTACCGAGCCCTTGAGCCCAGGAAAGCGCGGCGCAAAGACTTCGGCGGGCCCGAAGCCCCAGCGCATCGCGTCGCTCATGGCCAGTGTCAGGCCGAAGGTGGCGACCAGCTGGTAAAGCTCAGGCACGCCGTACATGCGGCGAAGCAACACGAACTCGGCCACCGCGCCGGCCAGACCCGCCGCCAGCGCACCGAGCCCCATCGCCAGCGCATACAGCCCCGCGCTCTCGCCCCAGGCGGGAAACCAGTTCGTCACCCAGTGCGCCGACAGCAGCGCGCCGAGCATGAAGAAGCTGCCATGGGCGAAGTTGACGATGCGCGTGACGCCGAAGATCAACGTCAGGCCGGCGGCCATCAGGAACAGCGTGGTGGCGTAGCTCAGGCCGTTGAGCGCCTGGATGGCGAAAAAAGTCATGTGCAGCGGGGCTGAAGGAGCGCCATCGAGCCACCGCCGGGCCGCCCCAAGGCGGCGAGCGCCCCCTCAGGGGGCAGCGAACCACGCGCAACGGGGAGCGTGGGGGTCATCCCTTCACTCGATCCAGTGCGTGAACGATTCGGCCGGCACCCGCGTGGTCTGGAAGGTGTTCACCAGGGCCGACTCGTCCGCATAGCCCAGCGACATGCCGCAGACCAGCATCTCGTTCTCCCGCGCCCCGATATAGGGCAGGATGAGCTTCGAGAACCCGTTCCACGCCGCCTGCGGGCAAGTATGCAGCCCACGTGCACGGGCGGCGAGCATGATGCTTTGCAGGAACATGCCGTAGTCCAGCAGGCTGCCGCGGCCCATGATCCGGTCGATCGTGAACATCAGGCCGACAGGCGCATCGAAGAAACGGAAGTTGCGCTGGTGCTGCAGGTGCATCTTGTCGCGGTCGCCCTTGCCGATGCCCAGCACCCCATACAGGCCGAAGCCGCATTCGCGGCGCCGGTCGATGTAGGGGCTGATCCATTTTTCGGGGTAGTAGTCGTATTCCTCGCGGTAGCCGGTGGCAAGCTGCGGATCGACCGAGATCGCGTCATGGGCCTCGCAGATGGTCCTGACCAGTTCGTCCTTGCGCGCGCCCTGCAGCACATAGACCTGCCAGGGCTGGGTGTTGGTGCCACTGGGCGCGCGGCTGGCCACGCGCAGCAGGTCGGCCAGCACCTCGCGCTCCACCGGGCGCGGCAGGAAGGCGCGCGCCGAGAAGCGGCTCTCGATGGCGGCATCCACGCTGGCCGGGTCCTTGATCACGGTGCTGACCTGAGAAGATGTCGAGGAAGTCATAGCAGTTTTTCCAGTACGGTTTTGAGGGAGGCCGGCAGCGGCACCGGGCGGCGCGTGGCGCTGTCGACGTACACGTGAATGAAATGGCCCTTGGCGGCGGTCAGAGGCTCGCCCTGCGCAAACAGGCCGACCTCGTAGCGCACGCTGGACGCGCCCAGCTTGGCCACGCGAATGCCGGCCTCGATGGTCTGTGGAAACGCCAGCGGGGCGAAGTAGTTGCACTGGGTCTCGATCACCAGGCCAATGGTCTCGCCCTGGTGGATGTCGAGCACGCCTTGCTCGATCAGGTGCGCGTTGACCGCGGTGTCGAACCAGCTGTAATAAATGACGTTGTTGACATGTCCGTACGCATCGTTGTCCATCCAGCGCGTGGTGATGGTGCGAAAGACCTTGTACGCGCTGCGCGGCTCGGCCTGGGGTTTGGAGTGGCTCATCGGGAACGATTCTGCCAGCGTTGCCAGTAGTCCACCGCGACCCGCCACGTGTTGAACTGCGCCTGCACGGTGTCTTCGATGCTGACGCCGTAGCCGCCCGCCATGGTCAGCGCCAGTGGCAACCGGCGCTGCCAGGCCCAGTCGAACACCCGGCGGTCGCGCGCCTCCAGGCCGTCGTGGCTGAGTCTGAGCCGACCAAGCCGGTCGCCTTCGTGCGGATCGGCGCCCGCGAGGTAGATCAGCAGGCCGGGCTCGAAGCGGCGCGCCAGTTCGTCCAATGCCAGGTCCAGCGCGTGCAGGTACTCGTCATCGCCACAGCCATCCGGCAAGGCGACATCGAGGTCGCTGGCCTCCTTGCGGAACGGGAAGTTCTTGTCGCCGTGCAACGACAGGGTGAAGACGCTGGAGTCGTCCCGAAAGATGCTGGCCGTGCCGTTGCCCTGGTGCACGTCCAGATCGATGACGGCCACCTGCAGGGGTTGGCGCTGCCGGCGGCCGTGCTCCGCCTGTTGCAGGCGCGCCGCCACGGCGGCATCGTTGAACACGCAGAAGCCGCCGCCCTTGCCGGCGCTGGCGTGGTGCGTGCCGCCGGCCAGGTTGGCCGCGATGCCCTGCGTCAGGGCCGCGCGCGCGGCCGCCACCGTGGCCCCGACTGACCGGCGGGCACGCTCGACCATGGCCTCGCTCCAGGGAAAGCCAATCTCGCGAACCACCCGAGGATCGACCGTACCGGACGTGATGCCCTCGATGTAGTCGGGCGTGTGCACCAGCGCCAGTTCACCGTCGCTGGCGCGCGGGGCCGGGGCAAACCGAACCTCGGGCAGCCCGGCGGCCACGCGATCGCGCAACAGCCGGTACTTGCCCATGGGGAAACGGTGGCCCGGCGGCAAGGGCAGGACAAACTGGTCGGAATAAAAGGCCTGCATGACGGCGGAATCAAGCTGCGTGGTTCGATGGACAAGCGATTGTGGCGGGATCGCATTGCCCCGGCCTTGTAGAAAATTGACTCTATTTTGTTGCAGTGCAGCAAATAGCACTTGCAATTCTTGGTCAATGTCCTAAAATTAAACCCATGTTGCACTGCACCATAGCGTTGGATTCAGCGCAGTCCGTTTTCATTCAACTCCTGGAGATTTTCTTATGCTGACCCCTGAACAAATCATGGCCTCCCACAAAGCCAACGTCGAAACCTTGTTTGGCCTGACCAGCAAGGCCTTTGAAGGCGTGGAAAAGCTCGTCGAACTGAACGTGAGCGCCGCCAAAGCTGCCTTGAACGAGTCCGCCAACCAGACGCAAGCCGCCCTGAGCGTCAAGGACGCACAGGAACTGCTCGCCCTGCAGGCCAGCCTGTTCCAGCCCTTGGCTGAAAAAGCCGCCGCCTACAGCCGTCACCTGTATGACATCGCTTCGGGCACGGGTGCCGAGTTCGGCAAGGCGATGGAAGGCCAGACCGCAGAAGCCCAAAAGAAGTTCGCCGACCTCATCGACAGCGCCGCCAAGAACGCACCCGCCGGTTCCGAGACCGCCGTGGCCATGATGAAGAGCGCTGTGGCCGCCGCCAACAATGCATTTGAATCGGTGCAAAAGGCCGTCAAGCAAGCCTCCGATGTGGCTGAAGCCAACTTCAACGCCGCCGCGGCCACCGCCGTGAATGCCAGCAAGCCCACCGCCAAGAAGCGCTGATTACCAAACGCTCCTCTAGACGGGGGCCGAGGCCCCCGTTTTTCTGGAGCCCAGACTCTACAAAAAAGTTCGGTCTCAGGCGAGACTTCGAACATTGGAATCAGGCATCAGTGTCCGTTCCGGCAAGTTGTCTCCTCGGGTCCTTTCGAAACCTCCAGGGTTCAGGGATCCCTTCAAGGGCTGGTCGCAAGACCGGCCCTTTTTTTGTCCTGCGGCCCGTGCTCAGAGGCTCTGCGCCGCCAGCAGCCGCCTGAGTTCGGGCAGGGCCTGCTGCATGGCCAGCCGACCCGCCGCGATCGACTTCAGGCGCGCGCCGAAGTCCGCGCTCTTGACACCCCCCAGTGCCGGGCGCAACACCACATCGGCGTCACGCAGCTCGAAGCTGTTGATACTCTTGCCCATGATGGCAAAGGTCTGCAGCAGGATCTGCAAGGAGCCGTCGGGCACGTTGCCGTCGGGCGGGCTGGAAATGTCGACCGCCACCACCAACTCGGCGCCCATCTCCCGGGCGAAGCGCACCGGTACTGGCGAAACCAGCCCGCCGTCCACGTAGTCGCGCCCCGCAATGCGCACCGGCTGGAACACCGAAGGCACAGCGCTCGAGGCCCGCACCGCCATGCCCGTGTCGCCCCGGCGAAACAGCACGCCCGCCCCGGAATTCAGGTCGGTCGCGACGATGCCCAGCGGCATGGGCATGTCCTCGATCGTCCGGCTGGCCACCTGGGCCGTGACGTAACGCGCCAGCGCCTCGCCGCGCAACATGCCGCGACTGAACAGGGGCAGCGTCCAGTCGGTGAACGCCGCCTCTTCCATGGTTTCGGCCACTTTTTGCAACTGGACCCCGCTCTTGCCGCTGGCATAGAAGGCCGCCACCAGACTGCCCGCCGAGGTGCCCACCACGAGGTCGGGACGGATGCCGGCCTCCTCCAGCACCTGGATCACGCCCACATGGGCAAAGCCGCGCGCCGCGCCGCCGCCCAGCGCCAGCCCCAGGCGCGGCGGCTTCTTCACCAAGACCGGCGGCGTAAGGACGGGTGCGGTGACCACGGGTGCAGTCACGACGGGCGGACTGGCACAACCCGCCAGTGTCAAGCCGGCAGCGGCGACGATCACGCCAAACATGCGCCGTTTTGGGCAATGAAACGCTTCACAAATCTTATTGAGAATGATTCGCGTTTGATATACAATTACGCTCATTGCTGATTTTTTGCTTCTCAAGAAAGTCCATCCATGTTGAAAAAAACCGTTGTTGCCGCTTTTGTGACACTTGCCGCCACCGGCGCCTGGTCCCAGGAACAGGTCCTGAACCTGTATTCGGCCCGCCACTATTCGACCGACGAGGCGCTGTACGCCAATTTCACCAAAACCACCGGCATCAGGATCAACCGCGTGGACGCCGACGATGCCGGCATTCTCGCGCGTCTGAAGGCCGAGGGTACGGCATCCCCCGCCGACGTGATTCTGCTGGTCGATGCCGCACGCCTGTGGAAGGGCGAAGTCGAGGGCCTGTTCCAGCCCGTGAAGTCGAAGGCCCTGGAAGAAGCGATTCCGGCGCACCTGCGCGCCAAGCCCGCGACCGAGGGTGGCACGCCCTGGTTCGGTTTCTCGACCCGGGCGCGTGTCATCGTCTACGACAAGCTCAAGGTCCAGCGCGCCGATGTGGACACCTATGAAAAGCTCGCCGACCCGGTCAACAAGGGCAAGCTGTGCATCCGTTCGGGCTCGCACCCGTACAACCTGAGCCTGTTCGGTGCGATGTACGAACACCTCGGCCCGGTCAAGACCGAGGCCTGGCTGCAGGGCCTGGTGAACAACATGGCGCGCGCGCCCAAGGGCGGGGATACCGACCAGATCAAGGGCGTGGCCTCCGGCGAGTGCGGCATCGGTGTGACCAACACCTACTACCTGGCGCGCATGCTTCGATCGGACAAGCCGGAAGAACGCGCCATTGCCGAGCGCGTGGGCGTGGTGTTTCCGAACCAGGCCAGTTGGGGCACGCACGTGAACGTGGCGGGCGGCGCACTGGCACGCTACGCGAAAAATCCGGCCAACGGCATCAAGTTCCTGGAGTACCTGGCCAGCCCGGCCGCGCAGAACTACTTTGCCGACGGCAACAACGAGTGGCCAGCCGCCAAGGGTGTGAAGGTCAACAACCCGGCGCTGCAGGCCATGACCGGCGGCAGCTTCAAGAGCGAGACGATTCCGATCAGTGCCGCGGGCATGAACCAGGTGAAAGTGCAGCAGATGCTCGACCGCGTCGGCTTCAAATGAGTTGATAATTGACGTTTACGTCAACGTCAACGCATCAGGAGATTTCCATGGACATTCAAGGCAAGGTTTTCATCGTCACCGGCGGCGCTTCGGGCTTGGGTGAAGGCACGGCGCGCATGCTGGCCGCCAATGGCGCCACCGTGGTGATCGCCGACATGCAGATCGAAAAAGGCGAAGCCGTCGCGAAGGAAATCGGTGGCGCCTTTGTCAAATGCGACGTCAGCAATGAAGGCGACGGCCAGGCCGTGGTGGCCAGGGCCACTTCCCTGGGCAAGCTCATGGGCCTGGTCAACTGCGCCGGCATCGCGCCGGCCGAGAAGACAGTGGGCAAGAACGGCGCGCACAGCCTGGCTGTCTATACCAAGACCATCATGGTCAACCTGGTGGGCAGCTTCAACATGATCCGACTGGCGGCTGACGCCATGTGCAAGAACGCGCCCGAGGCCACCGGCGAGCGCGGCGTGATGATCTCCACCGCCTCCGTCGCGGCCTACGACGGCCAGATCGGCCAGGCCGCCTACAGCGCCTCCAAGGGCGGCATCGTCGGCATGACGTTGCCGATCGCGCGCGACCTGGCGCGCAACGGCATCCGCAACATGACGATTGCCCCCGGCATCTTCGGCACCCCCATGATGTTCGGCATGCCCAAGGAAGTGCAGGACTCCCTGGCCGCCAGCGTGCCCTTCCCCAGCCGCCTGGGCACGCCCGAGGACTACGCCAAGCTGGCCAAACACATCATCGAGAACGACATGCTCAACGGCGAGGTGATCCGCCTGGACGGCGCGATCCGCCTGGCGCCGCGCTGATCGCTTCGGCTGGCGGCTCTGGGAGCTATTTTTATCATAGCTGCTCATGGCCATTTGACGCTGGGCCAGTGCGGATTTCGTGCCTGAAATCGCGCCCTGGCGGCCTGCGCAGGGGCTGCAGATCGCTCCCGGCGCGATTACGATGGCGCTCCCACCCTTCGGAGTCGCCATGCCCTACCGCCCCTCGCCCGCGCTGAGCGCGATCGCCCTCGCCACCCTGCTGGCCGGATGCGCCAGCGCTCCCAGCCTCAACTACACCGTGCCGGTGCAGCCCGAAGGTTCTTCCGGCTATACCGAAAAGCCAGGATGGACGAACGCCAGTTTCGCGGTCGCAGCCGCCAACCCGCTGGCCACGGACGCCGGTTTCCAGGTGCTCAAGGCCGGCGGCTCGGCGGTGGACGCCGCCATTGCCGTGCAGATGGTGCTGACACTGGTGGAGCCGCAGTCCAGCGGCATTGGCGGCGGCGCCTTCCTGCTGCACTACAACGGCCGCGATGTGGAGGCCTTCGACGGCCGGGAAACCGCCCCGGCGGCGGCCGATGAGAAGCTGTTCCTCGGCGCGGACGGCAAGCCGATGCCGTTTTACGACGGCGTGGTGGGCGGCCGATCCGTTGGCGTGCCGGGCACGGTGCGCATGCTGGAACAGGCGCACCGCCAGCACGGCAAGCTGCCCTGGGCCGAGCTGTTCAAGCCGGCCATCGCCCTGGCCGACGGTGGCTTCAAGGTCAGCGCACGCCTGAACACCTTGCTGGCCAATGAGAAGTACCTGGCGAAAGACCCGGTGGCCGCCGCCTATTTCTATGACCCCGCCGGCAAGCCCTGGCCGGTCGGCCATGTGCTGAAGAACCCTGAACTTGCCAGCGTGCTCAAGGGCATCGCGGCCAACGGCTCCCGGGCGCTGCTCGAAGGCGACGTGGCCCAGGCCATCGTGGACAAGGTGCGCAAGCACCCGACCAACCCGGGCAAGCTGACGATGGCCGACCTCGCGGGCTACCAGCCGCGCAAGCGCGCGCCGATCTGCCACGACTACGCGGCCGCCGGCAAGGACTACCGCATCTGCGGCTTCCCGCCGCCCAGTTCCGGCGGCATCGCCGTGGGCCAGATCCTCGGCATCCTGTCAAACACCAACGCCGCCACGCTCCCGCTTCAGGGCGGTGTGCCGACGCCCGCGGGGCCCACGCCCTCGGCTGACTGGCTCCACCTCTACACGGAAGCGGCCCGGCTGGCCTTCGCCGACCGCGCCTTGTATCTGGGTGACCCGGACTTCGTGCAGCCGCCCGCCGGCAACTGGATGAGCCTGCTCGACCCCGCCTACCTTGCCGGACGCGCGAAGCTGATTGGCCAGGCACCCGGCGCGCCGTCGATGAAAGTCGCCCAGCCCGGCAACCCTGGCGCGGTCAAGACCAGTTACGCGCCGATGCCGGCCCAGCCCGAGTACGGCACCAGCCACATCAGCATCGTGGACGCCCAGGGCAACGCCCTGGCCATGACGACGACGATCGAGGACGTCTTTGGCGCGCGGCAGATGGTCAAAGGCTTCCTGCTGAACAACGAACTGACCGACTTCAGCTTCGCGCCCACCGACGCCGACGGCAAGCCCATCGCCAACCGCGTGCAGCCCGGCAAACGTCCCCGCTCGTCGATGGCGCCGACGCTGGTGTTCGAAAAGCCCAGCGGCCGCTTCCTGCTCAGTGGTGGCAGCCCCGGCGGCGCGCTGATCATTCACTACACCGCCAAGACGCTGTACGGCACACTGAACTGGGGATTGACGCCGCAGCGCGCGATCGACCTGCCGAACTTCGGGTCCATGAACGGCCCCAGCCTGCTCGAAGAGAAGCGCTTCCCCACTGCCAGGGTGGAGGCATTGCGCACGCGCGGCGCCGAAGTGCGCGAGCAGAACATGACCAGCGGCCTGCAGGCCATCATGCGGGGCACGGTGAACGGGAAGCCCGTGCTGCTCGGCGGTGCCGACCCGCGACGCGAGGGTGTGGTGATGGGGGATTGAGCCCACGCAGGCAGCCGACCGTGAGCAGCGGAAGGCTGCAGTGCAGAGGGAACAGTCCTCGAAAAAATTCGCAAGACGAGAGGATGCGAAATTGAAGGCGCAAACAGTCGCAATCAACGGAAAACCCGTCGTCATTGAATGGACTTCAGCGGCGCAGCGTGCGCTCGAGCAGCGCTCCATGCCGCTGATTGTCGAACTGGAGCTTTACTTCTCCTGTCTGGTCAAGAAGTTGGTTCATTTCCGCGAGGATTCTCGGGGAAAACCAACAGTATCGGCTCACGGCAAACTGCAACTCTATTTTCGAATGGTCACCTCGACGGCCTGCGCGATCGACGTTGCGGAGCGTTTGGGGCGGCAGCCGGAAACGGAAGTCGAAGGCAGGGTATCCACTCGAATTGCCCCGAAACGTGTCTACATCGATCACGTCAAAGGGGAGTGGCGCGGCAGCTTCGACTTATAGGCACAGAATCAGATTGTCAGGTCTCGCATACAGCCGGGCAATTCACGTCAAGCCACAAATCAACGCGGGCAACGATCGATGAAATTCTTGTCAAAATTTGACGTCATCGCGCTGGGTTCGGCGCTGCTGGTGGGTGCCGGCATGGCCTACCACCTGTCGAGCAAAATGGCGCCTCAGGTTTTGACCGCCGCGCTGCCGGAAGTCTCGATCGATGAGCCAGCGGTGGACGCATCGAGCGGCCAGCCCCTTCGCTCCAGCGCCACGACAGCGGTGTTTGCCGGGGGCTGTTTCTGGGGGGTTCAGTCGGTGTTCCAGCATACCAAGGGGGTGCTGAATGCCGTTTCTGGTTACGCGGGCGGCCCCGCCCTGACGGCCAACTACCTGGATGTCAGAACCGGTTCGACCGGGCATGCAGAGGCGGTGGAAGTGACCTTTGACCCCGCCATCGTCAGCTATGCACAACTCCTGCAGATTTTCTTCAGCGTGGCTCACGATCCCACGCAGCTCAATGCCCAGTACCCCGACGAGGGGCCCCAGTACCGGTCCGTCGTGTTTTACGTCGATGCCTATCAGCGGGAGCTGGCACAACGCTACATCGCACAAATTGAGGCTTCAAAGGTCTTCGCAAAACCCGTCGTGACAGAGCTGAGGCCGCTGGATGAAAGCGGATTTCACACCGCTGAGCCGCTGCACCAGAACTTCGCAGCGCTCTACCCGGGCAATGCCTACGTTGCGCAGTTTGATGCGCCAAGACTGGAGCGCTTCAAGGCGTTCCTGCCAGCGTTGCACCGGGCTGTACCGGTCCTGACGCGATAGCGCGTGGACGCGCAAGGCCGTCGCCGGTTACCCGGATGGCAAATCGGTGGAGCTGGGTCGCCTCGACCGACATTCCTCGTGTCAGCAGCCATTGCAGCGCGCTCCCATTCAGTATCATTTAAGTAGCTGATAAAGACCATTCCACGCTGGGAATACGGTCATAGCACTCTGTAATTCACGTCGAAAGACCGGTCGCCCTGCCCCTCATACATCAATCGCCGCTGCCGACCCCGCCTGCTTGCGCAGTTCGAACTTCTGGATCTTGCCGGTGCTGGTCTTGGGCAACTCGCCAAACACCACGGCGCGCGGCACCTTGAAACCGGCGAGGTGCTTCTTGCAGTGGGCGACGATGTCTTCGGGCGTGGTGGTGGCGCCGGCCTTGAGTTCGACAAAGGCGCAGGGGGTTTCGCCCCAGCGGGCGTCGGGCTTGGCCACCACCGCGGCGACCAGCACGTCGGGGTGGCGGTAGAGCACGTCCTCGACCTCGATGGACGAGATGTTCTCGCCACCCGAGATGATGATGTCCTTGCTGCGGTCCTTGATCTTGAAGTAGCCGTCCGGGTACTGCACCGCCAGGTCGCCGCTGTGGAACCAGCCGCCGGCAAAGGCTTCGGCAGTCGCCGTCGGGTTCTTCAGGTAGCCCTTCATGGTGATGTTGCCCTTGAACATGATCTCACCCATGGTCTCGCCGTCCTGCGGCACGGGCTGCAGGGTTTCGGGGTCCAGCACCCGCACGTCGCGCTGCAGGTGGTAGCGAACGCCCTGGCGCGCGTTCAGGCGGGCGCGCTCGCCGATGTCAAGCCGGTCCCAGGCTTCGTGCTTGGCGCAGACCGTGGCCGGGCCGTAGACCTCGGTCAGGCCATAAACGTGGGTCAGGTCGAAGCCCATCGCCTCCATGCCCTCGATCATCGACGCCGGCGGCGCGGCGCCCGCGACCATCGCCTTGACGCCGGCCGGCACGCCCTCCTTCATGGCCGGCGGCGCGTTGACCAGCAGGCCGTGCACGATGGGCGCGCCGCAGTAGTGCGTGACGCCATGGGTGCGGATGGCGTCGAAGATGGCCTGCGCCTCGACGCGGCGAAGGCAGACGTTGACGCCGGCGCGCGCGGCAATGGTCCACGGGAAACACCAGCCGTTGCAGTGGAACATCGGCAGGGTCCACAGGTAGACCGCATGCTTGGGCAGGTCCCACTCCAGGATGTTGGAGATGGCGTTGGTGGCCGCGCCGCGGTGGTGGTAGACCACACCCTTGGGGTTGCCGGTGGTGCCGCTGGTGTAGTTCAGTGCAATCGCGTCCCATTCGTCGGCAGGAAGACGCCATGCGAAGTGCGGGTCGCCGCTGGCAACAAAAGCGTCGTACGTGATGCTGCCAATGCGCTCGGTCTGCCCCGTGAACAGCGCGTCTTCGACATCGATCACCAGCAGCGGCGCCTTTGACTGGCGCAGGGCCAGCGCCTTTTTCAACGTGCTGGCGAATTCCGGGTCCACGATCACCGCCTTGGCTTCGCCATGGTCCAGCATGAAGGCAATGGCTTGCGGGTCGAGCCGGGTGTTGAGCGCGTTGAGCACTGCGCCGGCCATCGGCACGCCGAAGTGCGCTTCGACCATGGGCGGGGTGTTGGGCAGCATCACGGCCACGGTGTCGTTCTTGCCAATGCCAGCGCGCATCAGGGCGCTGGCCAACTGGCGGCAGCGGGCGTAGGTCTCGCCCCAGGTCTGGCGCCGATCACCATGGACGATGGCCAGCCGGCCGGGATAGACCTCGGCGGTGCGCTCGATGAAGCCCAGCGGTGAAATGGGCGAGAAGTTGGCCTCGTTGCGCGGCAGGTGCTGATCGTAGATGCTGGTCATGCGGTGCTCCTTATATGGCATGAACCGGCACAGTACAGCAACGTGGACCGCCTGCGAAGCTGAAAGACCCTTGGAAAATGCAATCAGTCAGAATAGCCGGGTGACCATTCCCCAGACCTTCATCCAGGAGCTGCTCGCCCGCGCCGACGTCGTCGAAATCGTGGGCCGCTACGTGCAGCTCAAGAAGGGCGGCGCCAATTTCATGGGCCTGTGCCCGTTCCATGGGGAGAAGTCACCCAGTTTCAGCGTGAGCCCCACCAAGCAGTTCTACCACTGCTTCGGCTGCGGCAAGAATGGCAACGCCATCAGCTTCCTGATGGACCACGCGGGGATGACCTTCGTGGAAGCGGTCAAGGACCTGGCCCAGCAATACGGCATGCAGGTGCCCGAGGACGACGCCTCGCCGCAGGAGCGCGAACGCGCTGCCGAGCAGCGCCAGAAACAGGCCACGCTGAACGACGTGCTGGAAAAAGCCGGCGATGCCTACCGCAAGCAACTCAAGACCTCGCCCCGGGCCATCGACTACCTGAAGGGCCGCGGCCTGTCGGGCGAAGTCGCAAAGCAGTTTGGTCTGGGCTATGCGCCCGAGGGCTGGCGCTCGCTGGCCAGCGTGTTCCCGAACTACGACGACCCGCTTCTGGCGGAAAGCGGGCTGGTGATCGTCAACGAGGAGGACGACAAGCGCTACGACCGCTTCCGCGACCGCATCATGTTCCCGATCCGCAACGTCAAGGGCGAGTGCATCGGCTTTGGCGGACGCGTGCTCGGCGATGAAAAGCCCAAATACCTGAATTCGCCCGAAACCCCGGTGTTCCACAAGGGCCGGGAACTCTACGGCCTGTACGAGGCGCGCCATGCCCTGCGCGACGCCGGCTACGTGTTGGTGACCGAGGGCTACATGGACGTGGTGGCGCTGGCGCAGCTCGGGTTTCCCAATGCCGTGGCCACGCTGGGCACGGCCTGTACGCCGGAGCATGTGCAAAAACTGTTCCGCTTCACCGACGCCGTGGTGTTCAGCTTTGACGGCGACGCCGCGGGCCGGCGCGCGGCGCGCAAGGCGCTCGACGGCGCCCTGCCCCACGCCACGGATGTGCGATCGGTGAAGTTTTTGTTCCTGCCGGCCGAACACGACCCGGACAGCTTCATCCGGGAGTTCGGCAAGGAGGCCTTTGCGCGCTATGTGAGCGAGGCCGTGCCGCTGTCGCGCTTCCTGATCGAGGCCGCCGGCGACGGCTGCGACCTGACCACCGCCGAAGGTCGCGCGCACCTGGCCAGCAATGCCAAACCCCTCTGGACCGCCTTGCCCGACGGGGCACTCAAGCTGCAGTTGCTCGGCGACATCGCCGAGCTGGTGCAACTGAACACCCGGGAGCTCTCCGAGGTCTGGAGCGGCAAGCCTGCCAGACTCCCGGCAACGGCGGGAAAAAAGTATCAAAAGAATAGCTACCCGGGACCATCGGACGCTGGGGAATGGTCCAATTCATTCAAGAAAAGTGCGCCGGTCCCCCGTTTGACCGGCCGGACGCGGCCGGCAAGCCGAGCCGATCATGCGGCGCGCCTGTTGCTGTCCAACATGGCCGCGTGGGACGCCCTGTCGCACGAAGACCACGCGATGCTGTGCGAGCTGCCCGCGCCCCACGGCGGACTTTTTGTCTGGCTCGACAGCCAGTTCCACGACCACGGGCCGCTGGCCTGGGGCGCCTTGCACGATGACATGCATGGCCGCGAGTTCGAAGCGCTGGCACTGAAACTGATGTCCGGCCCGCAGGCCGACGAACCGGTGGAACGCGGCGAAGCGGCCCGCGAACTGCGCGCGCTGCTCGACCTGATGCTGGTCGACCGGCTCAAGCAGCTCGAAACCGAAGCCCTGGCGGAATCTGCGTCCGACCCCGGGGCGCTGGAGCGCTACCGCTCTCTGCATGAGCGCAGGCGCCTCCTGTCAGCCGTCCGGGCGCCCGAATAGGACAGACAAGGTGCGCGGCAAGGGCGCCGGGCACGTCGCCGCCCCCTGACTTGAAATCCTGCTGGACGGTATAATGCAGGGTTACACCAGGCAAGAGCGACAGCAGCACCTCCGGATCCGGCCAACCGATGCCATTCAGCGCACGACGGGCCCCTCTCCCCGCAAGGACTGCATACCAAATGTTCGCCCATCCATCTTGCCTATGAGGATGGGTCCCTGCGGACCGGTCTTCTGTCACCCGCGCCGGGAATTTTCGGCGCCTTGATTTACTTGTCTGTTTTGATGTACTGAGGTTTTTTCATGCCCGCTCAAAAGCCCAAGAAGCCTGTCAAGCCCGCCGCCCTGCCCGCAGCGAAATCGTCTGCCAAGAAAGTCGCGACCGCAAGGCCTGTCACCACGGCCAAAGCCGTGAAGCCCGCGCCCGCTGCCAAGCCCACATCAAAAGCCAAACCAGTGCCCGCATCGAAACCCACCGCCAAGCCCATCGCCGTAGAAACCAAGAAGGCAACCCTTGCGCCGGCAACCGCCGCCAAGGAAGCCAAGAAACCAGCCGCTGCCCCAGCCCTGGTGGTCGCCGAGCCCCTCAAGAAGAAGCCTGGCCGGCCTCCCAAGGCTGCCTCGCCTGCCGGCGATGTGCCCGTCGCCACCGGCGCCAAGCGCGGCCGCAAGCCCAAGGCTGCGCCGGCCCCAGTCAAGGCGCCCGGCGACGAACTCGACATGAGCGACATCGAAGCGGATCTGGTCGGCGAGCCGGTGCCGGAGACCGCCGAGAAGGTCAAGCCGCTGCGCATGAAGATCAGCAAGGCGAAAGAGCGCGCCTTGATGAAGGAATTCGGCCTGGACGAGACCGTCCTGTCCGAGGAAGACATGGCCAAACGCCGCCAGCGCCTCAAGGCTCTGATCAAGCTGGGCAAGACGCGCGGCTACCTGACGCACGGCGAAATCTCCGATCACCTGCCCGACAAGCTGATCGACGCCGAAACCATGGAAGCCGTCATCACCACCCTGAACGACCTGGGTGTGGCGGTGTACGAGCAGACGCCGGATGCGGAATCGCTGATCCTGACCAACAGCGCGCCCACCGGCGCGACCGAGGAAGAAGCTGAAGAAGCCGCCGAAGCCGCCCTGTCCACCGTGGACAGTGAATTCGGCCGCACCACCGACCCGGTGCGCATGTACATGCGTGAAATGGGTACGGTGGAACTGCTCACGCGCGAGGGTGAGATCGAGATCGCCAAACGCATCGAAGGCGGCCTGATGGCGATGATGGAGGCGATCTCCGCATCGCCCGCCACGATTGCCGAAATCCTGCGCATGGCCGCCGATATCCGCGAAGGCAAGGTCGTCATTTCCACCATCGTGGATGGCTTTTCCAACATCAACGAGGCTGACGACTACGTGGCCGAGGAAGACTTCGACGAGTTCGACGAAGCCGACGACGACGACGGCAAGGGCGGCTCCAAGGCGCTGACCAAGAAGCTTGAAGAGCTGAAGAACCAGGCACTGGAGCGTTTCGAGCGCATCGCCGGCCTGTTCGAGAAGGTCCACAAGATCTACGACAAGGAAGGCTACGGCACGCCCGCCTACATGAAGGCGCAAAGAGCCTTGTCGGACGACCTG
>JAABQG010000054.1 GCA_011391595.1 Hydrogenophaga sp.
GTCCTCGCGTACGCTGGAGTCCATTCCGACGCTGATGCCGGCGTTGGCGATCACCACGTCCGGCACACCCTGGCTTTCCATGCAGGCCAGGCCGGCCGACACAATGCTGTCTGCAACGGAAACATCTGCGATATAAATACGATAGCTTTCCGGTGCCATGCCGCGCTGGCTTACCCATGATTCGATCTCAGTTCGCCGACGTGCAACCAGCGCCAGCCGGTAGCCGCTTTCATGGAATCGCGCCGCAAGCGCCTGCCCGATGCCACTGGAGGCGCCGGTGATGAAAGCCAGGCGGGGCGTCGATTGCCGGGTCATTCAAGGGGCCTTTCGGGGGTTGAGAATGCCACGCACCTGTCCGGTCAGCTCAAGAATTTCTTCAATGTTGTCGTAGGACATGGCATTTCCGCTGAGGCGATCCGTGCCCTGGGAGACGACAACTGGCAAATGGGTCTTCATCTTCTCCTTTTCTGAAAAGACATGCAGAAACTCGCTGCGGTACTCGATTGGCTGTCCGGCATTTCCCGACCGTCCAGGCGCCGGGTCACGAATCACGCGAACGTCTCCCAGCAACTGGACATCTGTGCCCTCGGCATCTGATATCGCTCGGTCGGAGGTGGCCGCCGTTACCAGGCCTCTCGCATCGATCGACCGTGATCGGACTCTCTCGATTTCCAGTGTCTCGGTGTCCGGAAAGTGCTGAGCCTCGGAACCGAACAGCTCCGCCTTGAGCCGACCCTTTGCATCAAAGGTCTTGATCGAGAAATTCCGCAGGAAATAGTCAGCTTCATGGGCTGCCGGCCGCTTGGCGACCGCTTCGATCACCGAAGGGGTGCTTCGGATCAACCACAGGGTTGCCAGAGCGAACAGGCCCATGAGCATGATCGGCAGATAGATGCTCAGACGGTTCCAGAGCGCACGCACGCGTTTCATCATGGTCGCAGGGGTCCCATGGCGTGCTCCAGCAGATCTGCGTAGTGACCGGCGGCGACCAGCAGCAGGTCGCAGAACTCGCGCGCCGCACCGTTGCCGCCGCGAGCTGTCGTCACATGATGGGCCAGGGACTTCGCCTGCGCGTGGGCATTCGCGGGCGCACAGGCAAAGGCACAGCGCCGCATGACGGGCAGGTCCGGCCAATCGTCGCCCATCGCGGCAGCCTGCGACCAGTTCAGTCCCAGGTCCGCGAGAATGGTCTCGGCGGCCGGGCATTTGTCCTCGGTTCCGTAGCGCACCTGGGTAATCCCCAGCGCCTGCAGGCGCACCCGCAGCGGCTTGGAGTCGCGTCCCGTAATCACGACGGGCGTAATTCCGGCCTGCCTGAGCAGCTTGAGTCCATGCCCGTCGAGCGTGCTGAATCGCTTGAGGGTTTCGCCATGTTCGGAAAAATACAGGCCCCCGTCGGTCAGGACGCCGTCTACATCAAAGAAGGCCACGCGAATACCCTGCGCCTTCAGCAGCAATTCAGGCGGAAAATTCACGGCAGGTGTGATGGGCCGCATGCTCATATCACCTTGGCACGCATGAGGTCGTTGCTGTTGAGCGCGCCGCAGAGCCTGCCTTGCGCGTCAACCACCAGAACGCTGGTAATGCGATGAAGTTCCATCAGGCTGGCGGCTTCCGCAGCGAGCGCATCGTCGCGGATGGTGCGTGGCTTGGGGTGCATCACGTCGCCTGCGCAAGCGCTGCGAAGGTCGATGCCTTTTTCGACCAGACGGCGCAAGTCACCGTCGGTAAAGATGCCCACGACACGGCCTCCAGCGTCCACCACCGCCGAGGCGCCCAGGCCTTTGTCGCTCATTTCGCGCATCAGTCCTGTGAAGGGTGTCTCGGGCCGCACCTGAGGAACATCCTCACCCTTGCGCATCACGTCGCTGATATGCGTGAGCAGGCGCCGGCCCAAGGCGCCCCCCGGGTGCGAGCGCGCGAAGTCATCTTCCTTGAAGCCGCGTGCATCGAGCAAGGCCACGGCCAGCGCATCACCGAGTGCGAGTTGCGCCGTGGTGCTGGCGGTGGGCGCCAGATTGAGCGGGCATGCCTCCTTCTCCACGCTGCTGTCGAGAGTCACATCGGCATGACGGGCAAGGGTGGACGCAATGCCCCCCGTAATCGCAATCACCGGAACGTTCAGGCGCTTGAGCACGGGCAGGATGGCCGTCAGTTCCTCGCTCTCGCCGCTGTTGGAGATGGCCAGCACCAGATCAACCGCCTTGATCATGCCAAGGTCGCCATGGCTGGCTTCGGCGGGATGTACAAACATGGCCGGCGTACCGGTGGAGGCCAGCGTGGCGCAGATCTTTCGGCCAATGTGGCCGCTCTTTCCCATGCCCATCACGACCACACGTCCGCGCACAGCCAGCATCATTGCTACCGCGTGCGCAAAGCTCTCGTCGAGGCGTGCCTTGAGTCCCAGCAGGGCGGCAGCCTCGATGTCCAGCGTTTCGTGGGCCAAGCGGACGGCCTGGACGGGATCAAAAGTCATGAGGCGATTCTATCGGCGTGGGCCAGGAACAGAGTGCGCCTGACCGGCAATACGCGCAGGGACCTGACACTTGCTAGCATCGGGGGGCTATGACCTCACTGGAACTGACGCTGCTGTACCTGCTGGCCGCCGTGCTGGGCGTGGTGGCGTGTCGCTCGCTCAAGCTGCCGCCCATGCTGGGCTATCTTGCCGTGGGCGTGGTGATTGGTCCGAATGCGCTGGCCCTCGCACAGAACTCCGAAGGCATCAAGCACCTCGGTGAATTCGGTGTCGTATTCCTGATGTTTGTCATCGGGCTGGAGTTCAATCTGCCCAAACTCCGCGCGATGCGGCGCCATGTATTCGGGCTAGGGCTTTTGCAGGTGGCGCTGACGATGGTAATCGTCACGACGGGATCGTTGTTATTCGCGGTGGTGGCGCCCACGATCTGGACGATGGGTTGGCAGACTGCGCTGGCGCTTTCCGGGGCCATGGCCATGAGCAGCACGGCCATCGTCGTCAAGATGATGGCCGAGCGACTGGAGATGGAGTCGGAGCACGGCAAGCGTGTGATGGGTATCCTGCTGTTTCAGGATCTGGCGGTGGTCCCGCTGCTGGTGCTGATTCCCGCACTGGGTTCAAGCCCCGAGAACCTGTTATCTGCGCTGGCGCTGGCCGGTTTCAAGGCAGTGCTGCTGATCACTGTGCTGTTGGTGGGCGGGCAACGCGTGATGCGCTGGTGGTTGACTCTCGTGGCGCGGCGCAAAAGCGAAGAGCTGTTCGTGCTGAACCTCTTGATGATCACCCTGGGGCTGGCCTGGTTGACCGAACTGGCGGGTCTGAGCCTGGCGCTCGGGGCCTTCATCGCCGGCATGCTGATCTCGGAGACGGAATACAAGCAGCAGGTTGAAACCGACATCCGGCCATTTCATGACGTACTGCTCGGGTTGTTCTTCATCACCATCGGCATGATGCTGGACTGGCGGCTGGTGCTGGAACGCTGGCCCCTCGTTCTGTTGCTGGTGACTCTGCCGGTGTTGTTCAAGATGGTGCTGGTTTCAGTCCTGGCCAAGGCCTTCGGCGCGACCTCGGGCGTGGCCGTGCGTACCGGCCTTTTCCTGGCGCAAGCTGGTGAGTTTGGCTTTGTGCTGTTGACGCTCAGCGCCCAGAACGCCCTGCTCCCGCCGGCGCTGTTCAATCCGATCCTGGCCAGCATGGTGCTTTCCATGCTGGCAACCCCCTTCATCATCCTGTACAGCAACCGGGTCGTCATGAAGTTTGTGGCCAGCGACTGGCTGCAGCAGTCCCTGCAAATGACGACGATCGCGCGCAAGTCGATCAACGCCAACAAGCACGTGATCATCTGCGGTTTTGGGCGATGCGGCCAGAATCTTGCGCGCATGCTGGACCAGGAAGGCATTCCCTACATGGCGCTCGACCTCGATCCCGATCGGGTGCGACAAGCCGCGGCGGCAGGCGATTCCGTGGTCTTCGGGGACGCGGCCCGGGTGCAGGCACTGGTCGCGGCCGGCCTGGGGCGTGCCAGTGCCGTGGTGGTGACCTACCTGGAGGTGGCCAGCGCCATGAAGGTGCTGGCCAACACCCGCGCCCATGCGCCCCATGTGCCCGTGATCGTCCGTACGCAGGACGACCGGGATCTGGAAGCTCTGCAAGCGGCAGGTGCCACGGAGGTGGTCCCGGAAGCCATCGAAGGATCTCTCATGCTGGCCAGTCATGCGCTGGCGTTGGTGGGGGTGCCGATGCGCAGGGTGATCCGTATCGTGCAGGAACAGCGCGACGCGCGCTACAACCTCTTGCGTGGCTATTTCCATGGAGCGGACGACAGCACGGCCGACGAACACGAACAAGAGCGGCTGTTTACCCTGACCCTGCCGCTGGGCGCGCACTCCGTCGGCGATTCGATCGGCCATATGGCGTTGCAAGCGTTGGCGGTCCGGCTTGTCAGCCTGCGCCGCGAAGGTGGCAAACCAGTCCGGATCGACGACACCGTGCTGCTAGAAGGCGGAGACACGCTAGTGCTGTCGGGCAGGGCCGAAGACTTGGCCGTTGCCGAGACCAGGCTGCTGCGCGGCTGAGGGGCGGCTTCGGCCCGTTTGCCTGAGCTGCCCGAAAGAATCGAAGTCAGCGGGCGACGGAGATACCTTCCTCAAGGGGTGGGTTCCACTGGCAAAATCGGGCAATGGCAAGTTAACGGGTCCAGAAATGCAAGAACTCAGCGTCAACGAGTACCTGAAAAAACACATTCGCACGGTTGCGGACTGGCCGGCGCCAGGTGTTCAATTCCGCGATATCACGCCTTTGCTGCAGGACCCCAAGGTCTTCCGGGTGCTGATTGACGCTTTTGTACATCGCTACATGGACCGCGGCATGCGCCCGGATGTCGTTGCAGGCCTTGACGCACGAGGCTTCATTCTGGGCGCGGTGGTCGCCTACGAGCTGAATATTGGCTTCATTCCGATCCGCAAGAAGGGCAAACTGCCCTTCACCACGGTGGCGGAGACCTACGAGCTGGAGTACGGCAGCGCGACGGTGGAACTTCATATCGACGCGGTGAAGGCCGGGGATAAGGTGCTTTTGATCGATGACCTGATTGCCACAGGGGGCACGATGATGGCTGGCCGGTCGTTGTTGGAGAAGTTGGGTGCCACGGTGATGGAGGGTGCAGCCATCGTGAATTTGCCCGAACTCGGAGGGGCTGACAGACTGAGGGCGTCCGGGCTGCCGCTGTTCACCCTGGTCGACTTTGACGGCGTCTGATCGGAGAGACGAGCCGCGCGGCAGTGTGTTCCACGTCGATTCAGATTTCGAGTTCCTGCCCCGCGCGCAGCCAGCGGATATCGTGCGGAACATGGCGGCTGGCGGGAAGGGTTTGATCGAACCGCCGGATTTCTTCCATGATGAGATCGGTTTCCGCCGGTTTGGTATGGGTGATGTAGATCGGAAACCGCTTTTGCGGGTCAATGAAGTCCAGTTCGCTCGCGAGGATCCGGGGTGAGAGGTGCAGGCTGCGGTTCGCGAGATCACTTTCGCGATTGCTGAATGCGGTTTCGATCACCAGCATCGCCACGTCCAGCTGGTTTATGCGAGTCCAGAAAGCCGGATTTCTTTCCGTGTCACCGGAAAACACCCAACACCGGCGCCCGGCCGATACGGCGTAGCCGACCGCTGGCACCGTATGGACTGCGGGAAGCACCTCGATCTGCTTGCCGCCCAGCTGCAGCGTCTGGCCGGTGGTGACTTCATGAAAACTGATAAATGGCGCCTGCCGTGAAGGGATCTGACTGAAGTCCGGCCAGATGACGTCGTTGAAGATGTGCGCCTTCAAAGCTTGGATCGTGCCAGCCAGCGCGTAAATCTGCAGCGGTGTGGTTCGCGTCGAGGCGACGGCGTCCACCATGAGCGGCAGTGCCGCCACATGATCCAGATGCGAGTGCGTCAGGAACACGCGGCCGACTTTGCGCATTTCTTCCAGCGACAGGTCACCGACCCCGGTGCCGGCATCAATCAGCATGTCGTCGTCCACAAGAAACGACGTGGTTCGACAGTCCTTCGCAATGGCACCGGAACAGCCTAGAACCCGTATTCTCATGAATGCCCTGGTCTTTTCGTGATTGGAATCATGGTTGTGCTGAGGGCCCGAGGGCGTGTGACCGCAGTTCCCGACAGGCTAAACGCTTTGCATAAGACAGGCAAAGGTAATTTTTGACATTCTGGCGCATTGAAACAGCAAAATCGAGGTGGCCACGATGGGTCTGCTGATCCAGAGAAGCTGTCCGGTCTCGTACGGATCGCATCAGCCCCGACGCCGCAGCGTCAGGTCTGCAGGAACTGCATCTGAATTCCGGCCAGTTCGATCAGGTCACCGGTTTTCAGGGGGACTTGCTCTGCCGGAATGGCTGTCCCGTTCAGGGTCGGCTTGTCGGCGCCGTCGACGTGTGCAACGACAAAACCATTGGGTCGCCGCGTGATGGCCGCGACGGCAATACCGGGCTTTCCAATCGTCGTGACGACCTTGATCAAGGCCACTTCCCGACCGGCGGCTGCGCCGTTGAGTACGCGGATCGCTGCGCCCCCGGGGCCTGCTTCATCCGTCAAAGGAGCATGGGCTGAAGGGGATGACGCAATGCCCGTTGCAGACTTGGATCCCTGGGCCTTGTCAAAGCTGGCGCCGCCCAGGTCGCCCTGGTAGCGAATCTGGTACTTGCCGATTTCAATGGTGTCGTTGTTCTGCAGGAGCTGCTTCTTGGCCGCCTTGCCGTTGATATACGTGCCATTGGTGCTATTCAAGTCCTCCAGGAAGACCTCGGCCCCATTCATCTGGATCACGGCGTGTTCGCCGCTGACCGCCAGATTGTCGATGACGATGTCGTTGTAGGGTCGTCGACCAAGTGTTGTGCGATCCTTGGTCAGTTGCACTTCCTTGATGACAACACCGTCGATCGATACGATCATTTTCGGCATGGCCGACTCCTGTTCATAGACGTTAGTTCCAAGCGCATTTGAAACTCCGGGCTATTTTCCCAGCAAACGGGACACGAAGCCGCGTTTTTTGGCGCCTGGAGCCGCATTTACCAGCAAAACCGAAATATTATCCCGCCCGCCGCTCATGTTGGCGCTCTCTATCAAGTTTGCAGCGAGGGTATCAAGAGGGAATTCGTCTGAAAAAATCGAGGCAATGGCGGCATCACTGAGCATGTCGCTGAGTCCGTCTGAGCACATCAGATAAATATCGCCGGGCTCGACCCGGTGCTCGTTCACTTCAAGCATCACGGCGTCTTCTACACCCAGAGCCCGCGTGACCAGGTTCCTGTTCGGCGACACGGCGGCCTGGGCGGGCGTGATCAGTCCTGCATCAAGCTGCTCCTGCAGGAGGGAGTGATCCCGTGTGAGTTGCGCCAGTGTGCCGTGTCGCCAGCGGTAACAGCGCGAATCGCCAATATGCCCGAGAACCAGCCGGGCGCCCTGAAACACACACACCACCAGGGTGGTGCCCATGCCGGCGAAATCCATGTTGCTGCAGGCGGCGCTGTATATGGCGCTGTTGGCGTCGCTGACGCAGTTCTCCATGGCTCGCCGAACCTCTTTGCCCGTGGCCTGGGTGCCGGTCTGGGTGAGCCAGCGCCCTAGCTCCGTGGTGATCAAGCTGGTCGCCATCCCGCTGGCGACTTCCCCGGCGTTGTAGCCACCCATGCCATCCGCCAGGACGGCCAGGCCTTTCTCCGCATCAAATGCCAGAGCGTCCTCGTTGTTGTTCCGCATGCGCCCGGTATCCGTTAGCGCGACATAGTCATACATCATTACTATTTTTCTTGGGCAGCGTACCGGCGGATGACATCAGCGGGGAGAAGTCCGGGCCCAATTCCGGGTACCGGTCCCGCTTGCGGCAACCACCGAGCGCCCGGTGTGTCAATTGCTGTGGTTGCAAGCCCCGGAGCGGCGAAGGTAACAGACGGACTGGACAAGTACAAGCCGTTTCAGGGAAAAATGGATGCAAAATGATGCATATTTCCGGTAATCCATGTTGGGTGAACCTTGCTGGGCACCGGGGCGCCCTTCGTCGGTGCAGAAGACGGTGGCGCTGAACGATGGCGCGGATGGATGGCCTACTTGGCGGCCGCTCGGGTGTTCAGGACCTTCCCCACAGCCAGAACAAGCAGTGCGCCAGCCAGGCCGAGCCCATAGTTCCAGCTCTTGTCCTGGGGCAGGAAGCCCACGATTGCCGGGTCGGTGTGCGCCATGGTGCCCGCGATCCAGCCCAGCAGCATGCCGCCGGCAGTGATGATGATGGGAAAACGGTCCATGAGCTTCAGGACCATCTGGCTACCCCAGACGATGATGGGAATGCTGACCAGCAGGCCGAAGACAACCAGCGCCATCTGGTGCTGTTCGCCTGCCCCTTGCGCCGCACCGGCGATCGCGATGACGTTGTCGACACTCATCACCAGGTCCGCCACGATCACGGTTTTCACGGCGCCCCACAGCTTGTCGCTACCTTGGATGTGGCTGTGTTCGTCGTCGTCCGGGGGCGCCAGCAGCTTGACGCCGATCCACAACAACAGCGCTGCGCCGACCAGTTTCAGGAACGGAACCTGCAACAAGGTCAAGGCAAAGGCGATCAGGATCACGCGCAACACGATGGCGCCTGCTGTTCCCCACAAGATGCCCTTGGTGCGCTGATGGGCTGGGAGTTGCCGGCAGGCCAGCGCGATGACGACGGCGTTGTCGCCTCCCAACAGGATGTCGATCATGATGATCTGGCCGACGGCCACCCAGAAGTGGGCGGTGAGGAATTCTTCCATCTTGGTCTTTCAGGAGGCGGCGTCTGCGAACGTGCCGAGGCAAAAACAAAACCGGATTGTCCTTCAGGAAATCCGGTTCGGTATTGTGGATAACCGCAGTCTGCGGTCCAGTGCAGGGCCGTTGGCGAGCTTGCCGCCGCTGGTGGGCAGGTCGTGCCTGCCGCGCGTTGCTACAGCAAAGCTTTGAGCAACTTGGCCATTTCAGACGGATCGCGGGTGATCTTGAAGCCGCATTCCTCCATCACGGCGAGCTTGGCCTCGGCCGTGTCGGCGCCGCCGGAGATCAGCGCCCCGGCATGGCCCATGCGCTTGCCGGCCGGGGCGGTGACGCCCGCGATGAAGCCGACGATGGGTTTTTTCATGTTGGCCTGGCACCATCGCGCGGCTTCCGCCTCGTCCGGGCCGCCGATTTCGCCGATCATGATCACGGCATCGGTGTCCGGGTCTTCATTGAAGAGCCGCATGATGTCGATGTGCTTCAGGCCGTTGATCGGGTCGCCGCCAATGCCGACCGCGCTGGACTGGCCCAGGCCGATTTCGGTGAGTTGCGCTACAGCTTCATAGGTCAGCGTGCCGGAGCGGCTGACCACCCCGATGCGTCCCTTGCGGTGGATGTGGCCGGGCATGATGCCAATCTTGATCTCTTCGGGCGTGATCAGTCCCGGGCAGTTCGGGCCCAGCAACAGGGTTTCCTTGCCGCCGGCCGCGACCTTGGCGCGCATGCGGTTGCGCACTTCTAGCATGTCCTTGACCGGGATGCCTTCGGTGATGCAGATCGCCAGGTCCAGGTCGGCTTCCACGGCCTCCCAGATGGCGGCGGCCGCGCCTGCCGGCGGCACATAGATCACCGAGACGGTGGCGCCGGTTTCGGAAGCAGCCTCCTTGACGGAGGCGTAAATCGGGATGTCGAAAATCTTCTCGCCGGCTTTCTTGGGGTTCACGCCGGCGACGAAGCAGTTTTTGCCGTTGGCGTATTCCTGGCACTTTTCGGTGTGGAACTGACCGGTCTTGCCGGTGATGCCCTGGGTGATGACTCGGGTGTCTTTGTTGATCAGGATGGACATGGTCTTTTTCCTTCAGCCTTAGGCGGCGTTGACAGCGGCAACCACTTTTTGGGCGGCATCGGCCATGGTGTCGGCGCTGATGATGGGCAGGCCGGACTCGGCCAGCATCTTCTTGCCCAGTTCTTCATTGGTGCCCTTCATGCGCACCACCAGCGGCACATTCAGGTTGGTGGCCTTGCACGCGGCGATCACGCCGGTGGCGATGGTGTCGCATTTCATGATGCCGCCGAAGATGTTGACCAGGATGGCCTTGACCTTGTCGTTCTTGAGCATGATCTTGAAGGCTTCGGTGACCTTCTCCGGGGTCGCGCCGCCGCCCACGTCGAGGAAGTTGGCGGGTTCCGCGCCGAACAGCTTGATGGTGTCCATGGTGGCCATCGCCAGACCGGCGCCATTCACCAGGCAGCCGATGTTGCCGTCCAGGCTGATATAGGCGAGGTCGAACTTGGAGGCCTCGACTTCAGCCGGGTCTTCTTCGTCCAGATCGCGGAAAGCGACGATGTCCG
The DNA here is from genome assembly GCA_011391595.1 of Hydrogenophaga sp. Taxonomy (GTDB): domain Bacteria; phylum Pseudomonadota; class Gammaproteobacteria; order Burkholderiales; family Burkholderiaceae_C; genus JAABQG01. Next base: position 10,346 of record JAABQG010000054.1, read on the forward strand.
GGTGGCGGAACAGCGCGTTGGCGTCAAAGTTGAACTTGGCGTCCAGCGCCTTGATGTTGCCGTTGCCTTCGAGGATCAGCGGGTTGATCTCCACCAGCGAAGCGTCGGTGTCCATGTAGCACTGGTAGACCTTTTGCAACACATCAACGGCCTGGGCGGTCGACGCCGCCGGCACGCCAATCGCATCTGAAAGCTTCTTGGCTTGCGCATTGGTCAGGCCAACCGCCGGGTCCACGATCTCGGTGATGATCTTCTCGGGGGTGTCGTGGGCGACGCCTTCGATGTCCATGCCGCCTTCGCTGGAGACGATCATCGCCACGCGCTGCGAGGCACGGTCGGTCACGGCCGACACGTAGTATTCTTTCTTGATGTCCGCGCCGTCTTCAATCAGCAGGCGGCGGACCTTCTGGCCCAGCGGGCCGGTCTGGTGCGTGACCAACTGCATGCCCAGGATCTCACCGGCGAGCTTTTTCACTTCGTCGATGGAGCGCGCCAGCTTGACGCCGCCGCCCTTGCCGCGGCCGCCCGCGTGAATCTGTGCCTTGACCACCCACACCGGGCCGCCGAGTTTCTGGGCGGCTTCCACCGCCTCCTGCACCGTGAAGGCCGGGATGCCACGGGGCACCGGCACACCAAACTTGCGCAAGATTTCCTTGCCTTGGTACTCGTGAATCTTCATGAGGGCTCTCTCAGGAGTGGATGATTTGGACCCGACGGCCCCGGCAGGTCGCCGGGCGACAGGCACTGGACATGGCAACGGGTAAATGTATCATGCTGCAACGCACCAAACAGAGGCTTGGACATCGCTTGTCTAATACATAATTATATTAATGGTCATCTGAACTGAAACTGACGCGAAGGAATTCGGCCATGGCCAAAGTATTTATCGACGGCGAAGCCGGAACCACCGGGCTGCAGATTCGTGAGCGGCTGCAACGACTGCCGCAGGTGCAGGTGGTCCGCATTGCGCCCGAGTTGCGCAAGGACCCGCAGGCCAAGCGCGACCTGATGGCGCAGGTGGATCTGGTGATCCTGTGTCTGCACGATGACGCCGCGATCGAGTCGGTTGCCATGATTGACAGCCTGAGCGGCAGTAAGCCCAAAATCATCGACGCCTCCACCGCACACCGCACCGCGCCGGGCTGGGTGTTCGGCTTTCCCGAACTGGCTGCCGGTCAGCGCGCGGCCGTGGCAGGCGCAGACCGCGTGGGCAACCCGGGCTGTTACGCCACCGGTGCCATCGCGCTGATTCGCCCGCTGGTCGATGCCGGGCTGATTCCGAAGGATTTCCCCTTGGCGCTGCCTGCGGTCAGCGGCTATTCGGGGGGCGGACGGACGATGATCGAGGCCTATGAAAAAGGCGAGGCGCCCTTGTTCGAAGCTTACGCTCTGGGTCTGAAGCACAAGCACCTGCCGGAAATCATGCGCTACACCGGCCTCGTGCGCCGGCCGGTTTTCGTTCCGTCGGTCGGCAACTTCAAGCAAGGCATGCTGGTTCAGTTACCCCTGCACCTGGACTTGCTGCCCGGCAATCCGAAGGCGGCCGACCTGCACGACGCACTGGCCACGCATTACGCCGCCAGCAACACCCCGGAGGCTTGGGTCAGCGTGGAGCCAGCGCCCGAAAGCGGCAAACTCGACGCGCTTGCGCTCAACGACACCAACAAGATGGAGTTGCGTGTCTTCGGCAACGACGAGTTCCACCAGGCGGTGCTGATCGCGCGTCTTGACAACCTGGGCAAGGGCGCCAGTGGCGCGGCGGTGCAGAACCTCAAGCTGATGCTGGGGCTGTAACGCCCGCGAAGGCACTCGTACGAAGCGCACGTCAGACGCGGGGTTGCTAACGCAATGTAAAAAGCATAGCGAAATATGACCGTTCAACGATGGGGAACGGCCGAAATCACCTGATTTCTGTCGAATCGCCCGTCAAAAAAAGGCGTGATTCGTCATGCCGGGCTTCAGCCCTCGTCTTCATCCGCCCCGGCCACCACCCGCCGAATCGCCTCGGCGCCAAAACCGCGTGAGGCCAGAAAGCGCATCTGTTTGGCCCGGCTGGCGACGTCGGATGCGGGTTCTCGGAATTTCTTGCGCCAGACTTCGCGGGCACGCTCCAGCTCCGTTGACTGCAACCGGGCGACGGCCAGCTGGACAGCTTCACCCTCAAGCCCCTTGCTCAGCAGCTCATGCCGGATGCGTGCGGCGCCCAGCCGGCCTGCGCGCCGGTGCACGACCGAGTCAACCACCCGCTGCGCGTCAATGAATCCCTTGGCCTCGAGCTGGTCCAGCACGTGGGCCAGCTCCCCTGGCGTCTCTTCAAAGGGTTCGAGCTTGCGCTGCAGCTCGAACCGCGAGTGCTCGCGCGCCGCGAGATAGCGCAGCGCACGCCCCTTGAGTGACAGACCAGGCGACGCCATTGAACTATAAAATAAATAGCAGACTATGACACAAAGGCGCTGGACTGATGCCTTTTGGAGTCATATTTTGCGGCGAAGGACGCTCAGGCCGTCACCAGGGCGTCCGGCAGCAGCGGAATGCCCAGCGACGCCCGCACCTTGTTCTCAATCTCGTGGGACAGGGCTTCGTTTTCGCGCAGAAATTCGCGTGCGTTGTCGCGGCCCTGGCCAATTTTTTCGCCGTTGTAGGCGTACCAGGCGCCAGACTTCTCGATGATGCGGGCATTGACGCCCATGTCGATGATCTCGCCGTGGCGGCTGATGCCCTCGCCAAACAGGATGTCGAACTCGGCCGTCTTGAAGGGTGGCGCGACCTTGTTCTTGACCACCTTGACCTTGGTCTCGTTGCCGATGGCATCGTCACCCTTCTTGATTGTGCCGGTACGCCGGATGTCCAGGCGCACCGAGGCGTAGAACTTCAGCGCGTTGCCGCCCGTGGTGGTTTCCGGGCTGCCGAACATCACGCCGATCTTCATGCGGATCTGGTTGATGAAGATCACCATGCAGTTGGTCTTCTTGATGTGGGCCGTGAGCTTGCGCAGCGCCTGGCTCATCAGGCGGGCCTGCAGGCCGGGCAGGGAGTCGCCCATTTCACCTTCGAGTTCCGCCTTGGGGGTCAGGGCGGCCACCGAATCCACCACGATAAGGTCGACCGCACCCGAGCGCACCAGGCTGTCGACGATCTCCAGCGCCTGCTCGCCGGTGTCGGGCTGGCTGATCAGCAGGTCCTGAAGGTTCACGCCGAGCTTCTGGGCGTACTGGATGTCCAGCGCATGCTCCGCGTCGACAAAGGCACAGGTGCCACCCACTTTCTGCATCTCGGCGATCACCTGAAGGGTCAGCGTGGTCTTGCCGGACGACTCCGGGCCATAGATTTCCACCACCCGTCCGCGCGGCAGGCCGCCCACGCCCAGCGCGATGTCGAGCCCGAGCGAGCCGGTGGAGACCACCTGGATGTCCTCGATGACTTCGCCTTCACCCAGCCGCATGATGGTGCCTTTGCCGAACTGCTTTTCGATCTGGGCCAGTGCCACTTGCAGGGCCTTGGCTTTTTCGGTGGCGGCCGCGGTGCTGGCAGTGTTGGCGGCGGTGCCTTTGACGGGTGCGTCCATGAAAATCTCCTTGAAAAACAACGGTTAAGTGAAATCCGGCATCTGTGGTTTATGACAGGCTGGATGCTTGAACAGTACTTTAACGCAGCAAGTCAAAACAAGTAAACAACTTTTTAAATCAGTTTGCCTTACTATTTGCACATGACTGAAACAGCCCTGAACAGTGGTTGGCGCCAGACCCATCTCGGCCGTTTGCTGGGCCACGCCATGCGCCGCTTCGACGCGCGAGTGCTCGCCCTCATGGCGGCCAACGTCGGCGTTCCGCTGGCGCTGTCCAACCTTGCAGCGCGCGGGCAGGTCAGTGCCGCCCACATCCACATCACCCGGCATCTGGCTGTCGAAGGCTCGCGGCTGACTGATCTGGCCAGCGCGGCGGGCATGAGCAAGCAGGCGATGGGCGATCTCGTCGACCAGTGTGCAGCCTGGGGGCTGGTCACCCGTGAGCCCGATCCGCTGGACGCCCGGGCACGTCGGGTGCAATTCACGCCCATGGGGCTGGCGTGGCTGGACGCTTTCCGGCAGGCCGTGGCGCAGGCCGAGGCGGAATTCCGCGCCGCCGTGGGCGATGAAGTCGCCACCGTCGTCGCCCTGGGCCTGGAGGCCTACATCGCCTGAATGGTCCGAAACGCAAACGGACGGACGCAAAAGCACCGCCGGCGGCCACATGCGCCTAGAATTTGCGCAAAGTACGCGGCACCCCGGCCCGACGACCCCAAGGAGACAGAGATGCGAATACTGATTGCCGAGGACGACCAGGTGCTGGCCGATGGCTTGCTGCGCACGCTGCGCGCTTCGGGCGCGGCGGTGGACCATGTCGCCGATGGCGCACAGGCCGACGCCGCCCTGATGACCAACACCGAGTTCGATCTGCTGATCCTGGACCTCGGCCTGCCGAAGATGCACGGGCTTGAAGTTCTCAAGAAGCTGCGTGGACGCGGGTCCAAGCTCCCGGTGCTCATCTTGACCGCCGCCGACAGCGTGGACGAGCGGGTCAAGGGGCTGGATTACGGCGCCGACGACTACATGGCCAAGCCCTTCAGCCTGCAGGAGCTCGAAGCGCGTGTGCGGGCGCTGGTGCGCCGGGGCATGGGCGGGGCCAGTTCCACCATCAACCACGGTCCGCTGGTCTACGACCAGGCCGGCCGCGTGGCCACCATCGACGGCAAGATGGTCGAACTCTCGGCCCGCGAGCTGGGTCTGCTGGAAGTGTTGCTGCAGCGCGCCGGGCGCCTTGTCAGCAAGGACCAGTTGGTCGAGCGCCTGTGCGAATGGGGCGAGGAGGTGAGCAACAATGCCATCGAGGTCTACATTCACCGCCTGCGCAAGAAGATCGAAAAAGGCCCGATCCGCATCGCCACAGTGCGCGGCCTTGGCTATTGCCTCGAGAAAATCCCGGGGTAGCGAGATGACCCGTTTGCTGACCGCGCTGCGTCTGCCGCCGTGAAACAGGAGGGCTGGTCGCTCAAGCTGTTTCAACGCGAGCAGCGTTCGCTGTTTGGCGAGATCCTGGACTGGATGCTCACGCCACTGTTGCTGCTGTGGCCGGTGAGCCTGGCACTGACCTGGCTGGTGGCGCAGGGCATTGCCGACAAGCCGTTTGACCGCGCTCTGGTGTACAACGTGCAGGCGCTGGCGCAACTGGTTACTGTCAGCAACAACCGCGTGCAATTCAACCTGCCTCAGCCGGCCAGCGAAATACTGCGCGCCGACGACTCCGATCTCGTCTACTACCAGGTGCTGGGCGCCAACGGCGAATTCCTCAGCGGCGAACGAGACCTCCCGCTTCCCGCCGGGGAAGAACGAACAGGGTCCCCCGGTGAGGTTCAGATGCGCGATGACGACCTCCGCGGGCTGGAGGTCCGGGTCGCCTACATCTGGGTCAAGCTGCCCTTGCCCGGCGCGCAACCGGCGCTGGTGCAGGTGGCCGAAACGCGGGAAAAGCGCAAGGTGCTGGCCACGGAGATCATCAAGGGCGTGATGCTGCCGCAGTTCGTGACGCTGCCGCTGGCGGTGCTGCTGGTGTGGATGGCCCTGGTGCGGGGCATCAAGCCGTTGAGCCAGCTTGAAGAGCGCATTCGCGCACGCAAGCCCGACGACCTCAGCCCGCTGGACGAGAAGACAGTGCCGCTGGAGGTGGCGCCGCTGGTGTCGTCGGTCAATGACCTGCTGACGCGGCTGAAGGAATCCATTGCGACGCAGAAACGCTTCCTGGCCGACGCGGCGCACCAGCTCAAGACCCCTCTCGCGGGTCTGCGCATGCAGGCGGATCTGGCGCTACGCGGCGGGTCGAGCGAAGAAGAGCTCAAGCACTCGCTCAAGCAGATTGGCCGCTCCAGCGAGCGCGCGACCCACACCGTCAACCAGCTGCTGGCGCTGGCCCGGGCCGAGGCTGGGGGCGCCGCGCTGAGCCGGCTGCCCTGTGACATGCCGCGCCTGATCATGGAGGTGGTGCAGGACTCGGTGCCGCGGGCCCTGGACAAGCGCATTGACCTGGGCTACGAAGGACCAACACCCGGCGCTGCGGGCGTGATGCTGAGCGGAAACCCCACGCTGCTCAAGGAACTGGTGCGCAATCTGGTGGACAACGCGATCAACTACACGCCCTCTACGCCTGAGCGACCGGGCGTCATTACGGTACGGCTGCTGACCGACCCGTTCGGTCAGGTGATGGTACTCCAGGTGGAAGACAACGGACCGGGCATCCCGGCGTCAGAGCGCGAACTGGTGTTCCAGCCGTTCTACCGCGTGCTGGGGACCAATGTGGACGGATCGGGCCTGGGTCTGCCGATCGTGCTGGAGATCGCGCACCAGCATGCTGCAACCGTCACGGTGGAAGACGCCCATCCGGGGCAGAACCCGCCGGGGGCTTGCTTCAGCCTGCGCTTCGTCGTCGGCGACAGTGCTGGCGCCGCCTGATTTCAGGCCGGCCTGAAGAGATTGAGTTGCAGGCGTTCGCGTTCGATCACACGGGCCACCGCGCTCTGGTGGGCCACCCGCTGCACGAACGCCCACAGGTCGGGGAAATCCAGGGGATCGATGCCGGCCATGCTGCCCCAGCGCGTCAGGGTCAGCGAATAGGCATCCAGAGGGCCGAAATTCGTCCCGCCAAGCCAGGGCTGACCCGCCGAAACGGTGCGTCGCACCAAGGCCTGAAGCTCGTCCAGCATGCCCCGGTAGAGTTGCGTGTTGTAGGCGCGCAGTTCGCCATGCAGCGCCGGATTGTCCGTGAACTTCTGCGGCATGAAGATGTGGGTGAAGGTGGGATGCACGGTGTTGTTCATCCACGCCAGTGTTTCCAGCACGCGGGCGCGCGCCAGTGGCTCGGCGGGCAGGAAGCCCATCAGTGGAAACCGGTCGTTCAGGTAGGTGACGATGGCCAGGATCTGCGTAATGACCTGGTCCTCGTCCACCAGCACCGGAACCTGGCTGCGCGGGTTGAGGGCCTTGTATTCAGGGTCATGGTGTTCGCCCTTGTGCAGTTTCACCATCACCGGCTCGAAGGCCGCGCCCGAGGCTTCCAGCAGGGCGTGGGGAACAAAGGAGCACGCACCGGGCGCGAAGTAGAGTTTGAGGGTCATGTCTTCAACCTGACATCAGGGTTCATGGGCAGGGCTGAAGCGGCTTGCCGGCCAGCGCAGCCCTGACGCTTTCCAGCCGCTGCTTCAGGGTAGTGTCGGCCGCCGGGAGCCGGACCCATTGCCCGGAGACAGCGGCGCGTTCCTGGACCACCCGGGCGGTGCGAACCCCGCGGGCGGCAAACTGGGCGAGTGCCTCGTTGGCGGCCGCCTCCGTAGGAAACCCTCCCAGCGACAGGCCGGGGGCCAGTGCCGGGTTGAGCAGGGGCTCAACCCGGATGTCCAGCCCGCGCGAGCGCAGCTCGGCGAGCTTCTTGTTCATTGTCTCGTTGTCGGTGTATTTGCCCATGTAGACGATCCAGCGCCCAGGGTCGGTGCCGCGCTCAATTACCCATGTGCCAGTGGGCAGGGCCGGCGTCAGGGCCTGGCGCAGGACGTCCGCCTGGCGCTCGTCAAAAAGTCCGGCCCTCAGGCACTCGGTCGGTTGTGACGACGGCTGGGCGGTCGCTGCTGCCTGGGCTTCGGGGCGCCGGTCCCCGGAGCGCAGGAGACGCATCTGCTCCGGATGAAGCTGCTGGGCCAGGCGCTGGGGTTCACCCTGCGGTGAAGGGGCCCACCCATAGGGCTTGAGGAGACCTTGGGACCATGCAAAAAAAAGGCCATTGGCCAGCAGCAGGGTCAGGACGAGCAGGCGCAGCATGGACGGGTCAGGGCTGCGGGGCGGCGCGCGGGCGCACGCTGATTTCGGAGCTGGTGACGTGTTTCATGCCAGCGGCAGTATGCACCAGCAAGGCACCGCGATCATCGACGCCATGGGCCATGCCGTGCTGGCCATCGCTGAGCATCACCTCACGGCCGCGCAGGACGTCGCGTTCGTTGAAGCGGGCTGCAAACGGGGCAAAACCCTGGCGCTCAAATGCCAGGACAGTCCTGACCAGCGGCTCCCCCAGTTGCAGCAAGACCTGGGTTGCTTCGATGCCCGGCAGCAGTTCCCGCAACCCCGCCGGCGGCGTGGACAGTCCGGCCGCTTCGCGGGGTGCCAGATTCACGCCCACACCGATCACGGCATGACGCTCTTTGCCAAAGCTGGCCGTTTCGATCAGGATACCGGCCAGCTTGCGTTCCTGCCACCACAGGTCGTTGGGCCATTTCAGGCCGACGGCGGGATGCAGGCTCTCCGACACGCTGACGCCGACCGCCAGCGACAGGCCCGACCAGTCTGGCGGGTTCAGCGGCAGCGCCAGGGAAAAGGTCAGGGAATCGCCGGGCGTGCTGTGCCAGTCACGCCCGAGTCGCCCCCGGCCCGCAGTCTGTGTCTCCGCCACCAGCAGCAGGGGCTCCACACGGCCGGCGCGAGCGCGGCGCATGAGCTCGGTGTTGGTCGAGTCGATCTCGGGCAGGATCTCCACCGTGAAACCCGGCAGCAGGGGCACTACAGCCTCCCAGAGGGCCTCTGCGGGCCAGCGCATCACGGGCCTCGGCGTCATCGCTCGGCTCAGCGTCCGGCTTTGCCCGGGCCTGTCATGCGGGTCGTAGCCGGGCGTCGCTTGGGCGCCAGCAGGGTTCCGCGACAGTGGGCACTGCCACACCAGCACGGGTACTCGGCCTTGAGCTTGGGCGTGTAACGCTCCTCGATCACGAGCCCGTAGTCGTAATTGAGCTCTTCGCCAGCGCGGATGTCGCGAAGGGTCTTGATGAAGACCCGCCCGTCCACTTCGTCGGCCTCGCAATTGGGGTCGCAGCTGTGGTTGATCCAGCGCGAGGAGTTGCCGCCATGCAGCGCATCGATGACCCGGTCTTCGTCGACGTGGAAGTAGAACGTGTGATTCGGATTGGCCGGGTCGTGGGGGTGGCGGTCCTGCGCCTCCTGCCAGGTGACGATCTCGCCCACGTACTCGATCAGGGTTTCGCCCGCATCGATGTCCTGCAATGCAAACACCCCCTTGCCATGCACACCGGAGCGGCGGGTCTGGATCCGGCGGGCCGGGGCGGGGGAGGGCTTTTTGGGCACGGTCTGAAAATTTGGTATGGTGAATCCGTATGGGCGCGTGTGCGCCCGCGTATGGGTGTGCGCCTGCGCACGCGAGACAACGGGATTGTAATTAGATGAAAACATTGGTCATTGCAGAGAAGCCATCGGTCGCACAGGACATCGTGCGGGCGCTCACGCCGGTGGCGGGCAAGTTCGAGAAACACGATGAACATTTCGAGAACGACCTGTACGTGGTCACCAGCGCCGTGGGGCATCTGGTGGAAATTCAGGCCCCGGAAGAGTTCGACGTCAAGCGCGGCAAATGGAGCTTTGCTCACCTGCCGGTGATTCCGCCGTACTTCGACCTCAAGCCGGTGGACAAGACCAAGACGCGACTGAACGCGGTGGTCCGACAGGCCAAGCGCAAGGACGTGGGCGCGCTGGTGAATGCCTGCGACGCGGGGCGCGAGGGCGAACTGATCTTCCGCCTGATCGAGCAGTACGCCTTCGGCAACGAAGATGCCGCTCTAGGCCGCGCCAAGACGCAGCGCAAGCCCGTCAAGCGGCTGTGGCTGCAGTCGATGACGCCACAGGCCATCCGTGACGGCTTCGAGAGCCTTCGCACTGACAAACAGATGCAGGGGCTGGCCGACGCCGCGCGCAGCCGCTCCGAGGCCGACTGGCTGGTCGGCATCAACGGCACGCGTGCCATGACCGCCTTCAACTCCCGCGACGGCGGCTTCTTCCTGACGACGGTGGGTCGGGTCCAGACGCCGACGCTGGCCGTGGTGGTGGAGCGCGAGGAGCAGATCCGCAAGTTCATCAGCCGCGACTACTGGGAAGTCCACGCCAGCTTTCTTGCTGAGGCCGGGGAGTACCCGGGCAAGTGGTTCGATCCCCAATGGAAAAAGGACGCGGACGACGTCGAGAAGAAGGCCGATCGGATCTGGAGCCAGCGCGAAGCCCAGGCGATTGCCGATGCCGTGCGCGGCAAAGCGGCCACGGTCACCGAGGAGTCCAAGCCGACCTCCCAGGTCAGCCCGCTGCTGTTCGACCTGACGTCCCTGCAGCGCGAGGCCAACGGCAAGTTCGGCTTCTCGGCCAAGACCACGCTGGCCCTGGCCCAGAGCCTGTACGAGCGCCACAAGGCGTTGACCTACCCGCGGACCGATTCGCGCGCCCTGCCCGAAGACTACCTGCCGGTGGTCAAGGAAGCCTTCGGCATGCTGGCCGCCAGCGGCATGCGCCACCTCGCGCCGCATGCGCGAACGGCGATGGACAACGGCTACATCCGGCCCAGCAAGCGCATCTTCGACAACAGCAAGGTGAGCGATCACTTCGCCATCATCCCCACGCTGCAGGCACCCAGTGGCCTGAGCGAGGCCGAGCAGAAGCTCTATGACCTGGTGGTGCGTCGCTTCATGGCGGTGTTCTTCCCCAGCGCCGAATACCTGGTGACCACCCGCATCTCGCAAGCGGTCGGTCATAGTTTCAAGACCGAGGGCAAGGTGCTGGTCAAGCCGGGCTGGCTGGCCATCTACGGCAAGGAAGCCGCCGACGAAGTGACCGATGCGAAAGACGGCGACAAGGGCCAGAGCCTGGTGCCCGTGAAGCCCGACGAGATGGTGCGCGCCGAGGTGGTGGAGCCCAAGGGCCTGAAAACGCGGCCACCGGCGCGCTACTCCGAAGCCACGCTGCTGGGCGCCATGGAAGGCGCGGGCAAGATGGTCGACGACGACGAGTTGCGCGAAGCCATGCAGGAAAAAGGCCTGGGCACGCCCGCCACGCGCGCGGCCACCATCGAAGGTCTGATCAACGAGAAATACATGCTGCGCGACGGCCGCGAGCTGATTCCCACGGCCAAGGCGTTCCAGCTCATGACGCTGCTGCGCGGCCTGGGCGTCGAGGAACTCTCCAAACCTGAATTGACCGGCGAGTGGGAATACAAGCTGGCGCAGATGGAGCACGGCAAGCTCAGTCGCGACGAATTCATGCGCGAGATCGCCGCGATGACCGAGCACATCGTCAAGAAAGCGAAGGAATACGACCGCGACACCGTGCCCGGCGACTACGCCACGCTCTCCACGCCCTGCCCGAACTGCGGCGGCGTGGTGAAGGAAAACTACCGGCGCTACACCTGCACCGGCGCGGATGGCGCCAGCGAGGGCTGCGGTTTTTCTTTCGGCAAGACCCCTGCCGGGCGCACCTTCGAACTGGCTGAAGTGGAGACTTTCCTGCGCGACAAGCGGATCGGCCCACTGGATGGCTTCCGCTCCAAGGCCGGCTGGCCGTTCACCGCCGAGATCGCCCTCAAGTTCAGCGAGGAAGATCAAAACTGGAAGCTCGAATTCGACTTTGGCGACGACAGGAACGCAGCAGAAACCGGGGAGCTGGTGGATTTCAGCGCCAGCGAGCCCCTCGGAAAATGCCCCAAGTGCGGCGCCCCCGTGCACGAGCACGGCAGCAACTACGTCTGCGAAAAAACCGTGCCCACCGCCGCGCAGCCCACGCCGAGTTGCGACTTCAAGAGCGGCAAGATCATCCTGCAGCAGCCGGTGGCGCGCGAGCAGATGACCAAGCTGCTGTCCACCGGCAAGACCGATCTGCTCGACAAGTTCGTCTCCATGCGCACGCGCCGCGCGTTCAAGGCTTTCCTGGCCTGGGATGCCGAGGCGGGCAAGGTAAATTTCGAGTTTGCCCCGTCCAAATTCCCGCCGCGCAAGACCGCTGCCGCAAAAACAGGAGCGGCTGGTGACCGCGCGACGCCGGGAAGTGCCGCAAAAGCCTCCAAACCGATCGCCAAGACGGCCCGCAAGTCCCCCGCGAAGGCTGCGGCCGCCAAGACGCCGGCCAAAACGGCGGCCGCCAAGACCCCGCGCAAGCGCGCCGCCAGCACCGCTGCCGGCCTGAAGCCCAGCGACGCCCTGGCTGCGGTGATCGGCGCCGAGCCGGTGGCGCGCACCCAGGTCATCAAGAAGCTGTGGGACTACATCAAGGCCAACGGCCTGCAGGACGCCGCCAACAAGCGCGCCATCAACGCCGACGCCAAGCTGCTCGCGGTCTTCGGCAAGCCGCAGGTGACGATGTTCGAGCTGGCGGGGATCGCCGGCAAGCACCTGAGCTGAACGGCGGCATCCGGCGCCGCCCAACAAAAAACGCGCCCTAGGGCGCGTTTTTTCTGGCTGGGTGACCGCCTTATTTGGCGACCACGCGCACCATCTCCAGGCACTTGTTGGAGTAGCCCCATTCGTTGTCGTACCAGGCCACGACCTTCACGAAGGTGCCGTCCAGCGCGATGCTGGCGTCAGCGTCGAACACGCTGGT
>JAABQG010000055.1 GCA_011391595.1 Hydrogenophaga sp.
TGTAGTGGTTGTTGCGGTCTTTCGTTTTGCTCTTGCCCGGGCGGCGGATGGAGACAAGGCGGACGTGTCTTCATCCGCTACCGATGAGCCGGCTGCCGATGTGCTCGCTTGCATTGCGGTGCTCAAAGGCGCCGGATCGTCTGCACCGCCACCCCCACACGCGCCGAGCGCCACTGTTGCGATCAGCAGTGCCGGCAGCCACGGGTGAAGGCCGTTGGAAGGACGGCTAAGTCGCAAGCTCAATGCGTGGTCGTGAACGGATTTCATGGATAGGGTCTTCCGGACAGAGTTGGGGACGGGCTGGTGAATCGAGTCTGACCCGGTCAGCGGGACGCATGTCGCCAATCGTTTCTCAAACCCCGGTTTTGTATCAACCGCTTACGTCGGAGACGGGTTGGATGCAAATCTGGCGCGACTTGTTGTTCTTGAAGTGTCCTGGCGACAGGGCGGTGACGAAAGGGGACGGGCATCCCGTGGGCCGTTCGGTTTTCTGGTATTTGTCGACCTGCCAGCCTCTTAAGGTCGGGCTACCGATCCCCGTCAATGGGCCGCAAATCCAGCGGCGCGCGCGGGCCCGGGCGATGCCAGTGACGACTTCTTTATCTGTTGATGTCTGCGTCGCCAGGCGATTTCACAACGGCCATCGACGAGGCGCCCGGTGGCGATGAGCGCCGGTGCGTCAGTCGCAGCTGTAGCGGAACGAACCGTCCAAAGCCAATGGCAGCACCAGCGTGCGGATGTTCGCAGCACGGTTGGCGGTGCACAGACTGGCGCGGGCCGTGACGTCGGTCTTCCACTTTGAGGCGTACTCCGCGTTGAAGACGGGCTTGCCTTTGCTGGTAAAGACGCTATAGCCGCCGCACTCGCTGTACTCGTTGCACTGTTCGTTGACGGCAAAGTCGAAGTACGGCTCCAGCTGCGACAGCAGGTCGACTGTGTTCTTCAGGGCCACGGCAAGGCCGCGGTTACGGGCTTCCGTGGCCAGGAAACGGTTGTAGTCCAGTTGCGTGGCCGAGGTCAGTGGGAAGCCGGGCTTGTTGGTGTAGCCATCGACGTTGTCCGGCTCGACGCCGTCGCATCCGCGTGACACAGCGAGGTCCAGGCGGCTCTTCATGATCTCGCGTACGTTTGCGGAGCGTGTATCGAGCCAGTTCTCACCCGCCCAGCCGGACACCGAGCTGCCCTTGTCGGCCGCTGCGAAGCGGGAATAATCGCTGCGCCAGTTTTCGGATGTGCCGGCGGAGAAGTAGCAGACGACGCGCCGGCCAGCCGCTTTGAGCGCGCTGATGGTGGCGGCCGGGGTGTCGTAGAGATCAATGTCATAGATCTTCGCATCGACACTCGTGCTGACCGTGCCGCTGAGCTGCCATTGCCAGGTGTCGCTGACCTGAGGAATCCAACGACTGGTCGTGGTGGGTGGGGGCGGGGGTGTCGCGGGTGCCGCTGTTGCTGCAGGTGCCGGTGTTGTTGTCGTTGTCGGTATCGTGGGTGTTGTTGTCGTTGCCGTTCTGGTCTTTGTCGTCGTTTCGGCGCCGGTTGTTGTGGACGTGGATGACGTCGTTGCGGGTAAAGACGCGACAGCCACGCCGGCAACGGGCGCTATTGATTCCGATAGCGCCGATGACGCTTCCGGTATAGGGATTTCCGGACCCGGATCACCGCCACCACCACAAGCGCTGAGAGCCGCTGTGGCGATCAGGAGGGCGGGGACCCATGGGCGAAGGGTGACGGGGGGGGGGGGGCTGAGAAGCCTCGATGTCTCTTTTTGCAAGCTGGGCATGACGGCGTGTCTTTCCGGAGTGGCTGTGGCGCAAGGCCGATCGGGCGAGTCTGACGTTCCTCGCGGGGATGGCTGTCGCTAATCGTTTCTCAGGCGCCGGTTTGGCAACAGCTACTTACAAAGTGCTCCCTCAATTCGATCTTGCCGAATCCTTGTGCGGCTTGTAGCGCGGCACCTTCATACGAAAGTTCTCGCCCTGCAGCCGGTGCCATCGGCGTGGGCGCGCCGGCCCCTTTCTTTCAGGCTGTCAGGGTCCGTGTGGCCACAATCACCTGGAAGTTGCCAAAGAATACCGTGCGTCGCTCGCAGGTGAAACCCTCCATGGCCTCGAGATGGTGCGGCAGTTCGTGCAGCAGGAAGAAGATCACATTGCCGTCGACCGAACGGCTTGCCAGGCTCATCGCCGTTGCGTTTTTCTTCAAGGTGCTCGACCCCGCCGGCAAAGGCCGGCATCTTGGTCTGTGGGTGCCTGAGCTCATTCAGGATGATGGCGGCAACCAGTACCCGCGAAGCGCCGGATGGTGTTTTGTCTCCGCGCATCTCAAGGTCCAGCATTGCTTTATGGCATGCCGGAACCGCAATTGACGCTCCTTAGGCCCCGGTCAGATAGTCCAGTTCCTGCTGGCTGAATCCCGCCTGGCACCGGGCGGCCTCGTTGAAGGGCGGTCGCAGCCGAGGCGCACGGTGGTGTTGCGCCAGCACGCCGTAGTGCGCCACCGGGTCCAGTCCGTCCCGTTCACACAGCCACCGGTACCAGTGGTTGCCGATGGCCACATGGCCGATCTCGTCGCGCAAGATGATGTCGAGCAGCTCGCAGGCCACCAGTGCGTCCGGCGCGCCGCAACGCCCGTGGGCTTCCACCGCAGCCACCTTGCGCAGCCGTGCCTGGATCAGCGGCGTGGCGTCCAGCCCGCGCGCCTCCAGCGTGCGCGGCACCAGCGCCATGCGGGCGACGATGTCGCCTTTCGTCTTCTCGCACATTTCCCACAGGCCGTCGTGCGCCGGGAAGTCGCCGTAGCGATGGCCCAGGGTCTGCAGGTGATCGTGCAGCAGGGTGAAATGCTGCGCTTCCTCGAACGCCACACGCGTCCAGTCGCGGTAGAAGTCGTCCGGCATGCCGGCAAAGCGCCAGACCGCGTCGAGCGCCAGGTTGATGGCGTTGAATTCGATGTGACAGATCGCGTGGATCAGTGCGGCGCGTCCTTCCATCGTGAACGGCGAGCGGTGGGGGACACCTGAGGGCGCGACCAGTTCGGGCCGGCTGGGGCGCCCGGGCAGGCCGGCCGGTTCCGCAAGGATTTCTTGTGCTATCGAAAGAGAAGCTAACTCTGACCAAAGTGCGCTGGCGAGTGCCACTTTTTCCTGTGGATCGGGGCTTTGCAGCGCGGCCAGCGCACGTTGACGGAGTTCCATCCCTACAATTCTAGGTTTTGCGCGACGCGCGACAGGAAAACCGATGGCTTTATATGAACTGGATGGCATTGCCCCCCGCCTGGGCGCGAATGCCTGGGTGGCCGACAGCGCGCAGGTCATGGGCAATGTGAGCCTGGGCGCCGACACCAGCGTCTGGTTCGGCACGGTCATACGCGGCGATACCGAGTCGATCACGATCGGCCGCGGCTCGAATATCCAGGACGGCAGTGCGATGCACGCGGACATCGGCATGCCGATCGTGCTGGGCGAGAACGTGACCGTAGGGCACAAGGTGATGCTGCATGGCTGCACCATTGGGGACGACACGCTGATCGGAATTGGCGCCATCGTGCTCAATGGCGCGAGAATCGGCAAAAACTGCCTGGTGGGTGCGGGAGCGCTGGTCACCGAAGGCAAGGAGTTTCCCGACGGCTCCATGATCATCGGCAGCCCGGCCAAGGCGGTACGCCCTTTGACGCCGGAGCAGATCGCAAGCGTGCGCCAGAGCGCCCGCCACTATGTCGAGAATGCGCGTCGCTTCCAGGCCGGGCTCAGGAAGCTTGTCTAGACAGAGCCATTGTGGCGATGGCCCTGGGTCCAGTCCGGGGTCGGTTGCGCCGCAGCGCACCTCTGGCGCGGCCAGCCGATCAATCGGCGGAAATGCCCGTAACAAAGGCTCGCTCTCTCCCCAACGGGTCGATATCCATGTCTGAACTTCACAAATTCATTTTTGACGGCCTTCCGGTGCGCGGCATGATCGTGCGCCTGACCGACGCCTGGCAGGAGATTCTCAGGCGCCGGGCGGGCAACACCGGCACGGGCGCGTACCCCGAGCCGGTCCGTGAACTGATCGGGGAGATGGCCGCCGCTGCCGTGCTGATGCAGGGCAACATCAAGTTCAACGGTGCGCTGGTGCTGCAGATTTTCGGCGACGGGCCGGTCAAGGTCGCCGTCGCCGAGGTGCAGCCCGATTTCAGCCTGCGCGCCACCGCCACCCTGGTGGGTGAACTGCCGGCTGACGCATCGCTGAGCCAGATGGTGAACGTCAACAACCAGGGCCGCTGTGCCATCACGCTCGACCCGAAAGACCGCCTGCCCGGCCAGCAACCGTACCAGGGTGTGGTGCCCTTGTTCGGCGACCAGCGCCAGAAGCTCGAGCGGCTCAACGAGGTGCTCGAGCATTACATGCTTCAGTCCGAGCAACTTGACACGGTCCTGGTGCTGGCCGCCGACGACCAGGTGGCGGCCGGCCTGCTGATTCAACGCCTGCCGGTGCTGGGAACCAACAACCTCCCCGGGCAGGCCAATGAAGATGAGATCGGCCTGAACGAGCACTACAACCGCATTGCGATTCTGGTCAGGAGTCTGAAGCGTGAGGAATTGTTGACGCTGGACGTGGACACCATCCTGCGCCGCCTGTTCTGGGAAGAGCAGGTACTGCGTTTCGAACCGTTTGCCGGCGCCACCGCGCCGCGCTTTGCCTGCAGTTGCAGCCGTGAGCGCGTGGGTCGCATGATTCGCAGCCTGGGCGTGGAAGAGGCGGACAGCATCATTGCCGAGCGCGGCCATATCGATGTGGGGTGCGACTTCTGCGGGCAGCAGTACCACTTCGATCCGGTGGATGCGGCGCAGATCTTCACATCACCGGACGCTCAGCCGCCGGTCGAACCCATCGTGCATTGAGCCGGCAGGCAATCAGGGGCTCAGAAGTCCGGTAAGCAGGCGATGTTCACAGTCTGGATCGCTGCATTTGTCGCAGGGCCAGCTCCAGGCACCGGATTTCAAGGTTTTTTGGCCATTTTCCAGCGTCGAAAGATCACGGTTAGCTATTGAATAGATAGCATTCATGGCTTTTTCCAGGCGGGCTGCGCCATGGCCATAAATCACCTGCCAGGTCACACCGGAACGCGACAGCGCTGCACGCAGCATCGCATCGACCGGCTCGCGCACGTGGGGGCCGTCGCGCTGCAGGCCATCGGCCTGCCAGGGCAGGTCCAGCCCGGTGACCAGGGTGACGTCATACATCCGCTGGTGCGCCAGCGCGAAGTCATACAGCGATTCGTCGCCGAACAGCAGGTGGCTGTAGAGGGCGGTCATCAGCGGTGTCGTGTCGGCGATGATGATTTCAACTGTGTCCAGTGCCAGCACGCGGCGGGCCTGTTCCTGCGCTATGGCGGGCTGCTCGTGCGCCATGGGTGTGCGACCCTCGCGTGCGCACCACTCGCGCAGCACCTCGGGCACCATGGCCGTGCTGCGGTCCGGCGCGCGCAGCGCCACCGCGAGTTGCCTGGCCAGTTGCGTCTTGCCCGTGCTCTCGGCCCCCAGCAGGGCAATGCGCTTCGGTCGCCTTGTCGCGGGCACAGGCGTCATCGGCTCAAAGCTGGCGCCGCCAGGCGCGCCAGCCCACCACGCTCAGGGCGATGAATAAAGCGTAGAGTACGGTGGTGAGCCACAGCCCCTTGTAGGCAAACAGGCCGACGCTGACCACGTTCACCACGATCCACACGGCCCAGTTTTCGATGAACTTTCGCCCCAGCAGGAACTGGCCGACAACGCTGGTGGCCGTGGGAAAGGCGTCCCACCACGGCACATCGGTGTCGGTGAAGTGCTTCAGGAACAGGCCGGTGGCCGGCCAGAGCAGGGCGCAGGTCGCGACCGTTCCGATCAGCCCCCGCCGGGTGAGGCGGCTCACCGTGAGCGCGCTGCCATCGCCGCGCCGGCCACGCAGCCATTGGAACCATCCCCACATGGCGACCACTGCGAAGAACACCTGCAATGCGGCATCGCCATAAAGCTTGCTGCGCCAGAAGAGCGCGAAATACAGGGCCGAACTGATCGCGGCCAACGGCCAGCCCCAATGAATCTCGCGGATGTTGCAACCCACCATGGCGAGGGCCAGGGCAAAGGCGACGCACTCCAGCCAGGTCGTGGCGGCACCCCAGAGGGTAAAGGCATCGGCGAACATGAACTCGGACATAGGATGGGCTGGGAAACGTGGCAGAGCAAGGGAACAAGGACACGCTGGTTGCGAGAAGCCGTTCGATGCCCCGGCCTTTGCGGGCGCGCAGGGTAGCGCAGGCGCCTAGCGACCCACCTGCACAAAGATTTCGTTGGGCTTGACCATGCCCAGCTCCAGGCGCGCCTTTTCCTCGACCATTTCAAGCCCCTCCTGCAGGTCGCGCACCTCGGCTGCCAGACGTTCGTTGGTCTGGCGTGCCAACAAGTTGGCCGCCCTTTGTGCATCCAGCTTCTGCTGCAATTCGTTGACGTTGGGAATGCTGCCACGCCCCAGCCAAAGCTGTCCGTGGAACAGCAAGAGCAGCGCGATCAGGATGACCGGAATGATGCGTGAGCCCACAGCTACCCTTCGCGGAGAAGTTTCGCCGCCGGGCCGCCCCAAGGCGAAACGCGGCCTCCCCGGGGGGCAGGGAGCCACACGCAGTGGGCGACCGTGGGGGCCATTACTTCAGGTTGTAGAACGCGGCGCGGCCCGGGTAGCTGGCCACGTCGCCAAGGTCTTCCTCGATGCGCAGCAGCTGGTTGTACTTGGCCATGCGGTCGCTGCGGCT
The DNA here is from genome assembly GCA_011391595.1 of Hydrogenophaga sp. Taxonomy (GTDB): domain Bacteria; phylum Pseudomonadota; class Gammaproteobacteria; order Burkholderiales; family Burkholderiaceae_C; genus JAABQG01. The sequence goes on from JAABQG010000055.1 coordinate 6,763, forward strand.
GAGCGACCCGGTCTTGATCTGGCCGGCATTGGTGCCCACGGCAATGTCGGCGATGGTCGAGTCCTCGGTTTCACCCGAGCGGTGGCTGATCACAGCGGTGTAGCCGGCGCGCTTGGCCATCTCGATGCAGGCGAAGGTCTCGGTGAGCGTGCCGATCTGGTTGATCTTGATCAGGATCGAGTTGGCAATGCCCTTGTCGATGCCTTCCTTGAAGATCTTGGTGTTGGTGACGAACAGGTCATCGCCCACGATCTGCACGGCCTTGCCCAGGCGGTCGGTCAGCACTTTCCAGCCGTCCCAGTCGCCCTCGGCCATGCCGTCCTCGATGCTGATGATGGGGTACTTGTCGACCCAGGTGGCCAGGATGTTGGTCCATTCTTCGGCGGAAAGCGTCAGTCCCTCGCCTGCCAGATGGTATTTGCCGTCCTTGTAGAACTCGCTCGCGGCGCAGTCCAGGCCGATGGCAATCTGATCGCCGGCCGTAAAGCCGGCCTTGTCGATGGCTTCCAGAATCATCTGGATCGCCGCTTCATGGCTGGCCACGCTGGGGGTGAATCCGCCCTCGTCACCGACCGCCGTGCTCATGCCCTTGTCATGGATGATTTTCTTCAGCGCATGGAACACCTCCGCGCCGTAGCGCAGGGCTTCGCGAAAACTTGACGCACCCACCGGGATGATCATGAATTCCTGCAGGTCCAGGTTGTTGTTGGCGTGCGCGCCGCCGTTGATGACGTTCATCATCGGCACCGGCAGCTGCATGCCGCCCATGCCGCCGAAATAGCGGTACAGCGGCAGTCCGGATTCTTCCGCTGCCGCGCGGGCCACGGCCATCGACACGGCCAGCATGGCGTTGGCACCCAGGCGGCTTTTGTTCTCTGTGCCGTCGAGGTCGATCATGGTCTTGTCCAGGAAAGCCTGTTCCGAGGCGTCCAGACCCAGCACAGCCTCGGATATCTCGGTGTTGATGTGCTCGACCGCTTTCAGCACGCCCTTGCCCAGGTAGCGACTCTTGTCGCCGTCGCGCAGTTCGATCGCTTCACGCGAGCCGGTGGATGCGCCGGACGGAACCGCCGCGCGGCCCATCACGCCGGACTCCAGCAACACGTCGCATTCGACAGTGGGATTGCCGCGGCTGTCCAGGATTTCACGACCGACGATGTCAACAATTGCACTCATTTGATGTCCTCCAAGTCAAAAAACAGAACTCTTGCAGATTCGGGGCTAGACGCCCTCGACCAGCACCATATTGAAAAATTCGGTGGCGCCCAGGCGCTTGGTGCGCGCGGCGCGGTACATCTCGTCATCGTAGAAGGCCCGGGCCTTCTCATAGCTGGGAAAGCGCAGCATCGCGATGCGCGCCGGTTTCCAGTCACCTTCCATCGTCTCGAAACGGCCGCCCCGCACCAGGTATTCGCCGCCTGCCGCAGCGACCGCGGCGGGGGCGGCGGCCATGTACTGCTTGTACTGTTCCATGTCGGTGATCTTCATGTCGACAATGATGTAGGCGGCGGGCATGGCGTGGACTCCGGTTGACTCAGTTGAAGTTGTTTTCCAGAAAGCCGTTTTTCTTGGTCACCGAGTCCAGTGCCTGGAGCGTTTCCAGCAGCGCGCGCATGTGCTTCAAAGGCACCGCATTGGGCCCGTCGCTCATCGCCTTTGAAGGGTCGGGGTGGGTTTCCATGAACAGGCCAGCCACGCCCACGGCGACGGCCGCGCGCGCCAGCACCGGCACCATCTCGCGCTGGCCACCGCTGCTCGTGCCCTGGCCGCCCGGCAATTGCACCGAGTGCGTGGCGTCGAACACCACCGGCGCGCCGGTCTCGCGCATGATCGCCAGGCTGCGCATGTCGGAAACCAGGTTGTTGTAGCCAAAGCTGGCGCCGCGTTCGCAGGCCATGAAGTTGTCCTCGGGCAGGCCGGCTTCCCGGGCGGCCGCGCGTGCCTTGTCGATCACGTTCTTCATGTCGTGCGGCGCGAGGAACTGGCCCTTCTTGATGTTGACCGGCTTGCCTGACTGCGCCACGGCGCGGATGAAATCGGTCTGGCGGCACAGGAAGGCGGGGGTCTGCAGCACGTCGACGACGGTGGCGACCTGCGCGATCTGTGATTCGTCGTGAATGTCGGTCAGCACCGGCACACCCAATTCCCGCTTGACCTTGGCCAGGATCTCCAGCCCCATGTCGATGCCCGGGCCGCGAAAGGTGCTGCCGCTGGACCGGTTGGCCTTGTCGAAACTGCTCTTGAAGATGAACGGAATGCCCAGGCTGGCGGTGATTTCCTTCAGCGCGCCGGCGGTGTCCATCTGCAATTGCTCGGATTCGATGACGCAAGGGCCGGCGATCAGGAAAAACGGCCGCTCCAGCCCGATGTCGAAGCCGCACAAGTTCATGGAGTCCCCACGCTTGCCACTTCGTGTGCTGCGCTGCATTCCGAGGAGAATCGGCCTGGCTTGGGGCGACCCGGCGCGGCGGCCATCATGCGACCGCCTTCAGGTTTTTGCCCGAGGCCTGATGGTCCAGCGCGGCCTTGACGAAAGCGTTGAAAAGGGGATGACCGTCCCAGGGTGTGGATTTGAACTCGGGGTGGAACTGCACGCCGACAAACCAGGGATGCACGCTCTGCGCAAGCTCGACGATTTCTGTCAGATGCTCCCGCTGGGTCAGCGCCGAGATGACCAGGCCGGCCTTGCGCAAGCTGTCCAGGTAGTTCACGTTGGCCTCGTAGCGGTGGCGATGACGTTCGGTCACCACGTCGCCATAAATCTGGTGGGCCAGCGTCCCGGTGGTGACGTCGGAGCTCTGCGCGCCCAGGCGCATCGTGCCACCGAGGTCCGAGTGTGCGTCGCGCACCTGAATGCTGCCGTCGGCATCTTTCCATTCGTTGATCAGCGCAATCACCGGGTGGGGCGTCGCGGGTTCAAACTCCGTGCTGTTGGCGCCGGCGAGACCCGCCACGTGGCGGGCGAACTCGATGGTGGCAACCTGCATGCCCAGGCAGATGCCCAGGTAGGGCACCTGGTTCTCGCGGGCAAAGCGGGCGGTGCAGATCTTGCCTTCGATGCCGCGTTTGCCAAAGCCGCCGGGCACCAGGATGGCGTCGTATTTGGCCAGGCGCGCCACGGTCTCGGGCGTGATGGTTTCCGAGTCGACATGCTCGATTTTCACGCGGGCGTGGTTTTTCATGCCCGCGTGGCGCAGCGCTTCGTTCACCGACTTGTAGCTGTCAGAGAGGTCCACATACTTGCCGACCATGGCGATGGTCACCTCGCTTTGCGGGTGCTCGGTCTCATAGACCAGATCGTCCCATCGCTTGAGGTTGGCGGGTGGCGTGTTCAGGCGCAACTTGTCGCAGATCAGGCCGTCGAGGCCCTGCTCGTGCAGCATGCGCGGCACCTTGTAGATGGTGTCGACATCCCACATGCTGATGACGCCCCACTCGGGCACGTTGGAGAACAGACTGATCTTCGCGCGTTCCTCGTCGGGGATCGGCCTGTCGGCACGGCACAGCAGCGCGTCGGCCTGGATGCCAATGGCGCGCAGTTCCTTGGCCGTGTGCTGTGTCGGCTTGGTCTTGAGTTCGCCCGCGGCCGCGATCCACGGCACGTAGGACAGGTGCACGAAGGCAGCGTTGTTGGGGCCGAGCTTCAGGCTCATCTGGCGCGCGGCCTCCAGGAAAGGCAGGGACTCGATGTCGCCCACGGTACCGCCGATTTCCACGATGGCCACATCGACATCCGATGCGCCGCGCTTGACGAACTCCTGGATCTCGTTGGTGATGTGCGGAATGACTTGCACGGTCTTGCCGAGATAGTCGCCACGGCGCTCTTTTTCCAGCACGCTCTTGTAGATCTGTCCGGTGGTGAAGTTGTTGGCGCGCTTCATGCGCGTGGTGATGAAGCGCTCGTAGTGGCCCAGGTCCAGATCGGTCTCGGCGCCGTCATCGGTGACGAAGACCTCACCGTGCTGGAAGGGCGACATGGTGCCCGGATCGACGTTGATGTAGGGATCCAGCTTGATCAGGGTGACTTTGAGACCCCGCGATTCTAGGATCGCAGCTAAGGAGGCTGAGGCGATTCCCTTGCCCAGGGAGGACACCACACCGCCTGTGACGAAGACAAATTTGGTCATGTCAGGGTCGGGCGCTGGGTCCCGAGGGAGGTGGTAAACGGAGATTATAAGTGTCGGCTACGCCGGCGACGCCAGCTTATTGTCATGGGCCCGCGCCCGATCGCCAGCATCCGGTCGGTGCCCTCGCACCGGATGTGGCGACGGCATCGCCACCCATCTACCGCGGTAACCTGGTCCTTTGCAGGGTATATTGCGCGCCATGAAGGATCTGGCGGGCAAACATATCGTATTGGGCCTCACCGGCGGCATCGCCTGTTTCAAGGCGGCCGAATTGTGCCGCTCGCTGGTCAAGGAGGGCGCCACCGTGCAGGTGGTCATGACCGAGGCCGCAGAACATTTCATCACCCCGGTGACGATGCAGGCGCTCAGCAACCGGCCGGTATATGGCTCGCAGTGGGATCCGCGCGAGCCCAACAGCATGCCGCACATCAACCTGAGTCGCGATGCCGATGCGATCCTGATTGCGCCGGCCAGCGCCGACTTCATGGCGAAATTGCTGCACGGTCGCGCCGACGACCTGCTCAGCCTGTTGTGCCTGGCGCGCCCCGCGGCGTCCGTGCCGCTGATCGTCGCGCCGGCCATGAACCGGGAGATGTGGGCCCATCCGGCCACGCAGCGCAACGTGGCGCAACTCAAGGCCGATGGGGTCGAGGTGCTCGAAGTGGGGCAGGGCGAGCAGGCCTGCGGGGAGACTGGCGACGGACGCATGCTGGAGGCCGACGAGATCCTGGCCGACCTGATCGCCTTTTTCACGCCGAAAGTGCTGGCAGGCCAGCATGTTCTGGTGACGGCCGGGCCGACCTATGAGGCCATCGACCCGGTGCGCGGCATCACCAACCTGTCCAGCGGCAAGATGGGTTTTGCCATCGCGCGGGCGGCCCGGGAAGCCGGTGCCGATGTCACGCTGGTGGCCGGGCCGGTGAGTCTGCCGACACCTCGCGCGGTGGGGCGGGTTAACGTAAAGTCCGCGCGCGACATGCTGACTGCCGTTCAGGCCCATATCGAACAGGCGACGGTTTTTGTTGCCACTGCCGCCGTCGCCGACTGGCGACCCGCGACTGCCGCCGACCAGAAAATCAAGAAGGACGGCTCCGGCGACACCCCGGAACTGCGCTTCATCGAGAACCCGGACATCCTGGCCACGGTGGCGCAGTCGCTGCGCGGCCAGCGTGGCTTCAGAGGCGAACCGGGTGGTCTGTTCTGCGTTGGATTTGCCGCCGAAAGCCACGATCTTCTGTCGCACGCCTCAGCAAAGCGCACGCGCAAAGGCGTGCCGCTGCTGGTGGGCAACATCGGCCCGGCCACGTTCGGGCAGGACGACAACGCGCTGCTGCTGGTGGATGCGCAGGGCGCGATCGAAGTGCCGCGCGCGTCCAAGCTCGAGCTTGCTCGCAAACTGATCGCTGAAATTGCCCAACGGGCCCTGGGACCCGGCCAAAAACAATGAAAATCGACGTCAAGATCATCGATCCGCGCATGGCGGATCAGCTTCCCGCCTACGCCACGCCTGGCAGCGCCGGCCTGGACCTGCGCGCCTGCCTCAGTGAACCGCTCACGTTGGCACCCAACGCCTGGCAACTCGTGCCCACCGGCATTGCCATCCATCTCGCCGACCCCGGTTATGCGGCCATGATCCTGCCGCGCTCGGGCCTGGGCCACAAGCATGGCATCGTGCTGGGCAACCTGGTCGGCTTGATCGACAGCGACTACCAGGGCCAGCTCATGGTCAGCGCCTGGAATCGCAGCGACGTGGCCTTCACCCTGCAGCCCATGGAGCGTCTGGCCCAACTGGTCATCGTGCCAGTGGTGCAGGCGCAGTTCGATGTGGTGACGGAATTCGCTGCTTCCAGCGAACGCGGCGAAGGGGGCTACGGGTCCACCGGCAAGCATTGAAATCGCCGGTTCCTTTTTCGCTCCTTTTTCAGGAGCTTATTGTGACCATCTGGCGCTGGACTATAGCCGTTTTGACTTGAAATTCAGTGCAGCGTGGCGTCTGGCGGCATTCCGTCGGTATCCACGTCGATCCTGAAGAAGCCAGTGCCACAGGTGCCGCGCCCGATTTCCTCCTCGGTCGCTTCGCGCACCGCTTCCACCTTCAGGCTGAGTCGAATCGCGATGCCCGCCAGCGGGTGGTTGCCGTCCAGCACGATGTGCTCGGGGTAGATCTCGGTCACGGTGTAGAGCGCGTTTTTCGGCGCGTCGGGGTTCGTGCCTTCAGGCAGGGCCAACCCCTCAAGGGTCATGCCTTCCTCGATCCCGGCCGGGAAAAGCCCGCGCGGCTCCAGGAACAGCAGCTGGTCGTTGAAGTCGCCGAAGGCTTCCTCGGGCTCGATGTGCAAGTCGAGCTTCGCACCGGGCCCGTGGCCCTGAAGCGCCTCCTGGATCCGGGGCAGCAGATCATCGCCGCCGACCAGGAACTCGACCGGATCGTCGAGCACGTCGAGAACTTCGCCCAAAGTGTCCTTGAGCGTCCAGGTCAGAGCGACCACGCATTGTTCAGTGATTTCCATAGTGCAGAATTGTCCCATGGACACCCAACAACCCCTGCAATTGCTTGGCGGCCTCTCGCCCCGGCAATTCATGAAGCGCCACTGGCAGAAGAAGCCCATGCTTGTGCGTCAGGCGATTCCCGGCTTCAAGCCCCTGCTGGACCGCGCGGCGCTGTTCGCGCTGGCGGCCCGCGTCGAGGTCGAGTCGCGCCTGCTCAGCCAGGGCAAACAAGGCTGGCAGTTCAAGCGAGGACCGTTCGAGCGGCGGGCTTTCCCCAGCCTCAAGACGCCCGACTGGACGATGCTGGTACAGGGCGTGGATCTGCATGACGACGCCGTGCACGCGCTGATGCAGCAGTTCCGCTTCGTGCCCGACGCCCGGCTGGACGATGTGATGATCAGCTACGCCACGGACGGCGGCGGCGTCGGCCCGCATTTCGACAGCTATGACGTGTTTTTGCTGCAGGCCCACGGCCAGCGGCGCTGGCGCATCGGTCGCCAGAAGGACCTGAGCCTGGTCGAAGGGCTGCCGTTGAAGATCCTCGCGAATTTCCAGCCCGAGGAAGAGTACGTGCTCGACCCGGGCGACATGCTCTACCTGCCGCCGCGCTGGGCGCACGATGGCGTCGCGGTGGGCGAGTGCATGACTTACTCCATCGGCTTCCGTCAGCCGGGGCGCGGCGAACTGGCGCGCGAACTGCTGCAGCGCCTGGCAGAGGATGCCGAGGATGCGGCGGGCACCGCGGTCTACCGCGATCCGGGGCAGGCGGCCGTGGATTCGCCAGGAGGTATTCCGCCGCAGATGATGGCCTTCGCCCGTGACGCGTTGCAGGCCGTGCTCAACGACCCGATTGAACTGCAGTGCCTGCTGGGCGAATACCTGTCCGAGCCCAAAGCGAGTGTATGGTTTGATTCCGCACCGGCCCGGTCGGCGTCCATCGCGGCATGCGGCGTGACACTGGACAGGCGCACGCGCATGATGTTCGATGATCTGCACATTTACATTAACGGGGAGAGCTACCGGGCGTCCGGCCGTGATGCGGCACTGATGCACCGCCTGGCTGATCAGCGTCGGTTGGGCGCCTCCGAGGTGGCTCGCGCCAGCCAGGGCGCGCGCCAGCTGATGAACAACTGGCTTGAAGTGGGGTGGCTGCATGACGACAGATGAGACAACCGAGAGTGAGCCGGCGGCCCCGGCATTGCCGCATGGGCGCTTTGAAGGTCGTGAGGCCTTTCGCCAACGGTTGCGTGATGCCCTCGCCGGTGCCGCGCGCGAGGGTTGGCACGAGATTGTCATGAGCGATGCGGACTTTCATGACTGGCCGCTGGGTGAGCGCGCGGTCATTGAGTCCTTGAACGACTGGGCCAGGAACGGCCGCAAGCTGGTGATGCTGGCCAAGACCTACGACGAACTCATCCGGACCCATCCGCGCTTTGTGACCTGGCGGAGAACCTGGGCCCACATCATTGACTGTCGCCGCTGCGCAACAGCGGACCCGCTTGTTCTTCCCAGCGCCTTGTGGACTTCCGGATGGATCCTTCATCGGATTGATCCGGAGCGAAGCAACGGGGTCTGCACGCAGCTTCCCGAGCGGCGGCTGGCACTGCGGGAATCGCTGGAGGAATGGCTGCGCCAGGGTTCGGCAGGGTTCCCGGCCACGACGCTGGGTCTGTAATCGGCATGTGGGCTCCGAAACCATGTCAGGGTTTGTAAGTATTGCAGTTTTCTCAGGCTATAATTGACGGCTGAGCGGAAAGAGCTCGAGTGCTTTCTCTCAGTCATGGCGGTTCCCGAAGTCGCCCTGACAATTTCCGGAAATTGTTTTTGTCTAATCCTCTAAGGAACTTTGAAATGAAAAACTCCCTCATTCTGGCGACCGTGATTGCTGCCGCTGCGCTGGCCGCTTGTGGCAAAAAAGAAGAAGCCAAGCCTGTTGCCGCACCGGCGCCGGCCGCTGCCCGCTGCCCCGGCTGCTGAAGCTGCCGCTGCCGTGGCTTCCGGCGCTGCTGCTGTGGCTTCCGGCGCTACTGCTGCCGCGTCTACCGCAGCTGCCGTCGCTTCGGGCGCTGCTGCTGCCGCGACGGGCGCTGCGGATGCCGCTGGCGAAGCTGCCAAGGCTGCCGCCGCTGCTGCCTCCGCGATGAAGAAGTAATCGCCGCGCGCGATTGCCGGAAAGAGCCACCGCAAGGTGGCTTTTTTCATGGGTGAACGCTTTTCAGACCGTCACCCAATCCGTGCCCAGTATGGCATCGGCCACGAAGATATCCTCATCGGCCCGGTCGAGCGCAGCGGCCAGCGCGGCGCGTGCCAGCGCCGGACGGTTGTTCCTGGCACTGAGATGCGCAGCCACCACGTGGTTCAGGCGGTCATGCCGCACGGCATGCAGGATGTCAGCGGCCTGTGAATTGGCAAGATGACCCTGCGAACCGCCGACACGTCGCTTGAGAAAAGGCGGATAGGTTGATGCGGCCAGCAGATCCGGGTCATGGTTGCTCTCCAGAAGCAGGGCGTTGCAATTCGCCAGGACTTGCAGGACATCCGTAGGTGCGTGGCCGAGGTCCGTGAGCACGCCCAGGCGCCGCGCGCCATCGGTGCAGGTGAGTTGCAGGGGCTCGCGCGCATCATGGGGCACGGCGAAGGGGTGCAGGCACAGGTTCCCCACCTCGATCGGCAAGCCATGCGCCGCTGTGTGCAGCAGCCCGTCAAAATCGGCCGCACCATGACCCAGCCAGGTGCCGTGGCTCATCCAGACCGGGATGCGCTCGCGCAAGGCAAGCGCCCGTGCGCAACCCACGTGGTCACTGTGTTCGTGCGTGATGAATATGGCGTCGATATCGCTGGCGCCCAGGCAGGCGTGGGCAAGGCGACGCTCCAGTGCCCGGATGCCCAGTCCGCAATCCACCAGCAGGCGCGTGACGCGGTTTGCGCGTTGCGCCTCCACGACCGTGGCGTTGCCCGAGCTGCCGCTGCCCAGACTTCGGAAGCGCAACATGCGAGCGTGGCGCTTACTTCAGATCGTCGACGATCACCTGCAGGATGCGCTTGGCGTTGTCCGATGCGTCCGGCTCGTTGGTGGCCGTGAGCACCGAGACCGACGTCGTATCCCCCACGCCCCGCACCGCAATCCGGTACTTGAGCGGTGGTGCTTCCTTGGCTGTGGCGCCAAACAGCTTGCCGATGAAGCCGGGCTCCTTGGCGGTGTTCGGCTCGACATAGCGGACAAAGTAGATGCCCTGGGCGCGATCACGGTCCTCCACAGTGAAGCCGGTCCGGTCCATCGCGAGCCCCACCCGACGCCACGCCCGGTCGAAACTGTCATCGATCTGCACAACAGGGAAGTTGTTGACGGTGGTCAGGCGGGCCGTTGGCTTGCTTGCGCCGGACGCAACCAGGATCTTGGCCTGCTCCTGCGTGACGCCCAGCTTGATCATGAGGCGGCGCAGGAACTCGGCCTCGAGCTCGGGATCGGCGGCTTTGGGCTGCCAGACGGTGCGTTCCTTGGTTGCCGAGTCATACACCTCGATCATCGCGCGGTGGCTGATGAAAATTTCGGTCGAACCCGAGGGCAGTCGCTCCATGCGGATGCGGAACTTGTCGCGTTCCGCGGTGGAGAACGCCCCCTCCATCACCTTGCCGAGTGTGCTTCGGATGATGTCCTGAGGGATCTTGGCGCGGTTCTCTGCCCAGTCGGTTTCCATGATGCCGATGTCCGGCTTGTCAATCGTCAGCAGGAACCCGCTTTCCAGCCAGAAATCGCGCACCGGGTCCCACAGCTTTTCGGGGGGGCGGTCGACGACGAGCCAGCGCTGGTTTCCGGTTCGCTCGATTCGGATGTCACCCACTGCCGCAGGCGCCACCACGTTGGTTGGTGCGGCAGCCTGCGCCCCCGCATAGCCGCTGGCCGTGACGGGGCCGCCTGATGCCTTGTAGCGCGATTCAGTCGACAGTTTGGTCAGGTCTGGCGGAACTTCCAGGGTCGGCGCCGTACCGGCACTCTTGTAGTCGACCTTGTCGTTTTCCAGCATGGAGCAGGCCGAAAGTGCAGCCAGCACACCCGTCCAGGCGAGCCGGCGGCCCAGTTTTGCAAATTGCTTCACGTAAATAGTCCTCGGGGTTCTCATGGGATTCATAGCAGGCCGCTGGCGCGCAGCGCCGCCTCGACCACGGGCTCGTACTGGGTGGAGAGCGGCGTCATTGGCAGGCGCAACGTACCGCCGCACAGGCCCAGGCGAGCCATCGCCCATTTCACGGGGATCGGGTTGGCCTCGACGAACAGGTGCTTGTGCACCGGCATCAGTCTGAACTGGATCTCCATGGCCCGGCGCACGTCGCCGGCCATCGCGGCCACGCAAAGTTCGTGCATCAGGCGCGGCGCCAGGTTGGCGGTCACACTGATGTTGCCCTGTCCACCGCACAGCATCAGGGCGACGGCGGTGGGGTCATCGCCCGAATACACCGAGAAGCCCTTGGGCACCTCGCGGATCAGCCACTGCGCGCGCTCGATGTTGCCCGTGGCTTCCTTGATACCGACGATGCCGTTCACCTGCGCCAGGCGCAACACCGTGTCGTGCGCCATATCGGCGACCGATCGGCCGGGCACGTTGTAAAGGATGACGGGCAGGTCGCCCGTGGCTTCAGCAATGGCCTTGAAGTGCTGGTACTGGCCCTCTTGCGTGGGCTTGTTGTAATAGGGCACGACCTGCAACTGGCAGTCGGCGCCGACCTTTTTGGCGAACTTCGCCAGTTCGATCGCTTCGGCCGTGGAATTGGCGCCGCAGCCGGCCATGATCGGCACGCGGCCCCGCGCCTGCTCGACCGACACACGGATGATTTCACAATGCTCCTCGACATTGACCGTGGGCGACTCGCCGGTGGTGCCCACCACGCCGATGGCGTCAGTGCCCTCGGCGATGTGCCAGTCAATCAGCTTGCGCAGGGTCGGGTAATCCACGCTGCCGTCTTCGAGCATCGGTGTGACCAGGGCTGGCGTGCTTCCCGTGATGGGGCGATAGGTGGATGTCATGGCCGTGTGTGGTGGCGGTAAACGAGCATTCTAACGAGTGGCGCTGGCCGCGCGGCTTCAAAGCGGGTTGCGGCGCAGCCCTTCCAGGGACGCGGGCCGCACCGCCGCGATGCGCTGGACAAAGCGTGGCGGGGGGTCGAGAAAACCGTCCTCGTAGGCAACCACCTGCAAGCCGGTGCAAGCGCTGAGCAATTCGCCCGGTTGCAGCAGGAAATCCGGCCGCGAGGGCTTGCCGACGGTCTCGTTGCCCACAGCGAAGGTTTCGTAGATCAGCACGCCACCCGGGGCCACGCTGCGCACCAGTACGGGCAGCAACGGCCGCCACAGGTAGTTTGTCACCACCACGGCGTCAAATAAGCTGCCGGCAAAGGGCCATGGGCCGTTCTCGATATCGGCCAGCACCGATTCAATGGGTTTGCCTTTCGCCATGGATGCGATGAAGGCGATAGCGTCTTCTGACCGGTCCACGCAGGAAACGGGGTGATTGCGCCCTGAAAACCAGCGCACATGCCGCCCCATGCCGCACGCGACATCGAGCACGCGGCCTCCCGAAGGAACCAGATGCGACCAGCGCACCACCCAGGGGGAGGGCGACTCGCTCCCGTGGCCGGAGGGCGCCGAAGGACGCGTGGCGGAGGTCCCCGCATCGGGCAGTGGACGGTCATCGCTCACTTCGGCTTGACCTCGTCCTTGAGCACCGCCAGCGCCATGTTTTCGACGATGCCCGGGGCCAGCAGCTTGATGAAGCGCCCAATCTTGCCTTTGGCCGTCATCACCACCTCGCGCTGGCGGCACTCCATGCCTTCCCGGATGAGGCGCGCGCATTCCTCGACGCTCATCGCATCGTCTTCCTTCAGGCCGCTGGCGCCAGCGGCCTGGCCGGCCGCGTTGTAGCCGCGATAGCGGATCTGGGTGGCGACCACGCCGGGGTAGGCGGTGGTGACGCTCACCCCCGCGCCCTTGAGCTCGGCGCGCAGGGCCTCGAAGAAGCCGGTCATGGCGAACTTGGTGGCGCTGTAGGCGGTGCGCCCCGGCACGCCGATCAGCCCGGCCAGCGATGAGACTGCGACGATGCGGCCTTTCGAGGCTTTCAGGGGCGCCAGCGCCGCATGGGTGCACCAGACGCTGCCCCACAGGTTGACGCGCATCAGGTCTTCGTACCAGCCGAGGTCCTGCACGTCCTCGAACAGCGCCTGCGCTGAAAGACCGGCGTTGTTGACCAACGCGTCGATGCCGCCAAAGCGCTGCACCGCCGCGTCGATCAGTGCGCGGCACTGCGCCTGCACGCCCACGTCGGTGGGCACGACGAGGGTCTGCGCCCCGAGGGCCTGGCACTGCGCCGCCACGGCTTCAAGTGCGTCCCGGTTGCGCGCAGCCAGCACCAGGGCGCATTGCGCGCCGTCGCGCCGGGCGATCTGGCGGGCCAGCTCGGCGCCAATGCCGTCGGAGGCCCCGGTAATCACAATGGTTTTCATAGCGGTATGTGGCCGTCCCGCGCTGGGATGGGGCTAAAAAGGCTGGAAAAAGGTCTCAGAAACAGTTCCAGAGCTGATCCGCCAGGTTCATCAGGAACTCCGGCCGGGTGTAGAGCGCGAAAACGCCCAGCAGCGCGGCAAGCGCGATCGCGTACGCCAGGAGTTTGTATCGACGCGCCATGTTCACGCTGCGCCGGCGACGCCATGATGGCCGCCACGGGGATGCCGCACGATGGCGGTTTCCTTCACCGGCAGGTTGATCAGCGCGGCGAACACGCCCAGCGCGATCGAGATGGTCCAGACGATGTCGTAGCTGCCGGTCTGGTCGTACAGCACGCCGCCCAGCCACACGCCCACGAAGCTGCCGATCTGGTGGCTGAAGAACACGAAGCCGCCCAGCATGGACAGGTGCGCCACGCCGAAGATCTGCGCCACCACCGCGGTGGTCAGTGGCACGGTGGAGAGCCAGAGCACACCCATGACCGCAGCAAAAACATACACGCTGGCCGGCGAGAGCGGCACGATCAGGAAGATGGTGACGGCCAAAGCACGCGTCAAATAGATAAAAGACAGGAGGTAGGGCTTGGGGAAGCGCTGACCCAGCGCGCCCGCGGCGTAGGTGCCGATCACGTTGAACAGGCCGATCAGTGCCAGCGCGTAGCTCGCAACCTGGGGTGAGAGGCCGTTGTCCTTGAGGTAGCTCGGCATGTGCACGCCGATGAACTGCAGCTGGAAGCCGCAGACGAAGTAACCGGCCATCAACAGCTGGAAGCTGGGGTATTTGAAGGCCTCGCGCAGCGCCTGGAGGATGGATTGGTCGCGGTGGACCACGCCGCCGTCGGCAAACGCCGGTTCGCGCAGGCCCCAGGCCAAGGGCGCCATCAACAGTGCGCCAAGACTCAGGATCACCAGCGCCTGCTGCCAGCCGAAGCTGCTGATCAGCCAGCCTTCGGTCGGCACCATCAGGAACTGGCCAAAGGAGCCGGCAGCTGCCGTGATGCCCATGGCCCAGGAGCGCCGCTCGGCCGACACGTTGCGGCCGATCACCCCGTAGACCACAGCGTAGGTCGTGCCGGCCTGCGCGATGCCGATCAGCACGCCGGCGGTCAGCGCGAAGCTCAGGGGCGTGGACGCGTGCGCCATGCCGAACAGGCCGGCCGCATAAAACAGGGCGCCCGCAATGATGACCCGGAACGCGCCGAAGCGGTCGGCCACCATGCCGGCAAAGATCCCTGCCACGCCCCAGGCGATGTTCTGGATGGCAATGGCAAAGGCAAAAGTCTCGCGCGTCCAGCCCTGCGCCTGCGTGATGGGCTGCAGCCACAGGCCGAAGCCGTGGCGGATGCCCATGGACAGTGTGACGATGGCGGCGCCGCAGACCAGCACCTGGGTGATCGAGAGGGTTTTCGTAGCCGAGGACATCCGGGAAATGTAGCCAATCCGCGTGTTTCCCGCAGTCACTGCTGCGCGGACCGACTCCTGGGGCTGTGATTGCATACAGCACTTTGAAGTCGAGCCGACTACAATCCGGCTCCATGGCAACGAATCCCGCCCTCAAGTCTCCCGCCGAATACTCCGAAGCGTCCATCCGTGTGCTCAAGGGCCTGGAGCCCGTCAAGCAGCGCCCGGGCATGTACACCCGGACCGACAACCCGCTGCACGTGATCCAGGAAGTGCTGGACAACGCTGCCGATGAGTCGCTGGCCGGCCACGGCAAGAAGATCAAGGTCACACTGCACGCCGACAGCTCGGTCAGCGTCGAGGACGACGGCCGCGGCATCCCGTTCGGCCTGCACCCCGAAGAGAAGGCGCCGGTCATCGAACTGGTGTTCACGCGCCTGCACGCCGGGGGCAAGTTCGACAAGGGCAAGGGCGGCGCCTACAGCTTTTCGGGCGGCCTGCACGGCGTGGGCGTCTCGGTGACCAATGCCCTGAGCAAACGGCTGGAGGCCACCAGCTACCGCGAGGGCAAGGTGGCGCGCTTGGTGTTCTCGGGCGGCGACGTGATCGAACCGCTGGTCATCAGCGAGGCCGGTCCCGGCGAACGGCGCAGCGGCACCTCGGTGCGTGTCTGGCCCGACGCCAAATACTTCGAGTCCGCCGTCTTGCCGGTGAATGAACTCACGCACCTGTTGCGCAGCAAGGCCGTGCTCATGCCCGGCGTGAGCGTGACGCTGACGACTGAAAAGACCAAAGAGGTCCAGACCTGGCTTTTCAAGGGTGGCCTGCGCGACTACCTGATGCAGACGCTGGCCGGCGACCCGGTGATTCCGCTCTTCGAAGGGGAAGGTTTTGCCGACGGCCAGCACGACAGCTTTGCCGAAGGCGAGGGTGCAGCCTGGTGCCTGGCCTTCACCGAAGACGGCGGCGCGGTGCGCGAAAGCTACGTCAACCTGATTCCGACCAATGCCGGCGGCACGCACGAGCTGGGCCTGCGCGATGGCGTCTTCAACGCGGTCAAGAGCTTCATCGAGCTGCATTCGCTGCTGCCCAAGGGCGTCAAGTTGCTGCCCGAGGATGTGTTTGCCCGGGCCAGCTATGTGCTGAGCGCCAAGGTGCTCGACCCCCAGTTCCAGGGCCAGATCAAGGAGCGCCTGAATTCGCGTGACGCGGTGCGGCTCGTGTCCAGTTTCGTGCGCCCGGCGCTCGAACTCTGGCTCAACGAGCACGTCGAGTACGGCAAGAAGCTCGCGGAGTTGGCCATCAAGGCCGCGCAGACGCGCCAGAAGGCCGGGCAGAAGGTCGAAAAGCGCAAGGGCTCCGGCGTGG
>JAABQG010000056.1 GCA_011391595.1 Hydrogenophaga sp.
CTGCCCAGCGCATCGTAGGCGACGCGCTTCTCGGGATCGGACAGCACGGCCTGGGCTTCGTTGAGCTCGGCCATGCGGGCCTGCGCGTCGGGTTCCTTGCTGACGTCCGGGTGGTATTTGCGCGCCAGCTTGCGATAGGCCTTCTTGATCTCGTCCGCGGTGGCGGTCTTCGTCACACCGAGAATCTTGTAGTAGTCCTTGAATTCCATGACGGTTCCCCGGGGTTGAGCACATTCCACGCCATTCTGGCGCAACACAGGCGCTGTGAACTTGCGCTGTCGCACATCCGACCGGGTTTGGGGCAGGGCTGGCGGTAGGATGCAGCCAACCTGACTCCCTGGTGACTTGCGTGACCGATTTTTCAACCGAAAAGGCGCCGGCGGACCCGGCACTGGCGCTTCCCGAAGGTTTTCGCGCGGTGTCCGTTGGAGGGCCCTTCATGGCCCATACCGGCCCGCTGTATGCGCGCTGGACCGGCGAGCGGCTGCAACTGGGATTTCGCGTGGAACACCGGCACACCAACCCGCTCAACATCTGCCACGGCGGCATGATGGCCAGCTTTGCCGACATGCTGCTGCCCTGTGCGTCGATGTACCAGGGCAGCGGTGAGCGCCGTTTTCTGCCCACCATCAGCCTGCAGGTGGACTACCTGGGCGCCAGTGCGCTGGGCGCCTGGGTCCAGGGCGAGGGCGACATCCTGCGGACCACGCGCAACATGCTGTTCGCGCAGGGGCTGGTCACGGCCGACGGTGTGCCCGTGCTGCGTGTAAGCGGCATCTTCAAGATGGGTGCGCTGATCGGCGACGGCACCGACCGCGACCCGCTGCGGCTGCTCCGCTGAGCCTCCGGCGCCCGGCGTGGTGCAAGGGGCACTACACTGGTGCGCTGCAGGCCCGTTTGTGGGATCTCCCAGTCTTTCTCCGCCCAGCCACCATGAACCCAAAGGACGCTCTTATTCGGCCCGCTGCCCAGACCGCGGCCTCTCGACCCTGGCTGGCCCGCCTGCATCCCAGCCTGTTCGGCATGGTGCTGGGCCTGCTGGGTCTTTCGGGCGCCTGGCATCGGCTCGCTCGCATGGAGGTCGGTGGCGCAGCGCCGATGTCCATGGTGCTGTTGGTGCTGGCGGTGGGTTTGCTCGCGCTGTTGCTCGGGTTGTGGGCCGTCAAGGCCGCACGCTTTCCCGGCGTGGTGCGCCAGGAGTGGAGCCACCCGGTGCAGGGCGCCTTGCTGGCGCTGCTGCCGGTGAGCACCTTGATGGCAGTGGCGCTGCTGGTGCCTCGCTACCCGGAGATCGCCGGCGTGGCGCTTCCTGTGGCACTGCTGGCGCTGGCGTTTCAGGGAACGATGGCCTGGCATGTGGTGGCGGCCTTGTCCACCGGCCAGACGCCGCCCGAACTGGTGACACCGGCGCTGTACCTGCCAACGGTGCCCGGCGGCTTTGTCGGCGCCATGGCGCTCGATGCGCTGGGCTGGCACGGCTGGGCCACGCTGCTGGTCGGCATGGGGCTGGGCGCCTGGGCGCTGCTGGAGATGCGTATTCTCAACCGCCTGTTTGCCGGCCCTCTGCCACCCGCCTTGCGACCCACGCTGGGCATCGAGATGGCACCTGCAGCGGTCGGCGCACTGACTGCGGCCACCTTGTGGCCAGGCTTGCCGGCGGACGTTCTGATGGTGATGCTGGGTGTGGCCAGCGGCCCGGTGCTGGCGGTGCTGACGCGTTGGCGCTACTGGGCGGCGGTGCCGTTCAACGTCGGTTTCTGGTCGTTTTCGTTCCCGCTCGCGGCGCTTTCGGGCGCTGCGGTGGAGGCGGTGCGCCATGGCCAGTGGCCGGTGGAAGTGGCCCTGAGCGCCGTGGGGCTGGCTTCGGCCGTGATTGCGTTTCTGGCGTTCAAGACACTGGTGCTGGCGGCGCGCGGCAAGCTGTTGCCGCCAGTGTGATCGGGATGACGACGCAGCCTGGATGCAGGCGCGTTGCATGGGGCGAGCGGCGCATCGTCCCGATACGCCGACGCCGGGCTTAACCGCCCTTTTTCGAACGCTTGCCGGGGTTCTTCTTGCTGCGCGTGGCGGTGCCGCGCTCGAGGCTGCGCTTCTGGCCCTTGCCGGTGGTGGTGGTCTGGCCTGCCACGGGGATGGGGCGGGGGGTGGCTTTGCGGTCGGCTTCGGTTCTGATTTTTTGGGGCATGGTGACTCCGTCAAGTGGGTGAAATAACTCTCAATTAGGCCACAGAGAACGGGCCCGCCTTGGCGGGCCCGTTTTTCAGGTCAAGGGTGGCGCACCGCCCCGGGCGGCGTCGATACCTGTCTCAGGCAAACGAGTCGGCCATCAGGGTCTTGAACCAGGTGCCCATCTCGGCAAAGTTGTCGCCGTTCCAGCCGGTCGAGGCGGCAGAACTGGCGGCCACCGGCACCATGGCCGGTCCCGTGGTTCCCGTCGCTGGGTTGGTCCACGCCGGGTTGTACTGGAACACCGCCGTCAGCCACGAGGCCTGGCTCATGGTGATGGTCGAGAAGCAGGCCGAGTTGGTCACCGGCGCCGGGTCGGGCGAGCCGCCGGACAGGATGCGGCTGATCGCATCCGCGCAGACCTTGGCTTCCTGATTGGCGATGTGGCCGGCCTTGGGCTGGGTCGTCGCGCTGGCGTCGCCGATGATGTGGACCTTGCCGGCGCCGGAGACCGTGCTGGCGTAGCTCAGCACGTTGACGCCCGCGAAACGGCCCTCGGTGGCGTTGTTCAGGCCTGCCGTGGTGACCAGGGCGCCGGCGCGCTGGCGCGGGATCATGTTGATGACGTCGCCGTGGAATACAGCGCCTGCGGTGGTTTTAAGGGACATCGTGTCGGTAGAGACCTCGGCGATTTCGGCGTTGGGGTGGTACTCGACCACGGCGCCGTGCAGATCCACGAACGCGCGGGTGAAGTTGTCCACCTCGGTCACGATGCCGGGGTTGGCATCGAGCACGAGCAGCTTGGAGCCGGGTTTGTTGACCTTGAGCCAGTCGGCGATCAGGCAGGCGCGCTCGTACGGGCCGGGCGGGCAGCGGTAGGGCGTCTTGGGAATGGTCAATACGACGTTGTGATTCAACCCCGCCGTCATTGCCTTCAACTGGCTGGCCAGCAACGCGGTCTGCGGACCGGCCTGCCAGGCGTGGGGCATTTTGTCGGAGCTGCCCAAGCCCGGCACGGTGTCGAAGCTGATGCCGGGCGCCATGACGATGCGATCGGCCTTGAGGACGGTTCCGTCTGCGAGCGTGACGGCGACATTCACCGGGTCGATCGCGACGACTTCGCCAAAGACGGTGGTGATGCCGTACTTGCTGCGCAGGGTGTCGTAGTTGTAGGACAGGCTGCTCAGTGTGCGCTGGCCGCTCAGCACCAGGCTGCTCATGATGTTCGAGGTGTACGTGGGCATGCGCTCGACCAGGGTCACGCTGATCGCATCACCCCACAGGCGCAGGTACTTGGCCACGGTGGCGCCGCCCATGCCGCCGCCGATCACGATGACGCGTGACTTGGGCGAGGTGGGCGGATTGACGACCGTGGACGTGGTGGTCCTGCTGCGCTCCATTGAGGCCGCCGGATCAAGTGCGGGGTCGCTGCCGCCACCGCCACAGGCGGTCAGGGTGGCGCCCACGGCGCTGGCAACGGCTGACCCGAGAAAAATTCTTCTGTCCATGATGTTCTCCGAAAAAGGTTGAGTCCGTTGAGCCGGGGGTCAGCGCTGGGTTGAAAGCCATTTGTCGAGGGCCACCATCTGCGCGTCGGTGTAGCCCAGGGCATGTTTGGCCATGATCCCGTCACCTTCTTTGCCGGCCTGGAACTCCTTGAGCTTCGTGTAGATTTCGCCAACCGATTTGCCGTTGATGGCGTCGAAACCCCCTTTGCCATTCGTGCCGTGGCACTGGAAGCAATTGGAAGCCAGCAGGCGGCCGGCCTGGCCGACCTGTGCCTGGGCCGACCCGGCTGCCGCCAGTGCGGCCAGCACAAGGGGTGCGATGACATGGATTCTGGTTTTCACGTGGTTCTCCTTCTCCGTTGGGTGGGGATGAGGACTGATGCAGATCAGTCGACGAATCGATTTTTAAGTAGGGATGGATTAAATCTGTAGCGAGGTGTGTAGGACGTAACGGGTTGTCAGACCAATACCCCTGCAAAAGATGCGGATTCCCAGTGGTGTCGCTGGGCATGGGCTTTTCCATTGCTTACATGATTAAGCTGGCCGGGTGCCCGATACCGGGTGTGGTATCCATTCACGCCAGCGCACCCGCTTGTCTCAGGCAAGGTCCACCGCGCAGGGTGGCGGTACTTTCAGAAACGATCGCAAGCGGATTTTCAGAACAACGGAACGAAGGCGATTCAGGCCTGAAATGCACTCGGAGGATGGCCCATGGCGGCCTTGAACATGGCCGTGAAGGCGCTGTCGCTGGCATAGCCGCTGGCACAGGCCACCTGGCTGACAGGCGCGCCGCGCGCCAGCATCGGCAGGGCGTGGGCCAGCACCACCTGCTGGCGCCATTGCGGGTAGCTGAGGCCCAGTTGTTCACGGAACAAGCGGGCCATGGTGCGTTCGCTGGCGCCGGTGTCGCGCGCCCATTCGCCCAGCGTGGCGCGCGCGCCCGGCGCCCGCAGCACGGCTTCGCAAAGGGTGCGCAGGCGTTTGTCGCCGGTCACGGGGTCGGGCAAGGGCACGCCCAGTGCCTGCGTGTCGGCACGTGTGATTTCGTCGAGCAGCACGGTGGTGAGGGCCTGTTCGCGCGATGGGGTGGCCGTCGCTTGCGCTGTGGTGGCAGGAGGCCGCGTCTGGGTGGGTGTTCCCTGTGCTTCGTCGATGGCGCCAATCAGCTCGCGCAGCAGCGGACTCACACGGATCACGCGGCTGGCGGTCCAGCCTTGCGGGGCTGCGCTGGCACAAACGTAGAGCGAGCGCAGCTGAGCGGCTTCGATCACGGTGACCGAATGCAACGCGCCCGGCGGCACCCAGACAGCGCGCGACGGGGGCACGATGCAGGTGATCTCATTGGGTGCGCGCGACGTGACCTGCATGATGCCGGTGTCGCAATAGGTGAGCTGACCCCAGTCATGGCAGTGTGGCTCCAGGTGGGCATCGGCGGGCAGGCTGCGGGCCCGCACGCGCACGGGACGCGCCGGCGTCGGCATGAAGGCGTCGGTGTCGCCGAAAGGCGTGGGTCTGAGCGTTGGGCGGGATGGCATGGCGGTTTTTCGCTAATGATTGTCAGTTTAGCGATTTACAGCAAGTCGCAGTGTGTTTAGCATCGACTCATGAGTTCCGCCACCACCGCTGCCATCCCAGCCCAAATCCATCGCTCCGTGCCGCTGCGGCAGGACGCCACCGTGATCGGCCTGGTGGGCCTGGCGCATGCCAGTTCCCACTTCTCGCACCTGCTGCTGCCGCTGCTGTTTCCGGTGTTCATGAAGGAGTTCGGCCTGAGCTTTTCGGAGCTCGGATTCCTGATGACCGTTTTCTTCGTCGTTTCGGGCACCGGGCAGGCCACGGCGGGCTTTGTGGTGGACCGGCTGGGTGCGCGTCCTGCGCTGTTCGGCGCTTTCTTTTTCTTCATCGCCGCATGCATGCTGGCGGGCATGGCGAACGGCTACGCCTCGCTGATGGTCGTGGCGGTACTGGCGGGTCTGGGCAACTGTACCTTTCACCCGGTGGACTTCACCATCCTGAACCAGCGCGTCTCCACGCCGCGCCTGGGGCACGCCTTCAGCGCGCACGGTCTGACGGGAAACCTGGGCTGGGCGTTTGCGCCGGTGTTTTTCGCGGGGATCAGCGCGCTGGCGAACTGGCGCGTGGCCTATTTCTGTGCTGCCGCGATGTACGCCTTGATTCTTGTCGTGTTACTGATGAATCGCGACAAGCTGCGCACCGAGGCCGTGGTGCGTCATGTCGACGCCAAGCCGGGCAGCGATCTGGCTTTCATGAAGCTGCCGGTGGTGTGGTGGTGCTTTGGGTTTTTCCTGCTTTCGACCATGACGCTGGCGGTGGTGCAGAGCTTTTCGGTGTCGATCCTCAAGGCTCTGCACGGTGTGAGTTTCGAGGCCGCGACCCTGACGCTGACCGCCTACATGTTGTGCGGTGCACTGGGCATGTTCATCGGTGGCTTTGTGGCGGCGCGTCTGCCCCAGCACAGTGATCGAGTGGTGGCCATCTGCATGACCTTGGCGGCGATTTGCCTTGCCCTGTGCGCGACCGGCCTGTTTGGCGCGAGCGGCACCATGATCGTGCTGGCCGCCACCGGCCTGGCCGTTGGCATCGGCGGTCCGAGCCGCGACATGATGATCAAGAGAGCCACGCCCAAGGGCGCCACCGGGCGTGTCTACGGCATGGTGTATTCGGGGCTGGATGTGGGTTTTGCCATTTCGCCGCTGATCTTTGGTGTCTTCATGGACCGCGGCTGGTATGCCGCCACGCTGGCGGGGGCGGCACTGGTGCTCCTGCTGAGTGTGGGTGCGGCGCTGGGCGTGGGGCGACGTACGACGCCGGCCTGAATTCGGGCACTCAATCACCCGCTTTTTTCTGACCCCTTCGCGGGTCATTGCCGCTGTCATTTTCCGGCGGCGGCGTCTTCCGCGGGTCGCTGCTTTGCGGGGTGTCTTTTTTCGGCCCCATCCTGTTGTCAGGCTGCTTGCCGGGTTCCGTGCGAATGCCGCCATCCCGGGGTGGTTGTGACGATGGCACAGCCGGCTTGACCGTGCGTGCATCGCTCGCTGCGTCAGGCCGCTGGTTGCGGGGTTGTTGGCCGTTGGGGACGTTCACCCGGCTTCCCGGCGATTCCGGCTCGGTCACCGGAATTCGCTGCCGGGGGGCCGGCTGGGATGACAGACTGGGCTCGCTTCGGATCGCTGGCGCGGGCTGGCGGCTCTGAGGAGCGGGGGCTAGCGGCTGCTGCTGGGGCACGGGCATGGCAGCGGGTCCGGGGAAGGGTGCGGCAGGCCTTCCGGAAGACGGCGGAGAAATCACGGGCGCCGGTGTCGGTGCAGGAGGCGGCGCAGAGGCCGGTGCAGGCGACGTGATCTCGCGAACCGGTTGCGGTGGCGGAAGGCGGGTTGGCCCGTGGCCCGGTGCATAGGCCGGCAGGGGTTGTGCAGTCGGTGGCACCGGTGCCACCGTACGCACCACGGCCGGTTGTGCCGCGGCGAGATGTGGCTGATTTGGTGCGGTGCCTTCGAAAGGTCGACCATTGACCGTGGTACCGGGCGGCGCCACGATTTGCACACGCGGGGGACGACCGGGGTGCGCGCCCTCGGGCTGCGGGTTGACGCGCATGCCCGGTTGGTTAACAGGCGGCGCACCCACGACCACCGCCGGTGCGGTCCCAACAGGTGCGGGCACGATCACGCCGGGGCGGGACCCCGGCGGCGGCGGGACAAAGACACCGGGGGGGCCGATGGGGCGCGGACCGGGCCGCACACCAGGTGAGGCCGGTGCGATTGGGATGCGGACATTGAGTGGTGGGGGCTCGAACCGTCGACCGGGTGGAGACCAGAATCCGGTGATGAAAACCACCTGGCCGCCGCGATGTTCATAGTAAGGGTTCACCCAGGTGTAGTGCGGCATGGGAGGCGCGACCCAGCGTCCGGCAGCCCAGACCCATGTGCCTGCCCAGGCCCAATAACCGCCGATCCAGATGGCGTCGTAGAAGGGCATGGGCGGTGGATATTCCACCAGCATAGGCGGAGGCGCCCAGTCAACCATGATCGGTGGCGGCTGCATCAAAGGTGGCTCGACATACACACTGACGGCTGCCTGCGGGGCAGAATCGGGGTAGGCCACGGCGCCATAGTTCGGTCCATAGCCGACGGAAGCAGGCGGCGCGGTTTCATAATAGGCGCAACCCGCTGCCGTCGCACATAGAAAAATAGCCAGCGGTCGCATGGCTGCTCGGAAAAGGGTTTTTGATGCCACTGATTTATCTCCTTGTCCCTTAACGCCTGAGCAGCCGTTCTGCCGACCCACTGGCCGGGAAATTTGTAAGCAGAACCTCATGCAGGGGTGGGGCATGGACCTTGCCGCTGGAAATGGCAAGGCAAAATCACGGCATGACTCAAAAAAATGCGGGCCACCTCCTTGTCGAATGCCTCGTTGCTCAGGGCGTGACCCATGCGTTCGGTGTGCCGGGGGAAAGCTATCTTGCGGTGCTGGACGGCTTTCACGTCCACGCCGACCAGATCAGCTTTGTGACCTGCCGACAGGAGGGCGGCGCGGCCTTCATGGCCGACGCGCAGGGCCGGCTCACCGGGCGCCCGGGCGTGTGCTTCGTGACACGCGGGCCGGGTGCGACCAATGCATCGATTGGCGTGCACACGGCGTTCCAGGACTCCACGCCGATGGTGCTGTTCATCGGCGACGTGGCCAGCGACACGCGTGACCGCGAGGCATTTCAGGAGGTGGACTTCTGTAGCTTCTTCGGCCCCAGCACCAAGGGCATGGCGAAACGCGTGGAGCGCATCGATGACGCCCGGCGCATTCCCGAGTACGTGGCGCGCGCTTTCGCCACCGCCATGAACGGCCGCCCCGGCCCGGTGGTGCTGGTGCTGCCCGAGGACATGCTGACGCAGACGGTGGATGCCAAAGCCCTGCCGAAAGTCGAGCCGGTCGAGGCCTGGAGCGACCCGGGTTCCCTGCGCAGGCTGCGCGAACTGCTGCTGAGGTCCGAGCGCCCGTTCGTTATCGCTGGCGGTGGCGGCTGGACGCCAAAGGCCGCGCAGGCGCTGCAGCGCTTTGCCGAAAACTGGCAACTGCCGGTAGGCAATGCGTTCCGGTCCCAGGACACCTTCGACAACTTTCACCCGCTGTACGCCGGCGACGTGGGCATCGGCATCAATCCGAAGCTGGCCGCACGCATCAAGGACAGCGACCTGATCCTGGCTATCGGGCCGCGCCTGGGCGAGATGACGACCAGCGGCTACACGCTTCTCGACGTTCCACGGCCGAAACAGACGCTGGTGCACATCCACGCCAGCGCGGAGGAGCTGAACCGGGTCTACCAGGCGGACCTGGCGATCAACGCGACCATGAATGCCGCGGCCCGCAGCCTGGAAGTTCTCACCGCGCCGCCGAACCTGCCGTGGGCGGACTGGACCGCTGCCGCCCATGCCGACTACGAGGCGAACTTCGTGCCCCAGGCGCTGCCCGGCGACATCGACATGCCGGCCATCGTTGCCACACTGCAGAGGCGCCTGCCCGCCGACGCGGTACTGACCAACGGTGCTGGCAACTTCGCCAGCTGGGTGCACCGCTTCTTCCGCCACCATGGCCTGGGCAAGGGCCACAAGACCCAGCTGGCGCCCACGGTGGGCGCGATGGGATACGGCGTGCCGGCGGGCATTGCCGCCAGCCTGTTGACCGGCCGCACCGTGTTCACGATCGCCGGCGATGGCGATTTCCTGATGAACGGGCAGGAACTGGCCACCGCAGTGCAGCATGGTGGAAAGACCATCATCGTGGTGCTGAACAACGGCATGTACGGCACCATCCGCATGCACCAGGAGCGTGACTACCCGCGTCACGTGAGCGGCTCGGCCCTGCGGAATCCGGATTTCGCCGCGCTGGCGCGCGCCTATGGCTACGCGGGCGTGCGCATCACGCGCACGCAAGAGTTTGAGCCGGAACTGATTGCGGCGTTGGCACGGTCACAGGGCACGCTGATCGAGGTGATGCTTGACCCTGAGGTGATCACCACGCGCGGCACGCTGTCGGGCATCACACTTAGTTCGCTACAAAAAACGTAGCGGATTGTGACCATGCGACGCTGGGGAGTGGTCTAAAGGGCTTGAAAAATAAAAAAAGCCGGTTTTCACCGGCTTTTTTCCGAGCAGTTCAGCTTACTTCAGGTGCTTGCCGATCAGGCCGGCCATTTCGAACATGGACACCTGGGCTTTGCCGAAGATTTCCTTCAGCTTGGCGTCGGCGTTGATCAGGCGCTTGTTGATCGCGTCCTGCAGCTTGTTCTTCTTGATGTAGGCCCAAAGCTTGCTGACCACTTCCGTGCGCGGCAACGCTGCGGATCCGACAACCGCAGCCAAGGCGGCGCTGGGGGTCAGTGCCTTCATGAAAGCGGCGTTGGGGGTGCGCTTGACGGCAGGCTTCTTGGCAGCGGCCTTCTTGGCGGGTGCTGCCTTCTTGGCAGCGGCCTTCTTGGCGGGTGCTGCCTTTTTGGCCGGAGCCTTGGCGGCTACTTTCTTGGCCGGTGCTGCCGCCTTTTTCGCGGGAGCAGCTTTTTTTGCCGGAGCGGCTTTTTTCGCAGGAGCTTTTTTCGCAGTTGCCATGATGTTTTGTCCTCTTCTGGTAGTTGGTTGAGCACCAGTGAAAACTGCTTCTCGACTGGCAGAACGGATGCTACTGGAGAAAACCTGCGCTTCCAAGCGGAAAAGCGCCTTTTTACCTCTGAAATGTTGCAGATTTACCTCTGAATGAGAGCTTTGTGTGCGCTCGACCTGATTTCCCAGGCGCAACACGTCTTGAATGGGCGGCGCATTGCATGGATCTCCTGTTCTCATGTGGCGGTTTCGGGCGTCCTGAATTTAGGTATTCTTGATGCCTTGGCATCGACCTGACTTAAGGAGTCCCCGCCCATGACGACCACTCCCGGCTCACCCGCCACACAAGCGGCATTTGCCACCTGCGACCTTTGCGACGCGTTCGAGACCGACACCACGGGCAGCTTTCGGGTGTTGCCGCCGGTGTTTCAGGACTTTGGCTCGACGCCGAGGTTCTGCGGCCCGGTGGCAACCTTGCGTTGTCCGGAAGACAACTCGAGGGTGCGCGAAGCGGTCAACGCTCCGGGCTATGTAGAAACACCCAGCGGGCGCGTGGGGCGTGTGCTGGTGGTTGATGGCGCGGGGTCGCTGCGCAAGGCCCTCGTTGGTGGCAATCTTGCGGCTGCAGCGGCAAAGAACGGCTGGGCCGGCATTGTCGTGAATGGCGCGGTGCGTGACCTTGCGGAATTGCGCCAGTCCATGATCGGCATTCGCGCACTGGCGCTGATGCCGCTGCGCACCGCCAAGCGCGACGAAGGGCAGGCCGGCGAGCCGGTGCAGATTCAGGGCGTGTGGGTGCGTCCCGGCGACTGGCTCTATGCCGACGAAGACGGCATCGTCGTAAGCGCCCATCCGGTGCATCGCTGAAAACCCGTCGGGATCATCGCGGTTGGCGTCGGGGCAGGGTGGCCAGCAGCACCCCCGCGAGCGCAATGCCCAGCGCCAGCCACTGCGGCCCGCCCAGTGATTCGCCGAGCACAAAAACGCCCACCAGGGCCGCGCTGATTGGCAGCATCACGGTAAATACACCGCCCTGGGCGGCTGGAACCACCTTCAGTCCGGTCATCCACAGCCACACGGTCCAGATGCAGGCGGCCAGAGCATAGAAGATCAGCAGCAACCAGATGTTCCAGGGGACTGCGGTGAACTCGAAATGCCAGGCGACATAGAGTCCCATCGGCGTGGACAGCGCAAACCCCCACAGATTGATCAGGGAGGTGATCCGCTTGGGGCCCAGTGTCTGGGTCAGTTGCTTGCCGATGATCGAGTAGGCAGCTTCACAGAGGACGGCGCCGAAAAGCAGCAGGTGGCCAAGCAGGGCCTTGCCCGATACGGGAAGGGGATCCTGCGGGCTGGTCGCTGCGCCGGGCTGGGCCGGGCCCGACAGTGCCAGCAACGCAATGCCGAATGCTGCGAAGGCGATGGCACCCCAGATTCGCAATCCGATGCGTTCGCGCAGGAAGGCCCAACTCATCAGCGCAACCACGGCCGGGATCGACGCCATGATCACCCCGGCCGACACCGCACTGGTCAGGCTCACGCCATAGATCATGCACAGGGTGAACAGAAAATTTCCCAGAAACGATTCCAGGAACAGCAAGCGCCGCGTCTTTGGGGTCAGGGGCGGCTCATTGGCGGGTTTCTTCAGCCAGTGCAACATGGCCAGCCCCCCGATGCCAAAACGCATCCAGGCCAGCAGAAAAACGGGCAACGCAGCGGCCAGGGGTTTGGACAGCGCCACATAGCTCCCCACCAGCGACATGCTGAGCGCCAGGCAGGCATAGGCCAGGAGACGATTGGGAGCGGTGTTCACTAGACTGGAGGGCTTGCGATCAAAATGTCCTGAATCATGCCCGAAGCTTCCGCCTTGCCCGACCCTTCGATCGAAGCGCCGATTTATGTGTTTGTGTACGGCACGCTACGCCGCGGAGACGACAACGACATCACCCGGCTCAGACCGGCGCCTGTTTGGCTGGGCGACGCCGTCATTGAGGGCACCCTGCACCACCTCGGGGCCTACCCCGGCGTGGTGCTGGGTGGTGCCGGAAAAGTGCTCGGGGAGGTGTACGCGATCACCCCGGCGCTGGAGAGCAAGCTCGACGAGATCGAGGAGTTGTACCCGCAGCAGCGCGATGAGTACTTCAAGCGCCGTATTCCTGTCGAGGTTGGCGGCAGGGTACTCACCTGCCTTGTTTACGAGATCAATCCGCGCTATGTCGGAGTCGTTGGCGTGCGCACCATCTTGAGCGGCGATTGGGTTCGCGATCGGTACGCATGATGGCCGCGTGAATTGCTGATTTCACAAATCGAGCTTTCTTTTTCGCATTGTAAAAATTGAGAATGCTGCGTTGCCGCATTTTTTCTCAATATGGAAGATATCATTTTGTATTGAGAAATGGAGAGTCTAAGTCATTGTTTTTATTGAAATAAAAATTTGTCTTCTATAAGACATAAGAGCGTCTACATGTCTTATAGAAGAGTTAAAGTACGTCATCGGCATCGCTCTTGCATCCTGTCGAAACAGTCGTCCTTTTCATTCATTCTCTGGAGGTTCTCATGCCACAACACCTGAACGAACAACTCAGCCGCGAGCAGCAAATTTCCGCTCTGGAAAAAGACTGGGCTACCAACCCGCGCTGGAAGGGCATCAAGCGCGGCTACACCGCCGCCGACGTGGTGCGCCTGCGCGGATCCTTCCCTGTCGAGTACACGCTGGCCCGCCGCGGTGCGGAAAAGCTTTGGGACCTGGTCAACAACGAGCCCTATGTCAACTGTCTCGGCGCTCTGACCGGTGGTCAAGCCATGCAGCAGGTCAAGGCCGGCATCAAGGCCATCTACCTGTCGGGCTGGCAAGTCGCTGCTGACAATAACGAGTACTCGGCCATGTACCCGGACCAGTCGCTGTATCCCGTGGACTCGGTGCCGAAAGTTGTCGAGCGCATCAACAACTCGTTCACGCGCGCCGATGAAATCCAGTGGTCCAAAGGCGTTGGCCCTGGCGACAAGGGTTACATCGACTACCACGCGCCCATCGTGGCTGATGCGGAAGCGGGTTTTGGTGGTGTTTTGAATGCGTACGAGCTGATGAAGGCCATGATCCGCGCGGGTGCGGGCGGCGTGCATTTCGAAGACCAGCTTGCTTCCGTGAAGAAGTGCGGCCACATGGGTGGCAAGGTGCTGGTGCCCACCACCGAAGCCTGCCAGAAACTCATCGCTGCCCGCATGGCCGCTGACGTCTACGGCGTGCCTACGCTGGTGATCGCCCGCACGGATGCGGAAGCCGCCGATCTGTTGACCAGCGACTACGATGAGAACGACAAGCCGTTCCTCACCGGCGAGCGTACGGCCGAAGGCTTCTACAAGACCCGCAAGGGCATGGACCAGGCCATCAGCCGTGCGGTGGCCTACGCCGAGTACGCCGACCTGGTGTGGTGCGAAACCGGCACGCCTGACCTTGACTTCGCCCGCAAGTTTGCCGAGGCCGTGCATGCCAAGCACCCGGGCAAGATGCTGGCCTACAACTGCTCGCCGTCTTTCAACTGGAAGAAGAACCTGGACGACGCCACGATTGCCAAGTTCCAGAAGGAACTCGGCGCGATGGGTTACAAGTACCAGTTCATCACCCTGGCTGGTATCCACAACATGTGGTACCACATGTTCGATCTGGCGCAAGACTACGTCAAGCGTGGCATGTCGGCCTACGTCGAGAAGGTGCAAGAGCCCGAATTCGCTGCCCGCGACCGTGGCTACAGCTTCGTGTCGCACCAGCAGGAAGTAGGCACGGGCTACTTCGACGAAGTGACCACCGTGATCCAGGGTGGAAAATCCAGCGTGACGGCGCTGACGGGTTCCACCGAAGAAGAGCAGTTCCACTGACTTTCGGCGTCGCCTGACAGGGGCCGTGCTTCCGTGAGGGAGTCGGCCCTTTTTGCTGTGCGGGCGAGTGCCGCAAGCCGAGGTAAAATCTAGCCTCAAACTGTATAAGAGCGAGAAAGGCAATCTGGTTATGACACCGCGAACTACGCCGGCGAAATTCACAAGCGAATAAGGCCGTAGTCCGCGCGCCTTGTGCGCAAGTAGCTACTAAATTCGTATCAGGCGCGGACATGTCCGCGCTTTTTTGCTTTCTCAGAACTCTTTTCCACACGCAACATGATTCAAATTACGCTCCCAGACGGCTCCCAACGTGACTTTCCTGGCCCGGTGACCGTGGCCGAAGTGGCTGCCTCCATTGGAACTGGCCTGGCCAAGGCGGCCTTGGCCGGTAAGGTCAATGGCGAGGTGGTCGACACGAGCTACCCGATCAAGGCCAGCAGTGCGCTGTCCATCATCACCGCCAAGGATGCCGAGGGTCTGGAGGTCATTCGCCATTCCACTGCACATTTGCTGGCCTACGCCGTGAAGGAGTTGTTTCCTGATGCCCAGGTCACGATCGGCCCCGTCATTGAGAATGGATTTTTCTACGATTTTTCATACAAGCGTCCTTTCACGCCCGAGGATATGGTGGCGATCGAGAAGCGCATGAGCGACCTTGCCGCGAAAGACGAACCGGTCGTGCGCCGCGTCTTGCCGCGCGACGCGGCGGTGGCTTATTTCAAGGGGCTCGGTGAGCACTACAAAGCCGAGATCATCGCCGGCATTCCGAGCGGTGAAGATGTCAGCCTTTATCGCGAAGGCGGATTTGAGGACCTGTGCCGGGGCCCGCACGTGCCCAGCACCGGAAAGCTCAAGCACTTCAAGCTCATGAAGGTGGCTGGCGCCTACTGGCGCGGTGATCACCGCAACGAAATGCTGCAGCGTATTTATGGCACCGCCTGGGCGACCAAGGACGAACTGCAGCAACACCTCACGATGCTGGAAGAAGCGGAAAAGCGCGACCATCGCAAGCTCGGGCGTGAACTCGATCTCTTCCATATCGATGATCATGCACCGGGTCTGGTGTTCTGGCATCCCAAGGGCTGGACGGTATGGCAGGGCGTGGAGCAGTACATGCGGCGCGTTTACCGCGACAACGGCTACCAGGAAGTCAAAGGCCCGCAGCTATTGGACAAGAGCCTGTGGGAAAAGACGGGACATTGGGACAAGTACCGCGAAAACATGTTCACCACGGAGAGCGAAAAGCGCGAATACGCGCTCAAGCCGATGAACTGCCCAGGCCATATCCTGATCTTCAAGCAAGGCATCAAAAGCTACCGCGATTTGCCACTGCGCTATGGCGAATTTGGCCAATGCCATCGCAATGAACCGACCGGTGGGCTTCACGGCATCATGCGGGTGCGTGGATTTACACAGGACGATGGCCATATCTTCTGTACCGAAGGGCAGATCCTTCCCGAGTGCACGGCCTACACGACCTTGCTGCAGAAGGTCTACGCCGATTTTGGCTTCCGTAACATCATCTACAAAGTCGCGACGCGCCCCGAGCAGCGTATTGGCTCCGATGAAAGTTGGGACAGGGCAGAAAAGGCCTTGATCGAAAGCTTGCAGGCATCTGGTTGCGAGTTCGAGTTGTCCCCGGGTGAAGGTGCCTTTTATGGGCCCAAAATCGAGTACACGCTGAAGGATGCCATCGGGCGGCAATGGCAATGCGGCACCATTCAGGTGGACTTCTCGATGCCGGAACGGCTGGACGCAGAATATGTCGGCGAAGACGGTGCCCGTTACCGGCCTGTCATGCTGCACCGCGCGATCGTCGGTAGCCTGGAGCGTTTCATCGGCATTCTCATCGAGGAGCATGCGGGTGCGCTACCGACCTGGCTGGCGCCCCTCCAGGTGGGCGTCCTCAACATCACCGACTCTCAGGCTGAATACTGTCGCGAAATCGCCCAAACGCTGGAAAATCAAGGGCTTAGGGTGGATCTTGATCTGCGCAACGAGAAAATTACGTATAAAATACGAGAGCATTCGTTGCAAAAGCTGCCGTATATCCTGGTCGTTGGCGACAAGGAAAAGGCAGCCGGCGCCGTGGCAGTGCGCGCCCGGGGTAACAAAGATCTCGGTGTCATGTCCCTGGATGGGTTTCAGCAGCTCATTAAATCGGACATTGCTTCTAAAGTCTGATTTTTAATAGAAACATGCTTTAGTCCGCGTGTGTTGGCGGTATCTAGCTACAAAGTTTGTAGTAAATTATTGAAGGATCTGAGTCATCGCTACTGAATTTCGTGATCGTCGTCACCGCGAAGAGCGCAAGCACCGCCTGAACCGTGAAATCATGGCCCCGGAAGTCCGTCTTTCCGGTCCCGAAAATGAACCACTGGGTGTGGTGAGTTTGATGGAGGCTCTCCGCATGGCGGGTGAGCTGGATGTAGATCTGGTTGAAATTGCTGCCACGGCGAATCCGCCCGTCTGTCGTTTGATGGACTACGGCAAGTTCAAGTACCAGGAGCAGAAACGGGCGGCCGAGGCAAAGGCCAAGCAGACGGTCATTGAGATCAAGGAGGTCAAGTTCCGTCCTGGCACCGATGACGGCGACTACAACATCAAGATGCGCAATATCAAGCGCTTTCTTGCAGACGGAGACAAGTGCAAGATTACATTGCGGTTTCGCGGGCGTGAAATCACGCACCAGGAAATTGGCATGGCTTTGCTCAACCGCATTCGCGATGAACTGGCTGATCTGATCGTGGTTGAGCAGTATCCGAAGCTTGAAGGCCGGCAGATGATCATGATGATTGCACCGGGCAAGAGAAAAGTAGCAACCAAGCCGGTTGCTGAAGCGGCGCCTGTAGCGCCGGTCTGAATTTTCAGGGTGATCGCAAGGTCGCCCTGTTAGAGCGGCAGGTTTGACGACCTGTCGTGGAGTACCGGGGAGTTTTCCCGGTATACGCAGAGAGGTTGAACTCTCTACACAAGTGGCTCGGGGCCATCAAGGCTGCAAACAGTTTGCAGACGCCTCACGAGCACAGATAAACAGGAGCATTCAAATGCCCAAAATGAAGACCAAAAGCAGCGCCAAAAAGCGCTTCCGTGTTCGTCCGGGTGGAACCGTCAAGCGCGGACAAGCCTTCAAGCGTCACATCCTGACCAAGAAGACCACCAAGAATAAGCGCCATCTGCGCGGTGCCATCACGGTACATGAAACCAATATGGTTTCGATGGCCCAGATGTTGCCCGGTCGCGGCATTTAATTAACGACGAACAAGGAGTAATCACATGCCTCGCGTCAAACGTGGTGTAACGGCTCGCGCCCGCCACAAAAAAGTTCTGGCCCTCGCAAAAGGTTTCCGTGGTCGCCGCGGCAATGTCTTCCGTATCGCCAAGGAAGCGGTAATGAAGGCTGGGCAATATGCCTACCGTGACCGTCGTACCAAGAAACGTGTGTTCCGCCAGTTGTGGATCGCCCGTATCAATGCCGCTGCACGTCAGTGCGGTATGACCTACAGCCAGTTTGCCAATGGCCTGAAGAAAGCCAACATCGAGATCGACCGTAAGGTTTTGTCTGATATTGCTGTTCATGACATGGCCGCTTTCGCTGGCATCGTGGAGCAGGTGAAGGCCAAACTGGCTGCTTGAGTCCGCGGCGGAGCGCTACTATCTGATCAGTAGCGTTCTGCGCACCAGAAACAAGGGCTAGGGCTTGAAGAAGCACTAGCCCTTTTTCAATGAAACAAAGATTCCAGAAGAGTTTATGACTGAGTTGAACGCGATTGTCGATACCGCCAAGGCGGCATTCTCCGAGGCTGCCACGCCCGCAGATCTTGAAAATGCCAAGGCGCAATTTCTGGGTAAATCTGGCCGCATTACCGAGTTGATGAAGGGCATGGCAGCCCTGAGCGTGGAGGAAAAGAAGTCACTCGGCGCGGCAATCAACTTGGCAAAGCAGGCGATCGAAGCGGCCTTAAGCGACCGGCGCCAGGCATTGGCCGAAATTGAGTTGCTTGCGCAGTTGCAGGCTGAGGCGCTCGATGTCAGCTTGCCGGGTCGCCAGCGCGGGCAGGGTGGTTTGCATCCTGTGACACTTACCACCGAACGTATCGAAGCGATCTTCGGTTCGATGGGGTTTGATGTGGCTCAGGGGCCGGAGATCGAGGCCGACTGGTTCAACTTCACTGCGCTCAATACCCCGGAAGATCACCCGGCGCGTTCCATGCACGACACCTTCTATGTTGAAGGCGGCAGCGATGCGGCGCCCAATCTTTTGCGTACGCACACCAGCCCGGTTCAGATACGCCATGCGCTGCAGCACGTCAAACAGCACAAGGCGGCGATGGATGCCGGCCTGCCAATGCCCGAAATCCGTGTCATCTGCCCTGGCCGCACCTACCGCGTGGACAGTGATGCCACCCACTCTCCGATGTTTCATCAGTGTGAAGGCCTGTGGATTGGCGAAAACGTGAGCTTCAAGGATCTCAAGTTTGTTTTCACGGATTTGTGCCGTACCTTCTTCGAACGTGACGACCTGGTGCTGCGCTTTCGGCCAAGTTTCTTCCCTTTCACTGAGCCGAGTGCCGAAATTGACATCCAGTTCCAGAATGGTCCGCTGGCGGGTCGCTGGCTGGAGGTGGCGGGATCTGGTCAGGTCCACCCGAACGTGGTTCGCAACATGGGTCTGGATCCGGAGAAGTACATCGGCTTTGCCTTCGGCATGGGCTTGGACCGGTTCACCATGCTGCGCTATGGGGTCAACGACCTGCGACTCTTTTTTGACGGCGATGTCCGGTTCTTGTCGCAATTCCAATAAAAACAACACGCCTGACTGATCATGCAATTTCCAGAATCCTGGCTGCGCACTTTCTGCGATCCATCTGTCTCCACACAGGAGCTGGCCGATATCCTGACCATGGCCGGTCTGGAGGTCGAAGAACTCAAACCCGTGGCGCCCCCGTTTACCCGCATCGTTGTGGGTGAAATCAGGGACGCGGTCCAGCACCCCAACGCAGACCGCCTGCGCGTGTGCAAGGTTGACATCGGGCAGCCTGAATTGCTCAATATTGTCTGTGGAGCACCGAACGCCCGCGTTGGAATTCGCGTGCCTTGTGCTTTGGTCGGGGCTGAGTTGCCGCCCGGCGAAGATGGAGCGCCCTTTCAGATAAAGGTCGGCAAGCTCCGTGGTGTGGAAAGCCAGGGCATGCTTTGCTCTGCCCGTGAACTCAAACTCTCAGAGGATCACGGCGGCCTCCTGGAACTAGGGCAGGATGCACCGCTGGGGAAGGACATTCGCACCTATTTGAATCTTGATGACACACTTTTCACGCTGAAACTCACTCCCAACCTGGCGCATTGTCTCAGCGTCTATGGTGTTGCTCGCGAAGTTGCGGCGTTGACTGGCGCTCCCTTGGTTAGGCCGTCCATCGAGGCAGTTCCAGCTGGAAACAAGGACACCTTGCCGGTCAAGATTAGCGCGCCCGATCTCTGCGGACGCTTCTCGGGCCGTGTCATCCGCAACGTCAATACCAAGGCGGCGACGCCCCAATGGATGATCGATAGGTTGGCGCGTTGTGGGCAGCGCAGTGTCACAGCGCTTGTGGATATTTCAAACTACGTCATGTTCGAGTTGGGTCGCCCGTCACACATCTTTGATCTGGACAAGATTCATGGTGGCCTGGATGTGCGTTGGGGACGGCCTGGCGAACAGCTCAAGTTGCTCAATGGAAATTCCATTGCCGTGGATGAAAAAGTGGGCGTAATTGCCGATGATGTTCAGGTCGAGTCACTGGCAGGCATCATGGGCGGTGACGCCACGGCAGTGTCCGATGGCACGCAACACGTCTATGTCGAAGCAGCCTTCTGGTGGCCAAAGGCTGTGGCCGGTCGCTCGCGCCGCTTCAACTTTTCAACGGACGCAGGGCACCGATTTGAGCGTGGGGTTGATCCCGGTCAAACCGTCGAGCATATTGAGCGCATTACCCGATTGATACTTGATATCTGTGGAACAGGTCAGACAAGCTGCGGACCGATCAACGATCTGCAGCCAGGCAAGTTAGAAGCAAAGCCTGTGCAGTTGCGGGTGGCCCGTGCTGCCAAGGTAATTGGCATGCCGTTGACGCAGGCGCAGTGTGCCAACGCACTGGAGCGGCTGGGCCTGCCTTTGAAGCAGCATGACGGGGTGATCAGTGTCACGCCACCGTCCTACCGTTTTGATCTGCAGATCGAGGAAGATTTGATTGAGGAAGTCGCGCGCATGGTGGGCTACAACCAGTTGCCGCATGCCCCACCGCTGGCGCCGATCACGGCCAGTCTCCGTCCGGAGTCACAACGTAGTCCTTATGCCGTGAGCAGGTTGCTGGCCACCCTTGGCTACCAGGAGACCATCAATTTCAGTTTTGTCGACGAGCGATGGGAGCGGGAGCTGTGCGCAAATCCGACCCCCGTCAAACTATTGAATCCGATCGCTAGCCAGATGAGTGTCATGCGCTCGTCGTTGCTGGGTTCGTTGCTGGCGGTGGCCAAGTTCAACCAGGCACGCCGCGCGCCACGCGTGCGGGTGTTTGAAGTCGGCCGTGTCTTCCTTCGCGATGCGACCGTCAAAAGTTCCGACACTACGGTGGAAGGCTTTGCCCAGCCCGTGCGGGTGGCCGGCTTGGCCAGTGGACCATCGGATACCCTTCAGTGGGGTCGCAAAGAACAGGCTGTTGATTTTTTCGATGTGAAAGGGGACGTGCAAGCCTTGCTGGCCCCTTTGGAAGCCGAGTTCACCCCGGCCAGCCATCCGGCGATGCACCCAGGCCGCTGCGCCAAGGTCTGCATTGCTGGACGCATGATTGGCTATGTGGGCGAACTCCATCCCAAATGGCGCCAAGGGTACGAGTTGGCCAACGCCCCAGTTTTGTTTGAGCTGGAACTCGAGGCTGTGTTGATGCGCAGGGTGCCCTTGCCGCAGCCCGTATCCAAGTTCCAGGACGTCCAGCGGGATATCGCGGTTGTGGTCGCGGACAATGTCACCCATGCCGCACTCATGGCTGCCGTGTGGGCCGCGCCCACGAATGGAGTCCTGCGTGACGCCCAACTGTTCGACGTGTACCGACCCAAGTCGGTCAAGGACCTGGTGGCTACAGGCGGACCCGCCGACCGCAGCCTGGCCGTGCGCCTAACACTCAACAGCGATGAGGCGACGCTGGCAGAAGAGCAAATCGATGCTGTGGTGGTGGCAGTGGTCAATCAGCTGACAGCCACATTGGGTGCGCGACAGCGTACTTGACGCCGGTAAGAGAACAGGGATAACGACCATGGATTTTTCTGTTGAGAGCCTGGAAACACCAGCGCTCACCAAGGCCCAGCTGGCAGATCTTCTGTTTGAACAGATCGGTTTGAACAAGCGCGAGTCAAAGGACATGATTGACGCTTTCTTCGACCTCATCGCAGACAGTCTCGTGGAAGGGCAAGACGTTCGAATCTCGGGATTCGGGAATTTCCAGATACGTACCAAGGCGCCGCGCCCAGGTCGAAATCCGCGAACCGGCGAGGCAATTCCCATCGAGGCACGCCGTGTGGCGACCTTTCACGCGAGCCATAAACTGAAAGACCAGATCCAGGCTGGGGTCGATCCTTCGTGATGAATTCCATCGCGTTTGAGGTCAGCCTTCAACATTTTCTGGCACTGCGCAGCGAGTTGGAGTAATCTCGCATGTTTATCGCGCAGTATATTGATTTAAATGGAAAAACCACTTCCATCCATCCCCGCAAAACGCTATTTCACCATTGGTGAAGTGGGGGAGCTCTGTGGCGTCAAGCCCCATGTGCTGCGCTATTGGGAGCAAGAGTTCACCCAGCTTCGACCCATGAAACGGCGTGGCAACCGGCGCTACTATCAGCACCATGAGGTACTGATGATTCGCCGGATCCGTGAGTTGCTGTATGAACAGGGCTTCACCATCAGTGGCGCTCGCAACAAGTTGCAGGAGTTGAATCAGATCGAACGGGAACGCCGCCGGGACGGGGAAGTGGGCCTGGAGGGGCTCGATGTGATTGAGTCCGCAGGCGACGAGTTTGATGATTTTGAGGAATCAGGTCTGCAGGACGACGGTGCTACAAACTGCCAAAAGCTTCATTTGATCA